>CAZODJ010000029.1:0-22507 GCA_964578555.1 uncultured Candidatus Kuenenia sp.
CGTTGCGTTCCTCGCCCGCCTGCGCACCGCCTTGTTGCCCGCCCTTGTCTTGCCCACCCTTGTCTTGCCCACCCTTGTCTTGCCCGGACTTCTGCCCTGGCTTGCTCTGCTCACCCTTCTCACCTTGCCCCTGACCTGCTTGAGCCTGTCCATCGCCAGACTGTGCCTCTCCGGCTTGCCTGTCTTGAGGCTGCTGGCCGCTGTCGGGCTGTTTGTCGCCCTCGGGCTGTTTGCCTCGCCCTTGCTCACCATCGCGCTGATCCGCGTTGCGCTCGCCCGGCTTCTCTTCTTGTTGAGCCGGGTCTCGCATGTCGCGGTCACGTTGGCCACCAGCCTCCGGCTTGTTCTTTTCGCCTTTCGCTGGCTGGCCGCCTGCGCCGGCATCCCCCGGCTGTTCGTTTTTTGCTCCGTCGCGAGGGTTCTCCTGCGGCTCTGGCCGCGGCTCGCGAGCCGGCGCCGTCTCGTCGATGATCAGGGCCTGCCACTGGGTGCGGGTCTCGTTGGGTCGCTGCGGCCGGGTATCGATCGCCACCCCCCGGTACTCGAGCGTCGCTCCCGGCGTGGCGCCGAACTGCCGCGGCACCAGCAGCGAGCCGCCTTGGAACGGGCCACTTTTCTCCTCGGCCAAGAGAACGATCTCCTTGCCTGGCGGCCCATCTTTGCGTCGCACTTCCAGCCCCACCCGGGCGAGTCCGAAATCGGGGTCAATCGCTCGCACCCGAATCCGTACCGGTGCATCAGGCGGCACCCGCAAGGGCGATTCCTTCGGCTCCTCGAGCGAAATCTCCGGGGCCATGTCGGGGAGTACCTCGATCCGGTGCTGCAGGTCCTCCGTGATGAGCTCGAGTGATTCACCGGCCGACTCGCGCGGCTCGAAGAGCAGGCGATACGAGGCCTGGTGCGCGGCGGCATCGAGCTGGAGGTCGAACGACACCGATGCCCGCGATGGGTCGCTCGCAGTCACGACCAGCGGCTTGTCGCGACGGCCATCACAGCCGAAATCAATCCATGCGCTGCCGATGGGTCGATTCGCCACGGCCACGAGCGTGACCTTCGTGCCTTCTACGGCATGAAGATCCCCCTGCCAACGAATCACTTCAGCGGCCTGCCGCGTGTAGGCGGGGAAGTCATACCGCACTTCCTGAACCAGCAAGGACGGTGCGTCCACCGCCATCACCTTTAGCGCTTCGGTGCGCGCATCACCGGCCGTGAGCGAAATCTCCACCGAGCGATCCAGGCCGCGAGCCGCATCGGGAAGCACCGCCACGAATCGCCCGCTGGCATCCCCCGCACGCGGCCGCTGCATCACGACCTGCCACGGCTGGGCGGTGGCGTCGACCGATCCGTCATCCCGCAGAGGCCGCACGGTGATGGTGGGCTGCTCATGATCCCGCAGTCCGCGAAAGTCAGTCGCGACCAACAACTGGCGGCCCCTGACGATCGTGGCGCTGGCTCCACGAACCTCGATCGCATGGCCTTCGGGCACGTCATCAGCATCATTTCTCTCGTCACCCGGGACCCGCCAGGACAGTTGCAACGGCGCGATCTGCACACGAGATGGAGCCGCTACCGCCGTCCACGGCGCGAGCAGCCGGCCCGAACTCGTCAGGAGGCTCTTGGGCGCGAACACCTCGTAGAGACACGCCAGGCCGACCAGCACCGCCACGGCATACGCCAATTTCACGGCCAGCGACCGATCGACCAGGCTGTCGTCGGCGGGCAAGCCGGAGAGTTGCCGTGCCGCCCGCCGCTTGAGCGATCGCACCATCCGTGGGCTCGTGCCTTCCTCGTCGCCTCTCACGAGCACCGCGTTCACAAGGTCGTTGTGCAGATCAGGAAACTCTCGCTCGATCGCCCGGGCCGCATAGACGAGATTCACGCGGTAACGGATCAGAGGCACGACCCACCGCATGATCCCAACGACGAGAGCCGCCAGCCCGATCCCCAGCCAGGCCCAGCGAGCCCACCGCGGCAGCCCGCCCGCCACGAGCCAGTGTTCGGCCAACACACCGACGGCCAGCCACACCAGCGCTGTCGCTCCCGCCCCCAGCAGGAAACTGGTGATCGCCACACCCTTGTAGTCGGCCCCGGCGGCGGCCAACCGCTTGGCAAGGTAGCGGTCCGACTTGGAGTCGGAATCACGACTCGGCTGCCAGGTGCCGACGGCGAGCGGGTGGGAGGGTTCGTTGGAAACGGTAGCCATCGCCAAACTCCCGCGGTCAGGTTGGCGTCGACGGAACCGACGCCAGACATGCCTCAACTCTCGTCAAGTATATCGGCCAATCATCCCTCTTGCCGCAAACGCGTTGACGACACGCGTCACAAGGCCCCATGCTGGGAAGCGGTGGCTGGCCCACCAAGGGTTTCCGGCCGTGAGGGACGATCTGCATGTCGCTGCTGCCCGATGCCGCCTCGTTCAAGCGGCTGGTTGACGGATCGGCCGACGGTCTGTGGGCGGGAGCCCTGCGGTGGGCACTGCGAGGATTGGCCGCCCCTTACGCCGCCGCCGTCTCCGGCCGCAACAAGGCCTATGACCTCGGGCTCCTCCCCATCAGTTCCTGCAACGCTCCCGTGATCTGCATCGGCAACCTGTCACTTGGTGGCACAGGCAAGACACCCCTGGTCGCCTGGGCAACGCGTCATCTCGCGGGCCTCGGCATGCGGCCCGCGATCGTCAGCCGCGGCTACGGAGCCGGCCGCGGGCAGCAGAGTGACGAGGCTGCCGAACTCGCCCTGCTTGTCCCGGGCGTGCCTCACCTCGCCGACCCCGATCGCGTGGCGGCCGCCCGACGGGCCGTAGCCGCCGGGGCCGACGCGGTCGTGCTCGACGACGGCTTCCAGCACCGCCGGCTGGCCCGCGATCTCGACATCGTGGCGGTGGATGCCACCGATCCCTTTGGCTGTGGTTTTCTCTTTCCGCGGGGCCTGCTGCGCGAGCCGCTTGCCGGACTGGCCCGCGCCGACGCCATCGTGCTCACGCGTTGCACGCTGGTCGAAGCAACGCGCCGCGCGGAAATCCGCGTGGCGCTGTCGCACCTCGCGAGTACCATGCCGCCGGTGTGGGCTGAAGCGACGCATCGCCCCACGGGGCTGCGGCAGGCTGGTGGCGCAACGCTGCCGCTGGAGTCACTGCGTGGCCGACGGATCGTCGCCTGCGCCGGCGTTGGCAACCCAGCCGCGTTTCGCCTGTCGCTCGAAGCGCTCGGTGCCGACCTCGTGGCATTTCGGGCCTTTCCCGACCATCACGCATACTCGCCAGAAGATCTCGATGATCTCGGCTCATGGGCTCAGCGTGAGCAGGCCACGATGCTCGTCACCACGCTCAAGGATCTCGTGAAGATCAAACGAGATGACCTGAGAGCCACCCCGGTGGCGGCCGTCGAGGTCGCGATTCAGTTCGTGGCCGGCGGCGACGAGATGGCCGCGTTGCTCGCGAGCGTCATGCCGCCCGATACTACTTCTTCTTCTCGACGTGGAGCGTGTGCTTCCTCAGTCGGGGCGAATACTTGTTGACCTTCAATTTCTCGCCGCCCGACTTCCGGCGAAGCGTGTAATTTTGGTCACCTGTCTCCTGGCAGACCAGATGAATGACCTCGAGTTTTTTCTTGCCTTTTGCCATTGCCGTTTCTCACACGCTCACACACAGCGGCCCACGGACGGGGCCAGGATTTCCTCACATGACCCCCGCAGAATAGCCGCTCCCGCACGGACTCGCCAGCAGAACGGTGAAAACGCGGCAATTGAGCCACTTTCAGCCCGTTCCATATTTTGATCATGACGCACTGCCGCGATACAATCCAAGAAAGTTGGTCTGAAAGGGACACGTCTCATGAAACAAGCGCCCGCGTGGCTGGTCAGCATGGTACTCCACGTTGTGGTGCTCTTGTCTTTGGCACTCATCGTGACGCCCCCTCCGCCGGAGCATGCGGGCATCAAGACGATCGATTCGCCGCCGACCGAGGCCCTCACGGAGGTCGAGGAGCTTCAGGTCGTTGAGCTGCCGGACGACCAGAAGTCGGTCGAAGAGGTAGAGGATGTCGCGGTCGCCCCCGATTCGGTTGCTGTGGAATCGGTGGAGGTCGTCTCAGATGCCTCTGATCTCGCTGCCGCCCAGATGTCGGTCGAGGTCACCGACATCAGCACCGAAATCAGTATGTCGACCGATCTCCTCAAGACGGTCGGCAAGTCGGGGGGCACAAAAACGGGTTTTGCCGCGCGGTCTGATGCTGCCAGCCAAAAAGCAATGATCAAGGCCGGGGGCGGCAACCCGGACGAAATCATCGTGGCCGTCGAGACCTCCTGCGATTGGTTCAAGCGGCACCAGATGCCAGACGGCGGCTGGTCGTTTGATTTCCGGCAATGCCCGGGGTGTATGGGAAAGTGCAAGAATCCTGAGGCAGACGGCTTCCTCAACGACCGAGCTGCCGCGACGGCTCTCGCCCTGCTCCCGATGCTCGGCCAGGGGTACACGCACATGGCCCAGGGCGAGAAGGGCAAATACCGTCAGCAGGTCGACGCCGGCCTGGCGTTCCTGGCCCAACGGGTGATCGCAGGCAAGGGGCAGGCGTATGGCGGTGCCAAAGGGGGCAACATGTACTCCCAGGGGCTCGCCGGAATCGTGCTCTCCGAGGCCTATGGCATGACGAAGGATCCTCGGCTTGCCGGGCCGGCGCAGGCGGCGATCGACTTCATCATGCTGGCCCAGGATCCGGTTGGTGGTGGCTGGCGGTATGCGCCCCGGCAGCCCGGCGACACATCGGCCGTGTGCTGGCAGGTCATGGCCCTCAAGAGCGCGAATATGTCGGGGCTCAGGGTCGATCCGCTTGTCGTCAAGAAGATTTCCACGTTTCTCGACTTCGTTCAGTCGGACGACGGGGCAGCCTACGGCTACGCCGATCCGTCCAAGGCCTTCCGGCCTGCGTTGACATCTGCCGGACTTTTGTGCCGCATGTTTACGGAATGGAAAAAATCGAACGAAGCCCTGATCCGCGGCGCAAAAAAGCTGGCCAAGGGCGGCCCGTCCAAAGACATGTACACGTCGTACTACGCCACCCAGGTGCTCTACCACGTGAAGCAGCAACTGCCCAAGGAGTGGGATGACTGGCAGAAAAAAATGTCCGAGATGCTGGTCAAGGCGCAGATCACATCGGGCCATCAGGCCGGGAGCTACTACGAAGGCTTCGACACCGGCCACGCGCCCCACGCGGGCGGGCGCATCTACGTCACCTCGATGGCGACGATGACGCTCGAGGTCTATTTCAAGCACGGCCTGCCGCTCTACCAGGACGTGAACGAACCGGCCGACGACTTCGTCGAGTGATCCGCGGCCTTCAGGGCCGGGAAAATCGGACCATTCTGCTCCTCTCTGCACGGCCGTGCAGGCGACGGTCGATCTGACTACCGTGGTGGGGAGAAAGTCGCTGGCCGAGTGCATTCTGTCGTCAGAATCGGCAAGCGTGGTTTCGCTTCTCTACCCGGTGCCATCCGTTTATCCGGACTCCCTATGCCGATCGCGCCCCGCCCACCGCTGATTGACCGCGTCGTCGGCCATCCGGTCGTGCGGTCTGGCTACGCCAGCCTTCTGGCTCACATGGTGATCGCGATTGTGCTGGCCGTGCTGGCGAGCCAGCAGCAATCTCCGCCGCGTCCCCCGCCGTTGCTGCTGGCCTTCGGCGATGACCATCTCCGCGGCGTCGACGATGATGCCTTGCACATGGATCGCGCGGTGGAAATCGCTCCGGCCGACGCCGCCGAGGAAGCCCGAGCGGATGCCGCCGATGTGGCGTCACCTCCACCGCCGCAGATTGCCGTCGCTCCCCCTGAGGCAGATCCACAGCCGATAGTCGCGATCGTGCCTCCGGCCATCGCCGCGGCGACGGTGCCGACCACCGTGGCAGCCACTCGGCCGCAGTTTCATGTGGCATCGCTCCCTGCCATGCCGCCGGCCACCGAGACGCCGCCTGCCGAAAAACCAGCTGTGGGGGCGGCGCCGACGCCCGCGGGAACGACCGCTCCGGGATTCGCGGCGCGTCGCGGTGAGGCACGGGCCGCGGCAGTGAAAGCCCGCGGCGGATCGGCGGCCAGCGAGCAGGCCGTGGAGCGGGGGCTGGCCTGGCTGGCCGAGCACCAGGCGGTCGATGGTTCGTGGCAATTCGACCTTGCCGGCTGCCGCTGCCAGGGGGCCTGCCGCCACCCGGGCTCCCTCAAGAGTTCCACCGCGAGCACCGCCATCGCGCTGCTGCCGTTTCTGGGCGCGGGCAACACGCATGTCGATGGCCCCTATCAGCAGACGGTATCCCGCGCGATCTATTATCTCATCAGCCGCATGCAGCCGACGCCGCGTGGCGGTGACTTCTGCGAAGGCACGATGTACGGCCATGGCGTCACGACGCTCGCCCTCGCCGAGGCCTACGGCCTGGCGGGCGACGAGATGCTCCTGCCCTATCTTCGCGACGCGATTCGGTTCATCCAGACAGCCCAGGACCAACACAGCGGTGGCTGGCGGTACCTTCCGGGGCAGTCAGGCGACACGACGGTGACGGCCTGGCAGGTAGCAGCCCTCAAAAGTGCTTCGATCGCCGGTCTCGAGACCCCGTCGCCCGCGATCGAGGGGGTGCGACGGTTCCTCGACCGCGTGCAGGCCAACAACGGCGCCGCCTATGGCTATCGCACCCCTCAGGCCAAGCCCTGCACGTCGGCCATCGGACTGCTCTGTCGCATGTATACCGGTTGGGGACCCGCGCAGGAGCCGCTTGTCCGCGGCGTGACGGTGCTCGCGAAAACCGCCCCCAATCCGGATGCGATCTATCAGAATTTCTACCTGTCGCAGGCATTGCTCCAGATGAACCACGCGGCCTGGCCCCGCTGGAATCGCCAGCATCGTGAGCAACTCGTGGCGCGACAGGCCGCGATCGGCCACGAATCGGGCAGCTGGTTCTTCAACGATCCCGACACGGCCCCCGGAGGCCGCCTGGCCCACACGGCTCTCGCCGTGCTCACGCTCGAGGTCTACTACCGTCTGCTCCCGATTTACACCGAAAAGGCAGTCCAAGACGCATTCTGACCGGCGGCTACAATGCTGTGCGGAGGCTCTGCATGCGATTGGTGACCTACTCTTGGCTGACGGTCGTGGTCGCCGTGGCCTGTGCGGCGATCGGCTGGCTCGGGCTGGCCGGGTGGATGGCGACGGTCGTTGTCGTGGCCAGCATCGCCATGCATGTGGCAGGCAATGCCATCGGGACACGGATGCAGGAGGCAGCCGATCGGGATCGGGCGACGCGGCCCGCCGCATCTCGCCCTGCGTCGCCTCCGCTGCCGACGACGTCTCCCACGCGATTGGAACGGCACGAAACACTCGGCCGCTTGGTGCCCGTCTCAGCCGGCATCGGGGCAACGGTGGGCGGCGTGACGGGCACGCTGATGCTTGCGATGATGACCCGTAGTTCGGTGGCTGGAGCGGTGCTCGGAGGAGCATCCTCTGCCGTCATCGGCGGCCTGTTCGGCTTTCTCGTGGCGAGCTTTGTCGAGATTCTGCGATCGAGCATCCGCGACGCCATTGCCGCCGAACGTTCTGCCGCTCCATCGGGAATGCCCGGCCGCCAGTGAGCCGCCCGCCGGATCGAAACGGCGATGGAAGCCAATCCGCCAGCATGGTACAACCGTGGTGTCGATTCATTGACCCACCGTTCCCTTCCATGCCTCCCGGAGAGTTTCATGGCCAAGCCCCATCGCGGCCTCAAGAAAGCCAATCACGGCGCCCGTCCCGCCAACAGCAAGGCTCGCAAGGCCAAGCGGAAGCACATCAAGACCTGAGCCGTTTCGTCCGACCCGCCGCCAGCCCGACGGAGCGTTTGCCGTGGCCCCTCGCGACTACATCGTCCATCCTAGCGAATACGATCTGTCGAACGTCATCGCCGACATCGACGAGATCCGTCGCTGGAACAAGCAGCGATTCGAGATGGAGCAGCTCACGGCGATTGTCCACGAGGATCATTCGCGGGGCCTCTGTGTCGGCTACAAGGACGTCACGCCGGATGAGTTTTGGGTCCGCGGCCACTTCCCCGTAATGCCCGTCATGCCGGGGGTGATGATGTGCGAAGCGGCGGCCCAACTGTCGAGTTACTACACGCAAAAGCACAACCTGCTCCAGGCGAGCGTGATCGGTTTCGGCGGCATGGAAGATGTGCGGTTCCGTGAGCCGGTGGTGCCCGGCGATCGGTTGGTGATCGCCGTGGAGCGGGTCCGTGTGCGACCCAAGGCGATGATCGTCTGCCGCTTCCAAGGCATTGTTCGGGACAACATCGTCGTGGATGGCGTGATCAAGGGAGTGCCCTTGCCGGTCGACTACCTCCGCGAAACCGCCGCGGCAAAGTAGGGCAGGATGCCGCGGCGCGCCCCCAAAAAACCCGCCCCCTCCGTCGATCTCTCGACGCATCTGCTTATTCTCGGCAACCTGCCGGAGCCATTCGAGCCTGGCTCGGTCTTTCCAACCGCCTCGCCGGTGGAACTGGAGGTGGGCAGCGGCAAGGGGCTTTTTTTGCGGTCGGCTTCCGCGGCCCATCCCGCCACCAACTTTCTCGGCATCGAGATCGCCGCCGGCTACGCCCGGATGTGCGCCGGTCGGCTGGCCGTCGCCGCGGCGACCAACGCCCGCATCATTCACGGCGATGCGCAGCGGCTCGTCCGATCGATGCTGCCGGACGCGTCGCTCGCGGCGATCCATGTCTACTTCCCCGATCCATGGTGGAAAGCCCGGCATCGCAAGCGGCGGGTGCTGAGCGAGCCATTCCTCCAGCATGCGAGGCGGGTGCTCCTGCCTGGCGGCCGGCTCCACGTGTGGACCGATGTCGAGGACTATTTCAACGAAGCCATGGAGACGGCCCGCCGGATCGGCTGCTTCAGCGAGCCCGAGGAGGAGCCAGCCCTGCCAGCCGAGCACGACCTCGACTATCGCACCCACTTCGAGCGTCGCACCCGCATGGCCGGCCAGCCGGTCTGGCGGGCCGTGCTGCACACGCTGCCATGACTACTTGACGGCCTCATACGTGCGGCCCGACTCGCCGCGAGCCACCTGACTGAGGGCGATGTCGTACAGTCGCTCGCCGGCCGGCGTCGGATACTGCCCGGTGATGCAGGCCTGGCAGAGCTCACTGCTCTCAAACCCGATGGACCGGGCGACCGATTCGACGGGTAGGTATCGGAGCGAATCGGCCCCGAGGCGGGCGGCCATCGCGGCCTGTGCATCGTCGGTGAGCCGTCCCTCGTCGAGAAAGGACGGGGCGAAGAGTTCGTCGATCGTCGACATGTCAATGCCATAGAAACAGGGAGCGATGATCGGCGGGCAGGCGATCCGCACGTGAATTTCGCGGGCCAGCCCCAGCGATCGCATCCGCCCAAGGAGCACCTTCATCGTGGTCGACCGCACGATCGAGTCTTCCACGAGGATCACCCGCTTGCCCTCCAGCACCTCGCGAAGCGGCGTGTACTTCGATTCCGCCTTTTGCCGACGGCTGGAGGCACCGTCGATGAACGTCCGTCCGGAATAGCGGTTTCGGATGAGGCCCTCCACCGATGGAATGGAGAGCCGATAGGCCATCGCGTCGGCAGCCGCCTTGCTGGTGTCGGGCACTGGAACGACCACCGTGTCGGCGTCGATCGAAATCGTCTCGAGTCGAGCCAGTTCCTCCCCGAGTCGCTTGCGGGTGAGGTACACGCTCCGGTCGTCCATCGTACTGGCCACATTGGCGAAGTAGATCCACTCGAAGAAGCAGTGGGCTCGTCGGGGACTCTCGGCAAAGCGTTCGATCCGCACGTGGCGGCCATCGATGATGAGGGCCGTACCCGGTTCGAGCGTGCGGATGGATTCCGTCGGAAAACCGAGATTGAGCAGGGCCACGCTCTCGCTGGCCGCGGCGACAAGCGAGCCAACGTGGGCGTACTCCATGGGCCGGATGCCCAGCGGGTCGCGGGCCACGATCATCCTCCCGCAGGCGTCGAGGATGGCAAGGTTCCAGGCCCCGTCGAACCTCCGTGAGATGGCGGCGAGCATGTCAATCGGATCGGGATCGGCGTCGCCGGAAAGTTCACGGCCGATCGCATGCATGATGACTTCGGTGTCGTTGTCCCGGGCCAGATGGTTGTCATCGTCGGCCAGAATTTCAGCCCGGAGCTCCGGATAGTTGGCCAGTTGGCCGTTGAACCCGAAGGCAAACCACTTTCGCTTTTGGATGTGCGGCCGTTCCAGCGGCTGGGCGTAGCCGCGGTCTTCCGCACCGCAGGTCGCATAGCGCACGTGGCCGATCGCCGCCCGGCCGGCATGCTGCTCCATGAGGCTCTCGTACTTGCCGCGATGGCTCATCCGGAAAACCTCGCTCACGCTCCCGACATCCTTGAGCGTCGCCAGCAAGTGGCTGCGGTCGGGGTTCCAGACCGTCATGCCAGCGGAAAGCTGACCCCGGTTCTGGATGTCGAGCAGCATCCGCGGTACGAGCCGCGATACTTCCTCAGGCCCTTGGGATGGGCAGAGTGGACTCGGTTCGCCACCGGCGAGATGATAAACGGCCGCCAAACCGCATTCGTGATGGAGGTCGCTCACCGAACGTGCCCGCAGGCCCCAACAAGAAAAAAGATGATCGGCCGGCGGGTTCACTATACGCCCTGCGACCTGGAAACCTCAACGCACACCCACGGCGCACGGGCCAGACAGACTCCCTGCCGCCCGGCGGCGACGACACCCTGTGGCCCACTCGCCGGAAGGCAGGGTACGATGCGGGGAATCATGACCGAACCCCAGCCCGATCTGCCCAGGGAGGCCCTTGCCGTCGCCGCCGGATTCATTGTCGTCAAGGTGGGAACCAGGGTCCTAACGCGTCCGGACGGTCTCCTCGACACCGACCGGATCGAATCGCTGGGCCGGCAATTCAACACGCTCCTCACTGCGGGCAAGCAGGTGGTGCTCGTCAGTTCCGGTGCTGTCGGAGCGGGGATGGGACGCATGGGGCTCACGCGGCGACCCGCGGAGTTGGCGCATCTGCAGGCTGTTGCCGCCATCGGCCAGAGCTGTTTGGTCGAGGCCTATGAGCGGGCCCTCCGCGCCCAAGGCCGACACATGGCACAAGTGCTCCTGGTGGCAGACGACTTCAAGGATCGGGCCCGCTACCTCAACATTCGCAACACGTTGCGGGCCCTGCTCGACTACGGAGCGATTCCAATCATCAACGAAAACGACACCGTCAGTGTCGAGGAACTGCGGACGAGCTTCGGCGACAATGACCGGCTGGCGGCCCTCGTGGCGACGCTTCTTGGGGCGCCGCTGTTGGTGCTCCTCTCCGACGTCAGCGGGCTCTATGACCGCCATCCGGACGAGCCCGGCGCCAGACCATTGGCGACCGTGCCGCGCATCGACGGTGATGTCGAGGCGTTGGCCCGCGACCGTCTTGGCGGCCTTTCCAAGGGGGGCATGGCCAGCAAGATCGCCGCCGCGAGAATCGTCACCGAAGCTGGCGGCCACTGCATCATCGCCTCCGGCCGCGACGACGATGTGCTGCCGCGCATCGTCAATGGCGAAACGGTGGGCACACTCTTTCCGGGCCGGGCTGCCGCGATGCCGGCCTGGAAGCGCTGGCTCGGCTGGTCGGCCGACGTGCGCGGTACGGTCACGGTCGACCCCGGTGCCCGTGACGCCGTGGTCGACACCGGCCGCAGCCTCCTGGCCGCCGGCGTCCGTGACATCGCCGGCACCTTCATGACCGGAGACCTGGTGGCGCTTGCCGACGCCGAGGGCCGCGTGTTCGCCCGCGGGCTTGTCAACTATTCATCGGACGAACTGGTACGCATCCGTGGTTTGAAAACCGACCGCATCGCCACCGTGCTCGGTTACTGCCCCTATGACGAGGTCATCCACCGCGACAACCTGGCGGTCATCCGCCGCGACGGCACCACGCATCGATAGTTTCCGAGGATCGTTTCCGAGAATGCTTCCCGAACTGTTCATCGTCATCGCGCTGATCCTGGCCAACGGCTTCTTCTCCGGGGCTGAAATGGCGATCGTTGCCAGCCGTCGCGGGCGGCTCCGGCAGTTGGCCGACGAGGGGGATGTCGCGGCCCGCACGGCGCTCGAACTGGCCTCCAGCCCTGATCGCTTCCTGCCCACCGTGCAGGTCGGAATCACGCTCGTCGGCACGCTGGCAGCGGCCTACGGTGGCGACCAGCTCGTGGAACCCTTGGCGGCATGGCTGGCTGCCAACTCACCTCCCTTGATCGCCAACGCCGCCACGCCGATCGCCCTCACCGTCTTCGTCGCTCTCCTTTCTTTTTTCACGCTCCTCTTCGGCGAACTGGTCCCCAAGCGGCTGGCCCTCCGCAACGCCGAGCGGGTCGCCAGGATCGTGGCACCGGCGATGCATTTCGTTTCCCAACTCGCCAAGCCGCTGGTCTGGGGGCTGGGGCGGGCCACTTCGGCGGTGCTCTTTCTTCTCGGTGCGGGCAAGCAGGAGGGACCGTCCGTCTCGGTCGACGACATCGAACACCTCATGGAGACGGGGCGCGCGGAGGGCGTCGTCGAGCCGGTCGAGCAGGCGGTCGCCATCGAGGCCCTGCGGCTCGGCGAACGGACCGTCCGCGACATCATGCGGCCCCGGATCGACCTCGACGCCCTCGACGTCGAGACACCACCGGGAGAGATCATCGGCGCCATCGCGATGGCCGGTTACTCACGGCTGCCAGTCTACGAAGGATCGCTCGACCACATCCTCGGCTACGTGTTTTTGAAAGACGTGTTGCGGCACACGTGGATGGGCTGGCCGATCGAGCTTCGCAAGATCATGCACCGCGCTCTGTTTGTGCCGGAGACGATGCCGCTCGATCGCCTCCTCGAATTGTTTCAGAAAGAAAAGAACCAGATGGCAATCGTGCTCGACGAATACGGCGGCACGGAGGGCCTGGTGACGCTCGAGGACATCCTCGAGGAACTCGTCGGTGAGATCCACGACGAGCACCGGGCGGCACGACACACGGCATTCGTACGTCGGGATGACGGCTCGTGGCTCGTCGACGGCAGCGCAAGCATCGAGGACATGGCCGAGACGGTCGACGTCAAGCTCGACGGCGCACCGCGTGACTATTCGACGGTGTCGGGGCTCGTGTTGGCCCGGCTGGAGCGGATTCCGGCCACGGGCGACGTGACGCAATGGCAGGGCCTCACGATCGAGGTTGTCGATATGGACGGCCGCCGCATCGACAAGGTCCTCATCCGCAAGGACTAGGATGGGGCGGGGCCCGTCGCGTGATGCCTACTCCAGCACATCCTGCAGGATGAACGGCTTTGGAAACGGTTCATCGAGCTGCTCGAGCACCTTGCGGTAGCGATCTACGAGCTCCTTGATGTCGTCAGCCGTCAGTGAGTCTTTACGGAGTACCTCGGACGAATCGAGCACCTTTCGCCACGCCTCGAAGGCCTCCTCGTAGGCTTTCTTGGCCGCCTGAAGCCGTGCGTTTTCGAAGTCTCGCTCGGCCCGCCAGGTGGCCTCACGGGCCTTGAGCATCTCGTCGGTCACCTCGGCCTCGCAGGTCGCCCGCCAGAAGCCGAAGTTGACGATGTCCCGATAGCGGCCAATGATCTCAGCGGTCTCGTTGGCCTCCACGAATTGGCGAGCCAGTTCCTGGGCCTTGGCCTTGACATCGGCCGGTGCTTCGCGAGCCACCATCGGCCAGGTCACCCTCAGCGCCGCCTCGGCGGTGGCCACCACCTGCTGCTGCTCCTCGGAGCGGTCCATCGCCGGCACCGCCAACGCCGCACGCTGGTCGGGCGCGAGCGATCCCCGCTTCTGCTCCTCGAGCGCCTTGAACCGTCCCGGCAGCAGCTCCTCCAACTCCTTGGAGAGGCGATCAGCCCGAACCAGTTCCGCTTCTCGCAATCCGAGCCGGATCGGCACATCCCACGTGGTGGGAATTTCTCGAACCGAGTACCGGCGCATCTCATCGCCAGCCAGCCGCCAGGCATCGCGGCCGGTGTCCCCGAAGACACCGTCCTCAGCGAGCGCCCGCGCATGATTGATCGCCGTCATCATGGGCTCACTATGGAAAATGAGCGGCGTCGTATTCAGCGGAGCACCGGAATCGGCCAACTGCTGAGCGGCGAGGTATTTCTCCCGTGCCACGAGCCAGTTGTCCCGCTCGGGCAGCGTCCGGCCGGGACGATCCCGCTCGTGAAAGTCATCATCCGCCTTGAAGAGCCGCCGATACTGCTTCTTCTCATCGGCTCGGCCGATCTTTTGGCCGATGAACCAGCCCATGCGGCCCAACAGTCTGGGCTCTCGCAGGTTGAGCGCAATTCCCTGACGGAGAAACTCGATCCCCTTCATGACCCAGGCATAGCGGTCATGGTAATCATCGAACTCGACCGAGATGTTGTACGACAGATTGTGGGCCTGGAAATCCCAGATCGAATAGAAGTTGGGCTGGAGCTTCGTCATCTGCTCGAGCGTGGCCGAGAGATTGGTCCAGTCCTCGACCTTCTTGTAGTGATTGGCCCGATCCCACAGAAGCGTGACAGCGATGTTCTTGAGACCCAGCGAGGCCAATCGCATTGTCTCGCTGGTGGGATCGATCTCGCCCAGATTGGCCTGCGAGAGGCCGTATTGCGTCCGCAGTCGGGCCAGAGTGCCGCCCGGGCTCGAAGAATCCGCCGGCTGACTCAGCATCGACAGCGGCACCAGCAACACCGCGATCGCCATCAGCATGACGAGGGTGGCTGGCCGCAGGCCGAGCCATGTTTTGCCCTGATCAGAGGCCCCGTGGCCCCGGCCCGTTTCCCGTACGTTCCTCATGACGAGGCCACCTCCCGAGCCCGCAGGCACATGGCCCCGGCAATGAAAAAGGCGATCAGATAGCCGAGCGTCTCCATCCCGTGCTCGGCCAGAAGGCTGAGCGGAATGTCGAATCCACCGGCCAGAAAATCACTCGTGCCGAGCGATCCGAGCGACGGAAAGAGCGCTGCTCCCAGCCGCATCGGTGCCAGCAGAAACGTGTCGAGTGTCTTGATGAATTGGGCGGCGGGCGTCAGCTCCCACTCTACGGTGATGCTCTCCTGCGTTGCGATCCGGACGAGCGACTCGATCGGCCCACCCCCCGGCACGATCGAGAAGTCACCGGTGACCTGGCTCTCGAAGAGACGGCGGATGAAATCGCGGAATTGACCCACCATCACGACCGAGAGCGTCGCCAGCAGTGCCACAGGCCCGGCCAGGAACGTACTGAACATCACGCCCATCGCCGTTGTCAGGAGCATCGAGAACCAGATCCCCAGGCAACTCTTCAGGTAGTTCATCACGAAGGAACCCTCGCCGGCCCGCAGGTAGAAGTCGGCCTGCGCCACGCCGTAGTACTGGGCCGGTTCGAGGCACTGGAGCACGACCTCCACCCGGCCATCGGCCACCATGTCACCGAAGAGATCGACCTGCCGCGTGCCACCGTCGGCCGATGTTGCCACGAGTTTTCGCGGAATGAGCAGCGAATCGATCGTGAACTCCTTCGCCGTGAAGTAAAAGGGATCGCTCTGCAGGCCACTGACTGGGTTCTTGACCCGCACGCTCCCCGCGATGCCCTTTTCAATGTCGCCCTTGTAGGTACGGAACACCCGCACGAGCATCTCCAAGGGGAGTCCGTCGGGAAACTGCTGTTCGCTGATGCCGGTGAACGTCCAGATCGCGGCGGCCAGTGACCCCCCTTCGATGTACTGCCGGTAGGACCACTCCGCCCCGACGCTGATGCCCTTCGTGCTCGGCCGCCCCTCGCGATCGAGGAAACGGAGCGTGCCCCGCAGCGGCCGACGGGCCTCGAGGATTCCCTCGGGCGGTCCGATCTCATAGGTCGTCGTGCCAGCCGAGTCGACCCGGCGGATACGGTGACGGTGCCCCTGCTCATTCTCAGTGAAGCCCGATCCATCGGCAGCCAGCGTGACCCGGTGGCGATGGTCACGGTCGAGGCTGGTACGGCCCTCGCGGCTCACCACCCCCCCGTCCTCCCCGCTGATTTCGACGAGATCATCCGCGGTAAGCGTGTGGCGGTGGTTGACGCTCCGCACAACAAACGCCCAGCCGACAGTGCCCATGATGGCCAGGAGCACGGTGCCGACGGCAGCGAAGCCCAGCATGCGGCCAAGCACGATCTCACCAGTCCGAACGGGCTTCGTCGTCACCGTTTGGATCGCCTTGGCCTTGATGTCGGCCGGCAGGCTGAACACGGAGAGCACGAGCACCACGAGGCATACGAGCAAGTTGGTCGAGGCGATGATGAAGCCGATGTAAAGCTTGCCTGGATTGGTGCTGGCCGGATCGAGAAACCAGCCGGCAAAGAGCACGAGCAGGGCGAACAGCGGCAACACGACGAGCACGTTTCGCCGCAGCGATTCCTGCACTGCCAGCCGTGCCAAGGCCCCGATCCGCCGCAACGACATTCCGGCCAGGTCACCGACGCCCGAGAGCAAACCGCGATAGACCTTGTCGCCAGCGACCAGCGGGCCATAGAGCACCGACTGCACGAGCCACGCCACAACTCCCACGATGACGACCACGAGCGCAGCGGCGAAGAAATACCAGGCCAAGGCCGGGCCGATCCACGCCGAGAATGCCGGGATTTCCTCTTCGAGCACCATGAGCGTGGCCTATCCTTCGCGAGTTCCATCGGAGCCCGTGCTTCGCGCCCGCCGGCCGGGCCGCGCCTGCGTATCGCGGATGATGTCGAGGAAGAGATCCTCCAGTGTGGTTCGCGGGTTGCCGATCTCGGCATCCGTCGATCCATGCCGCTGGAGCACCGCCCGAATTTCCTCACGGGCGGCCTCGGAGAGCCCTGTGGCCCGGATCTGCGTGACGTCGGTCACCCGCAAAAGATCCTCCACGCGGCCGAGTTCTTTGAGCTCGCCTTGGTGCAAGACGGCGATGCGATCGCACACATCCTCGACGTCGGCCAACAGGTGGGAGCACATGATCACCGTCTTGCCACGGTTCTTGAGGTCGATGATGAGATCCTTCATCTCCCGGGTTCCGATCGGATCAAGACCACTGGTCGGCTCGTCCAGCATCACGAGTTCGGGATCGTTGATGAGGGCCTGCGCCACACCGATGCGGCGGGTCATTCCTTTGGAGTATTCCTTCAGCTGCCGCTTCTTGTCGCGGCCGAGGCCCACCATCTCGATCAGCATGTCGGCCCGTCGCTTCCGCTCCTCGGGGGGCATGTCGAAAAGCCGCCCGTAGAAGTCGAGCGTCTCCTCGGCATCGAGGAACTTGTACAGATAGGATTCCTCCGGCAGGTATCCGATCCGTTCGTTCTTGGAGACGTCGGTGGCGTCACGACCAAACACGAGTGCTTCGCCCGACGAGGGAAAAATGAGGCCGAGCAGGAGCTTGAGGGTGGTCGTCTTGCCCGACCCGTTCGGCCCGAGCAGGCCGAAGATCTCGCCGCGGCGGACCTCGAGGTCGAGCGGCTTCAGGGCGACTTTCTTGCTGCGTCCCCAGAAGTCGCGATAGGTCTTGGACAGGTTGCGGGCCTCGACCACCACCTCGTCACCGATGGGTGGGCGGCCAACGGCATGGGGTGCGGGCGTGCGTGCGGTCGACATGCGAAACCCTCAGGGTCGTTCGAGGCTCGTGAAAATCCCTCTCCGGCTCGCGGCGTGGAGCGACCGTCGGACTGCGTCCGACTGTTCCCGAAGACTTCCGCCACGAGAAACCGATTTTTATGCTCCCCGACCGATTTCGCAAGTTTCGTGGGGAAAATCCGGCGGGGACGCACATTGTGGTGCGTCCGGTACGCGAGCCTGAGCTCAGTAGCTCGACGAAGCGGGTGACGCTGCGGGCTCGGAGTTGACCTGCTTCGCGGTAGCCTCCACCACACGGTGGGCCGCCATCAATTCCGCTGGCGCGAAGTAGGCCTCGTCAGGATAACCACCAGCCCGGTCGATCTTTTCGGCGGCAAGTTTCTGCCACGAGAGGCCACTGGCAAGATGCCAGGCAACAGCCTGTGTCACCTTCTGTGAAAGTTCACCACGGCCGAAGGCTTCCAAAACAGCAGCCAGCTGGGGATCGGACGAAAAGGAGTCGATCGCCACGAGTTTGTACGGCAGCCGCGGGCTCGGCTCAGGCTTGCCGTATTCCAGACAGACTGTGGCGACACGGACTGTCCGCACCTTCTCTGGGGGCACGGAGAACATCCCTCCGCCCATGCCTCCCATGCCTCCTCCCATACCTCCCATGCCGCCTCCCATACCGCCCATGCCACCGCCCATACCGCCACCGGTCGCCTGAGCCATGCCGCCACCCATGCCTCCGCCCATGCCGCCGCCCATGCCACCCATGCCGCCACCCATGCCCATGCCCCCCATGCCCATCTGGGCCAGCACGGGCACTCCGACAAATGCCTTCGGCAATCGTAGTGTGAGCGGTTTGTCGGACTTGTTCTCGACGACGATCTGTGCGGACTTGGCGTCATTCGGCACGTACTTGACGCTCACCAACCCGCGGGCCTCGGCCTCGAGCACATCGAGGGCAGCGGGCACGTTTTGCGAGGCGGGCGTGCGCGAGGGCTCTTTCCCGAGAAGCGGCGCAGCAACCATGAAGCAGAGACCCCACAGCGCCAACGCGTAAGCAACGAATCTCACCATGACAGCACCCTGACTGAAGCGACGAAGCCTCGTGACGGAACCCGGCCTTCCAAGTATGCCTTCGGCACCGCGGAAGTCGAACTCGCAGACCCAGCGGAAAAATCCGTTTCTGCGGCCCGGTTGTAGCGCCTTTGAGGTCTTTTACGGAAAGCCCGGGGGCCAGCAGCGACGTGATCCCGCGGGCTTGCGCCCAGCAGCTGGCTGTGAAATACAGGCTACCGCTTGCTGAACTGCGTGCCGCGACGGGCTCCGCGCAGACCGTACTTCTTCCGCTCCTTCATGCGGCCATCACGGGTCAACAACCCGTTGTGGCGAAGCGATTCGGCCAACTCGCCATCAAATGCCTTCAGCGCCCGCGCGATGCCGAGCCGACAGGCTCCGGCTTGACCGGTGGGACCACCACCGTCAACGGTGATGCTCACGTTCACATCGGACTGTTTGCCGACCTGCTCCAGAGCACCGGCCACCAGCATCCGGTCCTTAATCGAGGGAAAATAGGCCTGGAGTTCCCGGCCGTTGACCGTGATGGATCCGGTGCCCGGGCGAAGCCGAACTCGAGCGACGGCCGTCTTGCGGCGGCCGGTGGCAATAAACTCTGGACCTTTTGTATTTGCTGCTGCTGCCATGACCTGGTTTCTTTCTACTTCGCTCCCACTTCGACCGGCTCAGGCCGCTGGGCTTGGTGGGGGTGCTCAGTGCCGGCGTAAATCTTGAGTTTGTCGAGCATTACCCGCCCGAGCCGTGTTTTCGGCAGCATGCGGCGAACGGCCTCGTGGAGGATCAGTTCGGGCCGCCGGTCGCGACGGTGCTCCGCAGTTTCCGATCGCAGACCGTTGTACCCGGTGTACCAGCGGTAGAGCTTTTGCTGCCACTTCTTGCCGCTGAACTGCACCTTCTCGGCATTGATGACGACGACGTAGTCGCCGGTGTCCACGTGCGGGGTGTACGTCGGACGGTGCTTGCCCATGAGCATCATGGCGATTTCAGTGGCGATTCGGCCGACCATCTTGCCCTCGGCGTCTACCAGCCACCACTGCTGTTCCACCTCGCCGGGCTTTGCCATGAACGTTTTCATGATTCAAAAAATCCTCTTTCTTTCCGAGTCCCGGATGCTACCAATCGGGTGATCCTCCAGCAAGCGGCCCTTTGCCGCCGCGAAACTTTCTTCCATGGGTCGCAAAGCCGGCGTCGGACGGCCCAGAAAACCGGCCTCCAGTTGCCAGGTTCTCCCCTGGCAAGCACACTGTGGCCAACCCGCTGCCCAGGAACAGGCCGCTCCATGAAGGTCGCCGTTGTCAAAGAGTGTTTTCCAGGTGAACGCCGGGTAGCCCTGGTTCCCGCGGCCATCCCCCCCCTGATCAAGGCCGGGCTGGAAGTCGTTGTGGAGGAGTCTGCCGGAGTCGCGGCTGGATTCTTGGATGATGATTACCGGGCGGCCGGCGGGCGTATTGGCACCCGCGACGAGGCCTTCGCCGCCGATTGTGTGCTGACAGTCCGCACGGCGGCGGCGGCCGGCGATGCCTGGCCTGCCGACCGCGACCGTCTCCGACAGGGGCAGATCGTGATCGGCATCTGCGATCCGCTTGGTGCGCCCGACGCCTGTCGTGAGGCTGCGGAACGGGGTGTCACGCTCTTTTCCCTGGAACTCGTGCCGCGGATCACGCGGGCCCAGGCGATGGATGTGCTCTCCAGCCAGGCCAACATCGCCGGCTACCGCGCCGTGCTTCTCGCGGCCACAGCCCTGTCTCGCATCTTCCCGATGATGACGACGGCGGCCGGCACGGTGAAGCCGGCCAAGGTGCTCATCCTCGGCGCTGGTGTCGCGGGCCTGCAGGCGATCGCCACCGCGAAGCGGCTCGGGGCGCAGGTGAGTGCCTATGACGTGCGACCGGCAGTGAAAGAGCAGGTGCAGAGCCTGGGAGCCAAGTTCGTCGAACTCGACCTCGAAACCGGCTCAAGCGAGGCGGCGGGTGGATACGCCAAGGCGATGGGCGAGGAGTTCTACAAGAAGCAGCGGGAACTGCTGGGCAAGGTTATCGCCGACAGTGACGTCGTCGTGTGCACGGCACTCATCCCCGGCCAGAAGGCCCCGACGCTCGTCACCAGGGAGATGGTCGCGAAGATGAAGCCGGGCAGCGTGATCGTCGACATGGCCGCCGAGCGTGGGGGCAACTGCGAGGCGACCACGTGTGGCGAGACGACGGTGGTCGATGGCGTGACCATCCTCGGGCCGACCAACCTGCCGGCCGATGTCGCCACCCATACCAGCCAGCTCTACGCCCGCAACATCGCCACCTTCCTCACGCACCTGGTCAAATTAGGCCTTCCTGAGGTTTCCCTCGACGACGAAATCTGTCGCGACACGCTCGTGGCCCGGGGCGGCCACCTCGTCCACCCGAAGGTTCGTGAGCGGGCGGGCCTCGCGCCACTCGACCAGATCGCCTCTCCCTGAAGCTGCTCGCTCATCCGGAGTTTCCCCTTATGCCCCTCCCCGTCCTGTTTGCCGAAGCGGTCGCCACCGAGGACCCGGCCGCCCGCTTCATCCGCCTGCTGACCGTATTTCTGCTCGCGATGTGGGTGGGCTTCGAGGTGATCACGAAGGTGCCGCAGCGGCTCCACACGCCGCTCACAAGTGGATCCAACGCGATCTCGGGAATCACGGCTGTGGGAGCGATCGTCGTGGCGGGTGCCCTGTCCACGGCCACAAGCACGTTCCTCGGTTTGGCCGCGGTTGTGCTCGCGATGATCAATGTCGCCGGTGGCTTCGTGGTGACATACCGGATGCTCGAGATGTTCAACCCCAAGAAGAAGTAGCCGCGTATGTCGAGCCAAGCCTGGATCAATCTCGCGTATCTTGCCGCCGCGATGCTGTTCATCGTGGCCTTCAAGATGATGAGCGGCCCGCGGACGGCCGTGCGGGGAACGTTTCTCGGTGCGGCCGGCATGGCGATCGCGATCATCGCCGCCTGCTTCGAAGCTCCGATCGCGCAGAGTGTGGCAAGCCGCGGCGCATGGCCGCTGCTCATGCTGGCCGCTGCGGCGGTGCTGGGGGGAGGCATCGGGGCCACGATGGCCTTCCGCTATCCGATGACCGGCATGCCCCAAATGGTCGCGCTCTTGAATGGATTCGGCGGCGCGGCATCGGTGCTCGTCGCCGGAGCGGAACTGTCCGGCACCTGTAACCTCGCGTTTTGTGACGCCGACCCGCGAGCGGCCACCGCCGTGGCAAGCCTGCTGCCGTGGACCCAGTTCTCGATTGCCACGGCCCTGACGGGACTCATCGGGGCGGTCACGTTCTGGGGCAGCCTGGTCGCGTTCGGAAAACTCGAGGAACTGCCGCAGTTCAAGAAGGCCTGGACAGACCCGCGTCGCCACTGGATCAACCTCGGCCTCGTGGCCCTGACGCTCCTGCTCACCTGGGGCTTCTGCACCAACCCTGCCAACACCATCCTCTTCTGGCTCCTCGTCGTGGTCGGCAGTGCCCTCGGCGTGACGCTCACGCTCCCGATCGGCGGCGCTGACATGCCGGTCGTCATCTGCCTGCTCAACAGCTACTCGGGCCTGGCTGCCGCGGCGGCCGGTTTCGTGATCGACAATTCTGTGCTCGTGATCGCCGGGTCGCTCGTCGGAGCATCGGGCCTCATCCTCACGGCAATCATGTGCCAGGCGATGAACCGCTCGCTCGTGGGCGTGCTCTTCGGGGGCCTCGGCACCACGGCCGCCGTGAGTGGCGACGATGTCTACGCCGGCAAGGTCAAGAGTGCCGGTGCCGAAGAGATCGCGATGGTGCTCGAGGGCGCCGACAAGGTCGTGATCGTGCCGGGCTACGGCCTCGCCGTCGCGCAGGCCCAG
>CAZODJ010000030.1:0-1697 GCA_964578555.1 uncultured Candidatus Kuenenia sp.
CTGTCGGGGCAGAATCGTTCTACACCAAGCCGTCGATCGTGCCCTCGCCCGAGCCGAAGGCGTCGGTCTCCATGCCAAACCGCTGCAGCATCGACACGAAGAGCTTGCCGAGCGGCGTGTTGTTTTTCGGATCGCCCGCCACATGGCGGCCATGCTTCCAGCCGCCACCGGCGAGGATGATCGGCAGGTTGTAGGTGCCGTGCCACGACGCGTCGCCGAGGTTGCTGCCCACGAGCACCTGCGTGGAGTCGAGCAGGCTGCCGTCGCCGTCGCGGGTGGCGTCGAGGTCGGCGAGGAAGTCGCGAAGGGCCTTCATCTCGGCCTTCTCGATCAGCTTCAACTGCTCGATCTTCTTGGGATCGTTGCCGTGATGGCTGATGTTGTGGTGGTCGTCGGTGACGCCCTCGATCGGCGGGCGGATGTCCTGGCCACGGATCGCCAGCGAGATCACGCGGGTCGAGTCGGTCTGCAGGGCCAGTTTGATGATGTTGAACATCAGCCGTGAGCGACCGACCGTGTCGCCGCGCTCGTCGGAGTCGGTCGGCTTCGTGGCCTCGATCTCCGGCTTCGGCCGGGCCGCCCACTCCTCATCCGACTGCACCTGCTTTTCCAGTTCGCGGACAGCCTCGGTGTAGTCGGCCACCTGCTGGCGGTCTCGCTCCGAGAGCTTTCGGCCCAGATCGCCAAACCGCTCTTCCATGCGGTCGAGCACGCTGCGGCCCCGACGGAGGCGATCAATCTCGGCCTCCACTTCCTTGGGCGTGCCGGTCACAAACATCTTGGCAAAGACTTCCGACGGCTTGTAGAGCGATGGCACCGGTGCGCCGGTGGAGGTGTAGGTGAGCGGGCCGCCATCGACCGTGGAGAGATTCAAGAGCGGGAAGCGGGTCGCGCCGGCCACGTGTCGGGCGGCGAGGAAGTCGAGCGATACACTGTTGCGGAAGCCGGGCGACGTGGGCCGTTTGGCACTCGTCAGGAAGCAGCTCTCCGAGGCGTGGTCGCCGCCGATGTCGGGATGCGAGATGCCGGAAAAGACGGTGAACTTGCTCCGCAGATCGTTGAGGATTTCCAGGTATTCGCTCGGCTTGTAGTTCTCGCCGGCATCGGTGGGGAAGAACGAGGGCGAATAAAAGCCGAAGTTGTTGCAGATGGCGACCAGTCGCCGCGGAGGTCCGCTGGCGGCGGCCGCACCGGCGAGGCTCTCGAGCCACGGCAGGGCCAGCAGGCTCGAGCCGACCCGGAGGAATTGACGGCGAGACGTCACGTGATGCGGAAGAGAAGTCGGCATAGGTGTCACCTTTCGGTTTAAATTGCTCAGATGTGGTGGCTGGCACCATTTATTTGTTGCGGAACAGGTCGCTCTGGATGACGGCGTGGACGAGTGAGCGAAAGCCGTAGGCGTCGGGTTTGGTCTGCGCCGCGATCTGCTCGATGACGACGGTGTCGACGCCGAGCGGTCGCATGCCGGTGGCGTAGGTCACCAGATGGTTGCCGACACCATATGCAAGTTGCTCCGGGGCGGCGGCCAGACGCTCCCGCAGCTCAGCGATGCCGGCAAACTCTTCACCACTCGGCATTGAACCGTTCGATTCAACCGGCAAGTGATTCCGCCAGGTGGGGCGATCCTTGACCCAGCCGGCCTTTCGCTTCTGGAGCGCGACCAGGCCGGCAGCATCGAGCCGCGGGGCCTCGGCAAA
>CAZODJ010000030.1:1797-22169 GCA_964578555.1 uncultured Candidatus Kuenenia sp.
CCCGTGTCGTCGAGGTAGTTAAAGACGCCGGCATTCGTGATCAAAGACGTGTCTTTCTGCTTGTTGGTGAGCATGTTGCCACCGTGCCAGTTGACCGTGCCCGGTGGGCCCACCTCCATGAAAATCTTGCCGTCGGGATGCGGGTCACCCCCCAAATCGGCGTCGCCGAGTTTGTCGAGGACAGCCGGTGCCTCGGCCATTCCGATGCGATAGTTGCCTTCCTTGGGAGCGCCCGTGTTGCAGAAGACCCGGGCGGATTTCTTGCCGATCGTTAGGCTGCCATGCTGTACTTCCCACTGTCGCACGGAGCTGATCGGCTCGCTGGTATCGAGCACGACCTCACCACGGCCATCGGCGGCGTTGCCGATCCGCACCGGCCCGGCCAGTGAAAGCTTGGTCTTGCCGCTGACCGCCAGCGATCCGGTGCCGACATTGCCGATCAGCTGCGGCGTGTTTGATCCGGCCACGCTGAATTCGCCGCCGGTGATCACAATCCGGCCGCCATGGGAAATCTCGAGCGGTGTCCAGGCCGGCCACATGCCGGCTTTGAACGTGCCACCCGTCACTCCCAGTTCGCCACCATCAATGAGCACGTTGTCGTTGATCGCGACGTTGCCGTCGCGGTGCAGCCAGCGGCCGCCGGGGCCGACGAGCACCTGCTTGAATTCATGCTGATTGACCTTTTGAAAAAACAGATCGGCTTCGGTGACCAGCCGGGTGACCGCTCCCGGCGCAGCGTTGCCGATTGCCAGGCCGTGGAGCGCATGATCGGCGTCGCCATAAAGCGGTTTGTCGTAGACGAGCGTGCCGTTTTCCTGGCCCACGATCGCCACCGGATCGAGCGCCGCCGGAACGTTGCCGCCGGTCCAATCGGCGCTCACAGCCCCTGCGTGCCCACCCCACGATCCGTCGGCGGGCCCTTTCCAGGTGACGGTATCCGCGGTCGTCGTGCGGTAGAACTCGCGAATCATGCCGGCTGGGTCGAAGCTTTCCAGGGCGAAGCCGTAGCCATCAAACTTGGCGTGGCAGGCGGCACAGGAGCCGTTGCCGGCGTGGAGGGCGAGCTTTTCCTTGAGTGAGGTGGCGCCGCTCGTGTCGGTGGCGATTGGCTCGATGTTGGGCGGCGGCGGCGGGATGTGCACACCCAGCAGCCGCTCCGCCACGAACACGCCCCGCTTCACGGGCGACGTGTTGGTGCCGTTGGCCGTCACCTTCATCACGGCCGGCTGCGTCCAGATTCCACCGAACGGGGAGCTGGCGGGCAGCTTCAGTTCGCGGAGGCCACCGCCGTCGACGCCAGAAAGCCCGTAGTGCCGGGCGAGGACGGCGTTGGCCAGCACCCGCCGCGAGTCAACAAGTTCCTTGACGCTCGCGTTTTGATCCGCCAGCAATTTCAAAAAGCCTTCGGTCTCGGCCACGCTCGACCACTTGAGCAGGTCGTTTTCGGGCAGGTGGTATTCGGGAAAAAGCCTCGGGTCGGGCGTCGTGTCGCTGATGGCGGCGAGCTTCAGCCACTGGGCGGCAAAGTCTTTGTAAAACCGCTTCGCCTTCGGGTCGGCGAGCATTCGGTCGGTGTGTTCGCGAAGTACGACGGGATCGCGGAGCTTTCCTGCGCGGGCCACGTCGAGTAATTGGTCGTCGGGCGCTGAGTTCCAGAGCAGGTAGGAGAGGCGGGACGCGAGGGCGAAGTCGGAGAGCGGCCCCGGCTCTTCCACGATGCAGAAGAAGTCGGGGGACGTGAGCAGATTGCGGAACTGGTCGAGCACGATGTCGCTCACGCAGCGGCCGGCCTCGGCGTCGGACCGGATCGCGGCCATGGTCGCGGCCATTTCTTCTTTGGAGAGATTGCGGCGGAAAAAACGCGGTGAGACCCGCCGAATCGTCTTTTCCATGATGGCGAGAAACTCATCGGGCTTCACCGACGTGAGCTTGTTGACCGGCCGAGCGGGGGCCGCATGGAGCCGGGTCGCGCGGATGTGGCGCACTTCCTTGTCAAACTCGGGTGGAAAATCAGCCGTCAGAAACTGGTCGCCGATGGAGGGCACGTTCAAGGGCTGCAGCTCGATCCACTGTACGGCCAGGCCGGGCTTTCCCGCCTTCGCCGCCACGCTCGCCTGATGTCCCTTTGGAACCGGTTCCCCAAGGCCAAAGGGCACGAGACGGATCGAGTCGCCGACGGCGGCCTTGTCATTCATATCGCTGCTGCCGAGGTAGATCTCGGTTTCGAGCACCGATGGTTTGCCGGGCGGTGCGTCGAGCACGGCCGCCAACTCCACCAGTTGTGGATAGGCGCTGATGTGGCCAACGTAGATTCCAAAGGTCAGCGGCTTGTCGGTTTGGTATCCGTAGACCGAGAGCCGGATCTTGTGGAGGCCGGGCGTGCCGCAGTGGGCCATTTCGAGAAGGCCGGAGGAAAGAGTTGAATTGAACGAGACATGCGTGTCGGGATCGAGCTCCAGAAAGTGGCCCTGTGATTGATTGCTGGGGAGTGCCTTGTATCGCTTGAACGGCGGTGGCTCCGCCGGCAGCGGCTTGAGCACTCGACCCAAGATGCGGTCGGCGAGCCGCATATAACCATCCACACTTGCGGCGGAGAGTGGCAGCGCCTTGGCCACCTTCTGGTAGCCGTCGACGCGGCCGTCCTCGGGCAGATCCACGCTCACTGGCGGGCGGAACCCAAAGATGTCGAAAACAGTGTTGGCGTATTCCTCACGGGAGAGCCGCCGGAGCTGGCTCCGGCCAATCTCGGCTTGGTGCTGCTTTTGCAAGGCAGCGAGGTCGCCCCGGATCCACTTCGCGACGGCGGCCCGGTCGGCGGCCGTGGGCTGCTCCTCTTCTTCGGGTGGCATCCGGCCCGACTCGATCTCGTGGAGGGCGCGGAACCAGGTGTTGCCGTCGAACGCCACGAGCCGCTCGGCCGTCCACTCGCCATCGAGTTTCACGCCCGACTCGGGTTTATCGCCCCCGTGGCAGCCGACGCATCTCGCCTCAACGATCGCGGCTACGTTCGCCGGAACGCCCGCAGCCGAGGCCGTGCCCGCGCAGGCGACCAGCCAGGCGAACGTCACGATCGATACGCTTTTCGTGCTACCTCGCATCGAAGATCTCCATTCCCATAGAAGCCCGAGGCGCAAGCTCAGGGAATTCGGGATGAGGGCCCGGATTCCTGTTCTGCTATGTAGCCTAGGCCGGTCGCCACCGCTGCTCAATTGACGGAAGCGTCAGGATCAGAAATCACAGGCCTACTTCTTGGGCACGTCAAAGTTCTTGACGTTCTCTCCAGCGTTGAGATCGACGGCAACTGTGTAGGGCTTGAAAAGAGGCTTGGGCGTCGCAAAAGCCGCGGCCTGTTCGTTCGTAAGGGCCTCAAACCCGATGATTTCCACGAGATAGGGACCGCCGATCACCCCGTATTCGGCCAGCGACTGATACTTGCCGTCGGCGATGGTGATTGTGGTGGCCGGCCCACGGTTACCCTTCTCGGCGTCCGGGGTGAACCGGAGCGAGCCACTCGGTACGGAGTCCCCTCCATGTGTCACGGTGCCCATGATCGGATGCTTCGTAACCCGTTCTGTGCGGCCACACCCGAGGCTGGTTGTGATCAAGCCGATAACGAGTAACGCGATCGAAAGTCTTGCCATCGTGAATCTCCTTCAGATTGTACTGTGATCAATAGGATCCGATCACCTGGCCATCCCTGCGGTTCGCGAGCCGCTTGAATGTGGTTGCATCAATATTTTGAGTCAGAAACTTCACCGCTCCATCGGCAAACGTAAACATGGCACCACCGCCGTGATTACTGCTGAAGCCCTTGTGGCTGTCGACCGTGCTGAAGTCGTTGATGCCGTAGTGGGCCGATCCACCGTTCCATGTCATTCCTCCCCGCACAACGCAACAACTTGTGAAGTTGTCTGGGTTTGCATATCCGTCAGAATTTGACCCAGCCCAGACTGCGGACGATGGATGCCACGGCGCAGCGGTCGCGCTGCCACCGGGGGCACGATCGAGTCGCTCTCCGATGGCGAGTGTCGAGCTCGTCCCATCGGTAATGTCTTTGACTTGCACCCTAGAATCGGCGAAGGCGATGCCATTCATGGCTCCCACGTGGGGCAGTTGTGGTGCGCGACGAACGTGCTGATTAATCGCGGCGACATAAGCGTCTTGATACCGTGTGTCGTTCTGAACGGCGTTGTCATGTACTACGGCTACGTAATTGGATCGACCAAACCGGGTGGCAGGACTCAAGCCGGCCAGTGTTTTCGGCGAGTTGGCTCGGTCGAGATTCGCCAGCACACCTTCGGGATCAGAGGCACAGCGGTAGACGGGGATCGGCGTTCGGATCAGCGGGGCCAGGGAGGAGTTTGCGCCGACTGCGGCCAGCGTGTTGGTTCCTGCAGGCGCTGGGGCAGACCGGTTAGGGTTTAATTGGCTGAAGACGTCCGACTGTTCGATGTAGGGCAACATGAATGTCCCCCACGACCACGTCGCACCACCCGCTGGGGCCGCCGTGCCATATTCGCCTAACGGTGCGTTGAGCACGTTGCCAATAGGGAAAGAGCCAAAGGAATCGATATGGTTGTGAAGTGCAACACCAAGTTGCTTGAGGTTGCTCGAGCACGATGCCCGCCGCGCGGCCTCTCGTGCCGCTTGCACGGCCGGCAGGAGCAAGCCGATCAGCACGCCGATGATGGCGATGACGACCAAAAGCTCGACAAGCGTAAACGCGAGGCGATCGTGTCGGACGCCGTCGCGTGGGTGACTCCCTTGCAGATTCATGGCTTCCTCCGCAGAAAAGAATTAGGAAAGAAAAGTGGATCGCGGGTGGGAGATATCAGGCTGCGAAACGACTTGGAAAGAGATTCACCCCGCTCATTGGAAGGCTATGTGGCTTCCCACCGGCTCGCAATTGACGGAACCGGCAAGAGGCCGATTTCTTACGCTGTCGGGGCGGGTTCGGAGCCGACTGCGTGTCGGCCCCCGCCTAATTCCCCCGGTGTCCACCGCGGGCCCTCTGTGGAGGGGCGTGCCGATACGCTCATCGCTCGTGAGTCGGCCAAAAAGCTCGTTGTTCTCGGCGGCTAGGATCCAGGAGCCATCCTTCAAGCCCGCAGCGCAAGCTGAGGGAAATCGCGTTTTGTTGACCTAGGAAGCGTATTCCCTCGGCTCGCGCCTCGGGCTTCGTGGCATTTCCTCAGCTTGCGCTTCGGGCTTCGTGGTACTCCCTGAGCTTGCGCTTCCGTCTTCGGGGTGATTCCGGCTTGCCTTCTGCTTGGAAGCCCGAAGCGCAAGCTGAGGGAATTCGGGTTGAGGACCCGGATTCCTCTTCGGGTGTAACCTAGGCCGGTCGCCACCGCTGCTCAATTGACGGAAGCGGCAAGGGGTCGCCCAGTGCGGCGAACAGGCTATTCTTGAAAAAGAGGCGGGTCGCCGGCGTATGGGTGTAGGCGAAGCCGAAAGCTTACCTTGTGATCATGAACCGGATGCTCCTTATCGGGGTCGCCATCGCCCTAGCGATTGCAATCGGCGTGGTCGCGGGCAAGCCCGACCTATTCTCTGTGCGAGTGCCCCCAGCGGCGGGATCGAGTTATCCGAAGTCATCGCTGATTTTCGCGGATGAGCGGGCAAGTGCTTTCGATCCGCGGACGCTCCCGCAGATCACCAACGTGCAGATCGTGGACTGCGACGGTGACGCACGCACCGAGGTGATCGCCTGCGACGCCCTTGGTCGGCGGATCCTCCGGCTCGACCGGTCGGCCGACGGTGCCTGGCGGGAGAGCGTTCTGATCGATGACGTGGGCACACCCGCCCATGCCACGTTTGTCGATATCGATGCCGACGGCGACATCGACTGTGTCGTCGCCTTGCTCGGCGACATTTTTCCTTCTGACGCGGAGATCGGCCGGGTCGAACTTTTTCGTCGGGAAGGGGATGGCTTTCGCCGGGAGGTGCTGCTCGACGACATTCGCCGCGTGGCTGACGTGCAGCCGGGCGACTTCGATGCCGATGGCGATATCGATCTGGCCGTGGCGGTGTTCGGCTACAGCCGCGGCGAAATCCTGTGGCTGGAAAATCTGGGAGGCGGCACGTTCGGTGACCATCAACTGCACGATGCAGCCGGCGGGATCCACGTGCCGGTCGGCGACTACGACAATGATGGCGACCTCGACATCGTCACGGTGATCTCGCAAGAGGATGAGGAGGTGTGGGCCTTTGAGAACCGTGGCGGCGGCAAATTCGAAAAACACCTGCTCTGGCGGACGGCCAACTACGACCTGGGGAGCGCGGGGCTCGTGCGGGCGGATCTCGACGGCGATGGCGATGACGACCTGATCCTACCGACGGGGGACAATCTCGAGGATTTTGCCGCCTATCCCCAGCCCTATCACGGGTGCCTGTGGCTGGAGAACCTCGGTGGCTGGAAGTTCGAGAGTCACCGCATTGCCGATCTTGGCGGCACCTACGCTGCCGCGGCAGGTGATCTCGACGGCGATGGCGACATGGATGTCGCGCTTGTCAGCATGGCCAACGACTGGAGCGACCCGAAAAACGCCAGCCTCGTCTGGCTGGAGAACGACGGCCAGCAGCAGTTTCGCACGTGGCAGATCGCGGCCGATCCGATCCACCTTGTGACGGTGGACGCCGGCGACATCGACGGCGATGGAAAAGTCGATCTGGTCGCCGGCAGCCTCAATCTCCGCCCGCCCTACGAGCGGATCGGCAAGGTCACCATGTGGCTCAATCAGGGAGGATCGCGGTGACAACGCAGTACCCGTGGCGGCGACATCTGATCGGCCTGATTGCCGTGGAACTGGCGGTGCTTGGCGGCCTCGTGGGCTGGCGATGGATGCGGCCCGCCGCGGTGCTGCCGGCTCCTGTCGTCGTTGACCCGGTGCTCGGCGACGAGTTTGCAAGACTCGCAAACGCTGCCACCCATGGCGGCGGGGCCGACTGGCAGCGGCTTGGCGAAGCGCTGCTTGGTCAGGGGCAGTACCGCCATGCTGAGGCAGCCTTCCACCAGGCGGCGTCGCTTGACCCCGCCAGCCTGGACGCCCGGTACGGTTTGGCCTATTGCATCGACAGGACGGGTCGCATGGCGGAAAGCAATCCGCACTATCGCGCGTGCCTCGGTCTGGCCGATCCGCCCCCGGGCGGGCCTCCGAAGAAGGGCGTTGCGCTCTATGAGATCGGCCGGAACCACCTCCGGGAGGGTAACGTGGCCGCGGCGGAGGCCGTGTTTCGGGAACAGCCCGGATTCTGGTCGGGGGAGTATCAGCTTGCGAAGCTCCTGCTTCATTCAAACCGGCCGCGGGAGTCGGAGGCGATCATTGACCGGCTGCTTACGAAGCTGCCACTGGCCCTCGAACTCCACGCGCTCCGGGCCCGGATTCTCGACGCCCTCGGCAAGCCGGACGCGGCGTTGGTGGCCCGGGCGATGACGGAGCGGTCAGCCCACCTTCTCGAATTCAATTACAGCACCGTCTTTGTGCAGCCCTTCACGGTGCGGCATGGCCTCGGGAAGATCGTCGAAGACTGCGAGGCCCGGGTGGCAGCCGGCGATGTCGATGAAGCCAGCCGGTGCCTCGCCACCCTCGATGCTGCGGTCGCGGATCGTCCGGTCCCCGAGCGGGCCACTGCGGAACGGTTGCGTGCCAGGATTGCCTTGATGGCGGGAAAGCCACAAGAAGCCTTGGCCGCAGCACGGGCGGAGTGGGACCGAGGTAACCATGATCCGGCGCTGGCGGGGATCGAGGCGGATGCTCTCGATGCGTTGGGCAGGACTGACGAAGCCACGGCGATTCGCGCGAGGATCGTGCTAATTTCACCGACGGCCGAGGTCTATCGGAAACTTGCAGCGGCAGCCGAGCGGGCCGGAGATCCCTCCCAGCGCGACGGATGGCTGGGGCGGGCGGCTTTTCTCGATGGCATGGCCGCTTACCGCCGCAATGATCTCGCGACCGCGGTTAGCTATTTTACCCGGGCAACTGAGTTGTTTCCGAACCTCGACTCAGCCTGGTTTCGGAAAGGTGAGACTCAGGCCGTTACCGGGCAAAGCGGGTCGGCCAAAGCCGCGTTTATAAAAGCCCTCGAGCGACGTCCGCATCGCAGTCGCAACCAGCGCTATCTTCGGCTTACGGCTGACGCTGGTGACGGTGGTCGAGACACTACGGTGCTGGTTCAGTAATCGCCCAAAACCTGCCCGTCGCACCGGGAGCGGAGACGCTTGTAGACCGTCGACGAGATCGTGTCGTTGATCCACCTCGTGGATCCATCGCAGTGCGATATCAAGAGACCACGTGGATGCGGACTGGACGAGGTCACCGCCGTGCCATTGTGGAAATTTGTGATTTGTGGCACGCCGGCATCACCGGCATAGCCCTCGAAGGTGGCGACCTGTACGCCTATTTCCCACGCTCGAACAGCGGTGCTCAGCTTTGCGATCAGCCAAATACCTCCTGGGAACTCACATCTTTTCCCATCCCCGCAGATCTGGCCGACGTTCGTCGATGACTTTTCACCGAGCAGCATCGTCTTGCTCAAGCCATCCGTAATCATTCGCAGCGGCATGGCAGCCCGATTCCACGATGGGATTGTCGGCCCGTTACTGTAGAACGCACCCTGGCGGAGGTAGACAGTTTCGCCTGAGGGCAGCGTCATTCCCTTGAGCGGGAAGTTCGTGAAGTATCCGCTACTACCCGCCGAACCGCTCCCGATGTCATTTGGCAGGTGATAGGTCGTGCCAACAGCCCACTGCGCGTACCAATCCGTACCGGCATTGATCGCGTAGTTCATCATGCCGTATCCGTCGGATCGCAACTTGCCAGAGTTCGTGTTTGACGGGCATTCGAAATTGGCGTTGGGTTTCTTCGCCAATCCGTCTGTTACGGTTCCCTGGTTCCAACAGCGAGTGAACTGAATCGTGTCACTTGCCACCTGATCGAAAACCTCATTGCCCTCGAGATGCGGAAGAATGAGGCATGACCACGGCAGGCCAGGGATATTGTCAGCGGCGGCGGTGGAGCCACCGATCGACCCGGCGTAGGTCGAACTACCTGAAACCGGGCTATTGTCCCAGACGGTTGGCGGCAGAGCGTTGTTGACCGATTCGTAGTTCAGTACGGCCAAAGAAAGCTGCTTGATCTTGTTGGTGCACGTCGTACGACGCGAACTCTCGCGGGCAGCCTGAACGGCCGGTAGAAGCAGCCCAATGAGCACGCCAATGATGGCGATGACGACTAAAAGTTCGACAAGCGTAAAGCCACCCGTGTTCCGTGGCGGTGTATGAGGTGCCATGGGTATTTCTCCGGAGGAGCATCGAGAAAATGAAAAAACAAAATTGAATCCCCCAGCTACTTGGTGCTGAGTTGGAAATCGAAGTTATTCGTCACTTTTTGAACATCTACGCTGAGTGTGGTCGCCGTGTTGTACTTCGCCGGGACGGTAACGCTGGGCGTAGGATCCTCAGCAGAGGCTGGCATGCCCGTGATTTCGACAGATGTTGGACCGAGGCCGGCCCCCGGGTAACGGCTTAAATATTTGGCCTCATAGCGACCTTCTGCATCGGTGGTGCTCATGGAGACCGCACCCTGCTGCGATCGCAGCACGACAAGAACATTGGGCAGCGGTTTGCCATCCATCGTCACGGCCCCTGAAACGGGAGCGAGTTCTGGCATCCCAGCCGGACGAGACTGACATCCGCCCAGTTGGAGCAAGAGACACGGAATCAAAAAAAGCGAATTCCTGCCAATTGCTCGCACGCTGTTCATCACTCTTGACTCTCCCGCGACGGGACAACACCCGGGAATCACCCCTCTTAAATCTCTTATGACTAGAGGTCTTGGGCCGGCTCCGCAATTGACGGAACCGTCATGGCGCCGATTTTCTGCCCGCCGTTGAGGCGGCTTAGGAGCCGATTGCGTGTCGGCTCACGCCTAATTCCCCCGGTGTCAACTGCGGTCCCTCTGCAGAGGGGCGTGCCGAAATGCTCATCGCTCGTGAGTCGGCCAAAAAGCTCGCTGTTCTCGGCGGCTCGGATCCAGGAGCCGTCCTGAAAGCCCGCAGCGCAAGCTGAGGGAAATCGCGTTTTGTTGACCTAGGAAGCGTATTCCCTCGGCTCGCGCCTCGGGCTTGGATGGATGTTTCCTATCTTCGGTTACCCATGGCTGTGCTCCAGCGTGTCAGGCCCGCCAGTCGCGGGCGGGGCGGCTGCGGAGGCCGTTGGCCTCGGCGTCGTCCACGAAGGCTTCGGTCGCCGGGTCGATCGTGAGCTTACGGCCGAGGATCCAGGAGAGGGCCGCCGCATGGCAGGCCACGTGCGACCGCCGCATCACGACAGTGTTGCAGATCGTCGGCTGCCTCGAGCGGACCGAATCGAAGAAGTTGCGGGCATGCAGGCCGGCGTCGATGCCGCGGACCCGCTTGGCCTGTTCGGGTACATCGCTTCGCAGCCCAGTGGGCTTGACCTCGATGCCGTCATCCCCCACCTCCACCGAGCCGAGGTCGCCCTCGAACCGCACCGGGCAGAGGCCGAGCTTCGTGGTGTAGTGGGGGCTGCGGTCGCCAAACGGCGTCGGCAAGAAGTCGAGCGTGGCTGTCACGCCGTTGGCGTAGCGGCAGACGATACCGGCCGGGCCGGGCTCGTAGGTGAGTGGCAGCGTGTCGTTCGCGGAGTTGGCCCATTGGCAGAGGTCGAGTGTGTGCACGCCCCAGTCGAGCAGCCGAGCTCCGGAATCGAAATCAAACTGGCCCCGCCACTTGCCGGCCACGTACTGCGAATTGTAGGGCCGCCACGGGGTCGGACCGAGCCAGAGATTCCAGTCGCACTCCTCTGGCGGCGGCGTCGGCTCGGCCGGCAGCCAGGCGTTGGCAAGCGTAGGCTCGTAGACCGAGGCATGGAGCGTGCGGAGCGAGCCGAGCGATCCCTCATGGGCCAGCTTCACGGCATACTGCACGAGCGGCACACTCCGCCGCTGGGTGCCCGCCTGGAAGATTCGACCGGTGCGGCGGATTGCCTCGTCGATCTCCTGACAGTCGCGGATCGTCAGACCGCAGGGCTTTTCGCAGTAGATGTCTTTGCCCGCCTCGGCCGCGAGAATCGTCGCCGGGGCATGCCAGCGGTCGCCCGTGGCGATGAGCACGGCGTCGATGTCTTTCCGGGCAAGAAGCTCGCGGAAGTCGCGGTGAAGCTCGCAGTCGGTGTTGCCGTAGTGCTTGTCGACGAGGGCTTTGCCGGCCTCGCGGCGGGTTCGCTGGACGTCGGCGATCGCCAGGCAGCGGACGTCGGTCAGGCCGAGCATCGAGGTGAGCACGTAGGTACACCGCGGGCCGATCCCGATCACGCCGAGCGTGATCCGCTCGCTCGGGGCCACGGCGCCGTCGAGGCCGAGGGCCCGCGAGGGGACGATCGTGGGAAACGCCGCCGCGGCCGCGGCGGAGCCGGCGGCGATGAGGCGGAGGGCGTCGCGACGCGTGGTCATCGGGTGTCTTCTTTCGTGGAGAGTTCGGTGATGCTGAGATTGCGATAGCGAATCGTGCCTACCATCTGGCCGTGGATCTGCAGGGCTATCATGCCGCGGCGGCTGACCGTCTGGTCGGCCTCGGTGTAATCGACCGTCTCGACGCCGTTGACGCTGATGCGAACCCGCGGGCCCTCGCAGCGTACGACGCCGGTGTGCCAACCGTCTCGGCCCCGAGCCAACGCCTCGGCCTGTACGGCGTCGGGCGGGGTCACGAGAAACGTTTTACGTCGGCTTTCATCGTAGAGGGCCCCGGTGATGCCCGGGCCAATGTCGGCCTGATAGCCGATCACCTCATGGTGGTCGGGGATGCGACGAGAGCGAAACTGCACGCCGGCATTGGGTTTCACGGTTCCATCGATCCGGTACTCGTAACGAAGTTCAAAATCCTCAAACTCGCGATCGGTCGCCAGAAACTCGTTGCGTGGTGCAGCCTGCGATGGATCGCCGGCAACGATCGCGCCGTCCTCAATCCGCCAGGTGCGGTCGGTGTCGCCATTCCAGCCGGTGAAGGTCTGGCCGTCGAAGAGCACCGTTGCCTTGGGCGGTGGCTCGGCCCGGAGGCATGAGGCCGTGAAGACCATGATCCCCAGACTGATGAGGATGCGGTAGCAAGACAGGTCCATGATCGATTCCCGAAATTGAAGTCGCTGATGCACAGAACCGACGCACACGAAAGTAGAGCGGGCAGATCGCGTCGGCAATAGCCGGAGCCGGCATCGCTACCGGGAGGGACGGTCATGAGGATGACGGTTCCGTCAATAGCAAGGCGAGGCCGCCGGTCACTACGTTGCCTCCAGGCCCGCGAACAGGAAAACGCGTCAGCCTGAAGCGCGGAGAGAGGCGGCGATATGGAGACGGCGACCGGGCCTAGCCCAGCGACGCGCGAGGCTCGCTCGCTGGCCGAACTCTCGGCCACCCAATGGAAGGCCGGCATCGCTGCCTGGCTGGGCTGGCTCTTCGACGGCCTCGACATGCACCTCTACACGCTCGTGGCGGTGCCGTTTGTGGCCGAACTGCTCCGGGTCTCCACCGACGCCCCGAGCGTGGGCCTCACGAGCTCCGTCATTCAGGCGGCCTTCCTTGTCGGCTGGGCCTGCGGAGGTGCGTTTTTCGGCGTAATCGGCGACCGGCTCGGCCGCAGCCGCACGCTCGTGCTCACGATCCTCACCTATGCCGCCTTCACCGGCCTCTCCGCCTTTGCCACCGAGTGGTGGCATCTGCTCATCTTCCGGTTTCTCGCGGCGCTCGGGATCGGCGGCGAATGGGCCGTGGGGGCGGCGCTCCTCGCCGAGACGTGGCCCCGCCGTTGGCGGCCGTGGCTGGCGGCCGTCCTGCAATCGGCCGTGCACGTGGGCGTGGTCGTGGCGACCGTGGCCGCCTACCTCCTCGCCAGCCAGCCGCCCCGGATGGTTTTCTTGATCGGCATCCTGCCGGCCTTTGTCACACTCTGGATCCGGCGGGCCGTGCCCGAGACCGAGGCCTGGCATGAGGCCCGCGCCGCCGGTCCCGCGGCCGCGCCGCGGATCGCGGACCTCTTCCGGCCACCGGTGCGCACGATCACGCTCCGCGCCCTCGCCGTCTGCGGCCTGTCGCTCACGGCCCACTGGGCGTTTACGTTTTGGAGCGTGCAGCACCTCCGCGGCCTCGGCGCGGCGGCCGGCCTGTCCGACGCCGACTCGAGCCGGCTCGTGAGCCAGGGGTTCACGGTGCTCATGCTCTCGTCGATCGTGGGCAACTTCCTCGCCGCGGGCATCGCCGCCCTGATCGGCTACCGTCGCACGATCGCCGCGATGTGCCTCGTCTATTTCCTCGCGATGACATTCACCTACGCCGTGCCACGAGATTCCCGGCAGATCATCGCAGCCTTCGCCCTGCTCGGCGCGTGCTCAGGGATGTTTGCCCTGTACACGATGTATCTGCCGCCGCTCTTCCCCACGCTGCTGCGGACGACCGGCGCGGGCTTCTGCTTCAACTTCGGCCGGCTCGCGGCGGCGGCGGGCACCGTGTTCTTCGGCATCTTCAGCGTGCCGGGCGACTTCCGCCCCGTGCTCTTCGCGGCCGGGTTCGTGTTTCTGCCGGCCACGATCGCGGCGCTGTATCTTCCCGAGTTGCCCGCGGCCACGAGGGAGGCGACCACGTGAGAATCGACCACACCGCGCTCGAACAACTCGTTACCGCGATCTTTTCCGCGGCCGGCTGCAACTTCGATGAGGCCGCCCAGATCGCGGGCCATCTCGTCGAGGCCAACCTCGCCGGTCACGATTCCCACGGCGTGATCCGCGTGTCGGCCTACATCGACTGGCTGCGGCAGGGGGCTGTGGTGCCCAACCGCCGCATGCGGATCGTCCACGAGACAAGCGTGATGACGGTCGTGGACGGGCAGCAGGGCTTTGGGCAGTCGATCGGCCTGGAAGCGACGGCGCTCGGCGTGGAGAAGGCGTTGCGCGAGGGCATCGCCGTCGTGGCCCTCCGCAACTCCGGCCACCTCGGCCGGATCGGTTCCTGGCCGCTGCAGGCCGCCCGCGACGGAATCGCTTCGGTGCACTTTGTGAGCACGACGGGCGGCGGGATCCTTGTCGCGCCGTTTGGGGGCCGCAGCCGCCGGCTGAGTGCGGATCCGATCGCGGCCGGCATCCCGCGGGCTGACGGGTCGCCCGTGATCCTCGATATGTCGTGCTGCACGATTGCCGAGGGAAAGCTGAAGGTGGCGGTCAACAAGGGCACGGCGGTGCCCGAGGGCTGCATCATCGACGCTGCAGGCCGCCCGACCACCGACCCGCACGTGTTTTACGCCGACCCGCCCGGCTCGATCCTTGCGATCGCCGGCCATAAGGGCTACGGCCTCGGCGTGATCACGGAATTGCTCGCCGGCGCGCTCACCGGTGGCGGGGCCAGCAACCCGGCTCATGCGGGTCGGCTCATCAACAACATGCTCTCCATCTATATGAACCCCGACGCCTTCGGCGATCGGGCAGCCTTCGACGCCGAGGTGACGCGGTTTATCGACTGGGTGAAGACCGCGGAGCGGACCGATCCGGCGCGGGAGATTCTCGTGCCGGGCGAGATCGAGGAGCAGACGCGGGCCTCCCGCCTCGCGGCGGGCCTCGAGATCGATACCGCCACCTGGGAGGCGGTCGTCGCCACCGCGCGATCGCTCGGCATCGATCCGGCCACCATAGGCAGTGCCGCTGGAGCAGACGCATGAACCGCCACGCCATCGAAACCCTTCGCCGCCGACTCGCTTCGGGCTCACCGGCCTTGGGCCTCTGGGTGACGCTCGAATCACCGAGCATCACCGAGATCGCCGCAGCCCTCGGGCTCGACTGGGTGGTGATCGATGCCGAGCACGGCCACCTCGACTGGAAGGAGATTCTCGAACACCTCCGCGCTCTCTCGCGATCGACGACGGTGGGGCTCGTGCGAATCGCCACGCTCGACGCAGGGATCGTGAAGCGGGCGCTCGACCTTGGGGCCGACGGCGTGGTCGTGCCATGGATCGAGTCGGCGGCCGATGTACGGGAGGCGGTGTCGCTGGCCACCTATCCCCCGGAGGGCCGTCGCGGCATCGGCGGCGAGCGGGCAACCGGCTGGGGTCAAGCCCTCGCCGAGCATGCCGCCGAGGCCAATGATCATGTGCTCGTCGTGCCGATCATCGAGACCGCGACGGGAGTTGCCGCCGCGGAGGAGATCGTGGGAGCGGACGGAGTCGAACTCGTGTTTTTTGGCCCCGCTGATCTCTCGGCGTCGTATGGCCTCCGGGGCGCCTGGGAGGGGGGCCCGACCGCCGAGCGAATCCTTGCCGTGAAGGATCGAGCCCGGGCCGCCGGAAAACACTGCGGCATCATGGCTCGTGATGCCGACGATCTCCGCCGCCGGATCGAGCAGGGCTTCGGCATGATTGGCATGGCGAGCGACGTTGCGCTGCTCGCCGGTGGCCTCAAGAGCCTGGCGAAGACGGCGGGGCGGTCGCTCTCGATCCGGGCCGATCTGGTGGCGGGGGGCACGGCCGACGCCCCGCTTCGTCGACCCCCGGCCCACATGAAGCCCGACCGCAGCGAGGTGATCACGCGGCCGGGCGCGGGAGATGCGATCGACCTCGCCGCGGGGGTGAGGTTTGAATCGCTCGCCGGGAAAGGGCAGGGGGCCCGCGAGCTCACGGCGGGGATCGTGACATTCACCGGCGGGGCGGCGCTCGACTGCCACACACACCCGACGAGCGAGTCGATCACCGTGCTCGAGGGGCGGCTCACGGTGGATGTGGAAGACCGCCGCTACGAGCTTGGGCCGCTCGACAACATCTGCATCCCGCGGGGGCTCGCCCATGCGGCCGTGAATGCCGGCGCGACCGCGGCGCGGGCCCACGTGGCGATGCCAACCTCCGCGCCGGTGCGCACGCTCGTGCCCGCCGCCGCCGCGCCGCGAGTGCAGCCGGAAGCCTCGCGGGGCGTGGCCGGCAAGGAGCGGGTGACGCGGTTTGCCACGGCCCACCGCACCGAGGCGGGGCCCAATACGTCGTTCATCGACCACTTCAACGCCGCGGTGATGCCGGGCCTGGAGATGAGCGGCGGCTACGGGCTCTTCATGCCGGGGGGACGGCTGCCGGCGCACGTGCACGACTTCGACGAGGCGATCACGATCATCGACGGCGTGGCCGCCTGCCTCGTGGAGGGCCGCCGCTACGAGATGTCGGGCTGCGAGACGGCGATGCAGCCCCGCGGCCGCGTGCATTATTTTCGCAACGACACCGACGCCACGATGGCGATGCTCTGGGTCTACGCCGGGCCGATGCCAGAGCGGATCGTGGTGGACGAACGGTGCTGCACCGCGGAGGGAAACCCGTGGGTATGATCGTGCAGCCATGTCGCGAAACATAATGCACTCCCGGCGCTGGTTTGTCGCGCATCTCGGCCTCGCAGCCGCCCCGGCCTTGGCTATCGAGCCGTTCGCCCGCGTTGGGCCATCACGGCTCCAGCTCGGGCTCGCGGCCTACTCATTTCGGCAGTTTTTCCAGTGGAACCGTGGCCAGGAGCAGCCCGCCTCGGTAGATCCGGGGAAGCGACTGACGCCGCAGTCATTTATCGACCTGGCCGCTGATCTTGGTTGTGATGCCGCCGAACTCACGAGCTACTTCTTCCCACCATCTGCCGATGACGCTGCCTTCCGAGCGCTGCGGCGACATGCGTTCCTGCGAGGCATCACCATCAGTGGTTCTGCCGTCGGCAACTCGTTCACAGCGCCGCCTGGCCCTGCGCTTGACGTCCAGATCGCCACCGTCAAAGCCTGGATCGACAAAACTGCGGCGTTGGCGGCTCCACATCTTCGGGTGTTTGCCGGTGCGGTACCGCCGGGAGGCACCATCGAAGCGGCCCGTCGCTCGTGTATTGCGGCACTCGAGGTCTGCGCGGAGCATGCGGGCCGGGCGGGGGTGATGCTTGGGCTCGAGAATCATGGCGGCATCGTTGCTAATGCCGAAGGCCTGTTGGCGATCGTGCAGGCCGTGAAGAGCCCTTGGCTGGGGGTAAACCTCGACACTGGAAATTTCCATGTTGCCGATCCCTACGCCGAGTTGGCCCGTTGTGTGCCCTATGCGGTGAACGTGCAACACAAGGTGGAGATTTCACGAACTCCGGGCGGCCCCAGTGAGCCGGCCGATGCTGCCCGCATCGTGGAGATGCTGCGCAGCGGCGGCTACCAGGGCTGCCTGACGCTCGAATATGAGGCGCGAGAAGATCCGTTTGTGGCTGTGCCGCGGCATCTCCGTGAGCTCCGCGACCTCATCGGTTGATCCTTAGACCGGCATGAGCCACAACGCGGAATGACGTTTCGAGCGAATGTGCACCGTGGCGGAAAAGCCGTGGATGTGTTCGCATGAGTCGCCGTGGGAGCCCGCGATCGGGTGCCGTGAAGCCCGTAGCGCGAGCGAGGGAAACCGCGAGCCATGATTGTGCGGCCATCCGCATTCCCTCAGCTCGCGCTTCGGGCTCCCAGGCAGGGACACGCGAGGCGATCCGCACTCACCGCCCGGCGCTTGGTGCCTGCTGCGTCGGCACGCCCTGGCATTCCGTCACATACGCGACGACCGACGCGAGATCCCCCTCGCAAAAAATCCGCCGCAGGCTGCCCCCCTCCGTCCACCATCGGCTGCGGTACGACAGCCCGCGGGAGCGAGCGATCGCCTTGAGGGCCCGTGTTGCCCACGACTTAAACTGCTTCATCACGTCGCCCGGGGCGCGACCCACCGCGGTTACGACGACGTGCACATGCTGCGACCGGCACTCCACCGCATGCAGGTGCCAGCCGCGCACCCGGCAATGGGCCGCGATCGCCTCCTCGACGGCCACCCGCTGTGGGCGGTCGAACGACACGGCCTCTTCCGCCATCCGCCGCAGCGACAGGGCGTATTGCAGCGGCTCCGGCCCGTGATCGCGACCGCGGCCATCGACCCAGCCGCGGTCGTCGCCCGGCAGCCAAGAGCCGTAGGCCGTCCATGTGAGAAAAAAGGCGAGCGGATCGGCTTGAGGAATGGAGCATAAGTCTCGCATGACGAGGGCCTCCGAAGGGGTTGGTAATAGTATATACATAAGTACATTATTGTGGAGTATCGGCCGCCGCCGCGGGGAACGCAAGCCACGCGATCGCCGGAAGGTTGGATTGCCTTGAAGCCCGTAGCGCGAGCGAGGGAAACCGCGAGCCATACTCGTGCGGTCACCCGCTTTTCCTCAGCTCGCGCTTCGGGCTTCCAGGCACGGGTCGTACGGGGCCGACCCCAATGCCTTGCCATTGCGTCGTTGACGGTTGCGGCAATTGATCCTCGTGGCGGTCTGGCTATAACCCGCGGTGAATTGACACACGTGTCACACCGCTGAGGGGAGCCCCATGGACGCGATCGCACATTTTGGCACGGCAGCGGTTTCCTCGAATCCCGTTGCTCAAGCGAGGGAATGCCCGGTTGCCGTGAAGCCCGTAGCGCAAGCGAGGGAATCCGCGAGAGATTCCCGTGCGGCCACCGGCATTCCCTCAGCTTGCGCTTCGGGCTTCCAGGCATGGGGAAGCCGCATTCCCTCAGCTTGCGCTTCGGGCTTCCAGCACATTGCGAGCGGATTCGTCTGCTGCGTGGCTGCGGCTTGCCTCGTGCTCGCGGTCGCGGTGCCGGGGGCGGCCGCGCCGATCGTGCCGCCGGGGGCGACGCCCGAAAAACTCTTCGAGGGGCAGGTGCTCACCGAGGGCGTGGCCGTGGGGCACGACGGGCTCGTGTATTTCAGCGACATCACGTTCTCCTCCGTGAGCCGCCGCGCCGACGGCTCGTTTCCAATGGGCCACATCTGGCGGTTCGACCCCGCTACCGGCAAGACGGCGATCTACCGCTCGCCGAGCGGGCAATCCAACGGTCTCAAGTTTGACGCGGCCGGCAACATGATCGCGGCGCTCCAGGCCGATTTCGGGCCGCGGTGCCTCGCCCGCACCGACATGGCCACTGGGGAGACGGTCGTGATCGCGGGGCTCTATGACGGCCGCCCGCTCAATTCGCCCAACGACATCACGATCGACGACCGCGGAAGAATCTATTTTTCCGACCCGCGGTACGTGGGCCACGAGCCGGTGGATCAGGCGGTGGAGGCCGTCTACCGCCGCGATCCCGACGGCTCGCTCCACCGGATCATCACCGACGCGGGCAAGCCCAACGGCGTGTGCGTGTCGCCCGACCAGAAGACGCTCTACGTCGGCTCGCACGACACCCGTATCCTCGCCTTCGACCGCGTGCTGCCCGCCAAGGAACTCCCGGGCACGGGCCGGCCCGCCGCCCGCAGGGGCACGATGCAGCTGCTCGCCTACGACCTCGCCGCCGATGGTTCGGCCCGGTTTCGGAAGGTACTCGTCGACTACGCGCCGCAGGACGGGCCTGACGGCATCGTCTGCGACACCGAGGGCAATGTCTACGTGGCCTGCCGCGACGTGACGCGGCCGGGCATCCGCATCTACGACCCCGAGGGCAAGGAGATCGCGGAGATCCCCACCGAGCTGCCGACGAACGTGGGCTTCGGCCGCGGCCCCGACGGCAATCTGCTCTACATCACCGCCGGCAAGAGCCTGTACCGCATCCGGCTGAATCGGCAGGGGCATCATCTGTAAGGGCAGGGGGCGGAAAGGATTTCGCGGCGACGATCACTTCGGTACCGTGTGCCCATTTCATGAACGCCGATGGCGTGTGCGCTGGTTGCACGCCCGTTGTCGAGAAGCCCGTAGCGCAAGCGAGGGGAAACTCGCGGCGTGTTTGTGTGGCCAGCCGTATTCCCTTTGCTTGCGCAGCGGGCTTCCAGGCTTCCAGGCGGGGGCTTCCGGGCAGTGAGGCATACGGCCGCTGACGGTTTCGGCTATTGATTTTTGGCGGTGAATGGGTGGTAATCGAAGAATTGATCAACCGCTACAGTCACGTGGATTCCATGAAGGCGCTCCTCCTCTCCTCACCCGGCACGCTGGCGATCGCCGACGTCGAGAAGCCCGCCCCCACGGCGGGCGAGGTGCTCGTGCGGATCGCCGCCTGCGGCATCTGTGGATCCGATGTGCATGGCTACACCGGCGGCTCGGGCCGACGGATCCCGCCGCTCGTGATGGGGCATGAGGCGGCCGGCACGGTGGAGGCGGTGGGGGCGGGCGTAAGTGATCTGCCCATCGGCAGCCGCGTGGCCCTCGACTCGACCGTGTTCTGCGGCACCTGCGAATACTGCGAGACCGGCCGCGAAAATCTCTGCACCCACCGCCAGGTTCTCGGAGTCTCCCCAGGCACCTACCGCCGCCACGGCTGCTTCGCGGAATTCATCAGCGTGCCGCGGCGGATCGTGCACGTGATCCCCGATT
>CAZODJ010000031.1:0-22047 GCA_964578555.1 uncultured Candidatus Kuenenia sp.
GCGAACAATGAAATCGAGCGTTCCCGCCACCACATGGACCCAGGCGCCAGCCCGGGGATGCGGCAACGCCGGCTTGCGCGTCAGCCCGCCGGCTTGCGCCTGGCGGCTGGGTGTGGGAAGGGGTCGCGCCTGGCGGCTCCGTGTTGGGAACGTGCGCCACGCAGCCCGGCGTGCGTCACACCAGCTAGCCCCGGGCGCAAGCCCGGGGGCTGCAGTGCGGTTGATGCCGATTTCTAGTCCAGCCTGGCGGCCGGGTGTGGGACGGGCTCGCCGCGCGGTCGACGCAAACTCATCAATCACCGACCCTTTTTGCAAAATCCACCGTATACTTTTCCCGATCGGTATTGGTTTCTCTCCTGAAAGGATTTGAGGGCCCCTCCCCACGATGGTGACATTCAACAAGCGCATTCTCTTTGTCGGATTTGGTTTCGTCGCCCGCTGCACGCTCCCGGTCCTCCTCGACCATATCAAGGTCTCACCGAAAAACATCACGATCATCGACTTCGAACCCGACGACGCGGCGCTGGCCCCATGGGTCAAGAAAGGCGTGACATTTGTCCGCGAGAAGGTGACTCCGGACAATCTCGGGGCGGTGCTCAACACATATCTTTCGTCCGGCGACCTGCTCATTGACCTCGCCTGGAACATCGACTGCTGCGAAATCGTGCAGTGGTGCCATGACCACGGCGTGCTCTATCTCAACACGTCGGTGGAACTCTGGGATCCCTACGAAAACGCCCAAAACGCGCCCCCCACGCGGATGACGCTCTATTGGCGGCACATGAATCTGCGGCGGATGATCGCGGGGTGGGATTCCCCCGGGCCCACGGCTGTGCTCGAGCATGGAGCCAACCCCGGCCTGATCAGCCACTTCACCAAGCATGCCCTGCTCGACATTGCCAAAGCCTGTCTCGAGGAAAAAAAGTTTGTCGGTGAGCAGGCCGAGCGGATCGTCCAGCATGCCAAGGACCGCACCTTCAATCATCTTGCCCATGAATTGGGTGTGAAGGTGATCCACTGCAGCGAACGGGACACACAGATCAGCGACCGCCCCAAGGAGGTGGACGAGTTCGTCAACACCTGGAGCGTGGAGGGCTTCCGCGAGGAGGGCACGACCACGGCCGAGATGGGCTGGGGAACACACGAGAAGGAGTTGCCTCCGTTCGCCTACGAGCATGCCGACGGCCCGAAGAGCCAGATCTGCCTGGCCCGCATGGGAATCAATACCCAGGTCGTGTCATGGGTTCCCAGTTACTCGATTATCGGGATGGTCGTCCGCCACGGCGAGGCCTTCAGCATCACGGAAAAATTGTCGGTGCGCGACGGATCGGGCACCACGATCTACCGCCCCACGGTGCACTATGCCTACTGCCCGTGTGACGCCGCCATCGCCAGTCTCTGGGAACTGCGCGGAAACGACTACCGCCTGCAGCCGAAGCATCGCATCATGACTGACGAGATCACCAGCGGTTCCGACACCCTCGGGGCCCTCGTGATGGGCCATCCACTCGACTCGTGGTGGTGCGGCACAGCTCTCTCGATCGAGGAGTCACGGCGGCTGGTGCCCCACCAGAACGCCACGACCATGCAGGTCGCGATTTCTGTCGTCGCTGCCTGCATGTGGATGATTGAAAATCCGGATAAGGGGGTAAACCTCCCCGATGACCTGCCTCATGAGTATGTCCTCGGCATCGCCAAGCCCTACCTCGGCAAGTTCATCTCGGTGCAAAGTGACTGGACGCCTCTGAAGAACTACACCAACGCCTTCCGCGGCTATAATCGCCCCGCCATCGACCCGAGCGACCCCTGGCAATTCAAAAACTTCCTGCTCACCGACGGAGACTGACGGGGCGAGACTTGTTTCACTGAGTGAAATTGCCCCACTTCGATCTACCCCACTGTTCACGGTAAGCCGGGATCGGCGGAAGCGTGAGGAGCGTTAGGAACTTTCGAGCCGCAGGCGGAGAGAACCCGCTCTGCGACGTGCAAGCGAGGAAGTTTCTCCGCGACGAACCTTCTGCCGTCCCGGCGCCCAGCACCTCGGACGTTGTGAAAAATGAACCAGAAAACCCTCCTCGACCTCGCCAAGAAACACGGCACGCCCCTCTTCGTCGTCGACCACGCCGAACTGCGGAAAAACTACGCCCTCTTCCGCAAGCACTTTCCCCGCGTGCAGATCTACTATGCCGTCAAGGTCAACAGTGACCCGGCGATCGTGAAGACGTTCTACGAGCTTGGCGGCAGTTTCGACGTCGCCAGCATGCAGGAGTTCCACACGGTCCACGAAAACATCAAGAAACTCCCCGCCAAGGCCCGTCAAGATTTCATCTGGGACAAGATCATCTACGCCAATCCGATCAAGCCGATCGAGACACTCCACGAACTCGACCGCTACAAGCCGCTGGTCACCTACGACAATCACGAGGAGGTGAAGAAGATCGCCAAGCACGCGCCGCACGCGGGGTTGGCCCTGCGACTCCGCGTGCCCAATACGGGGTCGATGGTAGAGCTCTCGAGCAAATTCGGCGCATTGCCGGGCGAAGCGGTCGACCTGATCAAGTATGCCCATGACCATGACCTCGTGGTGGAGGGCCTGTCGTTTCATGTCGGCAGCCAGTGCACCAATCCGGAGAACTACATCCAGGCGATCAACCTCTGCGCCAACATCTTCGCCGAGGCCAAGTCGCGCGGGTTCACGCTCAAGCTGCTCGACATCGGTGGCGGCTTTCCAGCGGCGTACGACGAGTCGGTGCCGAAGTTCAGCAAGCTTGCCAAGAAAATCAACCATGAACTCGACCGTCTCTTCCCCAAGGAGATCGAGATCCTCGCCGAGCCGGGACGATTCCTCGTGGCGTCGGCGGGCCACGCCGTCTCAAAGATCATCGGCAAGGCGTTTCGCAACGACAAACTCTGCTACTACGTCGACGACGGCGTCTACCACACCTATTCGGGCGTGATCTTCGACCACTGCACGTACCGCATGAAGAGTTTCAAGAAAGGGCAAAAGCAGCTCTGCGCCGTCTTCGGCCCCACCTGTGATGCCCTCGACACGATCAGCCTCGCCGAGCAGTTGCCGGACCTCGAGATCGGCGACTATCTCTACAGTGAAAACATCGGCGCGTATTCAGCCGCCAGCAGCACCCACTTCAACGGCTTCCCTCCCGCGAAGGTCGTGCATGTGGGGGCCTGACTGCGTCAGCCTCGGATGGCCTCGATGAGGTGATAGGTCTTCACCTCCTCGCGGGCCACGTCATTCCACGATTGGGGCAGCCGCTCGAGATACCAGGCGGGCTGTTTCGTCACCACGAGAAGCGTGCCGCCAGGGGCCAACGCTCGCCAGGCCGCGTCGATGAAGAGCTCCGCGATGCGAAAGTCGGCGTAGTAGGGGGGGTTTGCCAGCACCAGGTCGTAGGTACCGGGATCGGGCACATCGCCCCCCGCCTCGAGCGCCACGGTAATGTTTGGCAGGCTGTTCACAGCGGCACCGCGGCGAACGCACTCGACGGCCCGGGCGGACGAGTCGATCGCATGCACCTGCACGCTCTCGTCGCGGGCCGCGATACCCAGCGCCACGCAGCCAGACCCGCAGCCGATGTCGAGCACGTGCGAGTCCGGGGCCACCTCCACGGCGTTCAGGAGGTGGCGGGCGCCGGGGTCGATCCGCCGGTGGGCGAATACGCCCGGCCGCGTGAAGGCTGTCAGCACCCGGTCGCGGTCACGAAACACGACCTCGCAGGAAAAGTCACGCACCTTTGCCGGCTCGCGAGTCTTCTCCACGATGTAGCCGATGGTCTGGGGCTTCGCCCCCTCAGGCTTCCGCACCCGCACCGTCTCCCCCGTCGCCGCCAGTTGCTCGTGAAGCCAGGTGTCTCGCGGGTTGTCGATCGCAGTCACCAGCCGTCCGCCGACCGCGAGCTGAACGAGTGCCTGCTGGATGATCTCGCGGGTCAACTCGGCCTCACCAGTTTTGGCGAGCGGGATGACGGCGAGGTCGTACGGCCCCGGTGGCATATCGGCGGCACAGGCGGCCGAGAGTCCGGCCAACGGCTCGCCCCACGCCGCGACGGTGAGGCCATACTGGTGACGATCGAGAAACCACGTGACCACGCGTGCGGTCGGCCGCTCGGTCGCCAGCGCGAATGCCGCCTGGGCCCGGCCCACCGTCGTCGTGATGATACGGGTGCCTGGGAGACCGCTGGCGATCGCGAGGGCGTGGGCCTCGGCGGGCCGGGGCGGGAGCGGCTCCACGCGGTCGGTCATGGCCCGGCCGCGGCTGCCGCCGTCTCCGGCAACGGCTCGAGCGTGAGCGGGTCCCGCAGGGGCAGGTGGGTCACCTCGCCGCCAAAAAACTCCTGCATGCTGGCCCGCTTCTCGAGGTCGCCCGGGGCGATCGCGTCCCAATCGCCCACGACGAGGATCGCCATCTTCGCGGGATCGAGGTGCTTCCGCGCCACCCGCTGCAGATCCTCACGGGTGACCGCCTTCACCTTGTCGCGAAACGTCTGCCAGTAGTCGGCGGCCCGCCCGGTCCACTCGTCGTTGACAAACACCCGCAGCATCTGCGGCTTGCTCTCGAACTGCCGCGGGAAGGTCTCGATGAGGCTCTGCTTGGCCGTCTCGAGTTCGTCTTCGGTCACGAGCTCGTCTCGCACCTTGCCGATCTCGTCGAGCACGATCTTCGTGGCCAAGGCCACCGTCGCGTTCTTGCTCTCGAAGCCCGCCCGGAAGTCGCCGGGGTAATAGACCTTCGGCGTCACGGTCGATCGGACCGAGTAGGCAAGGCCCTCGTTGCTCCGCACCTGCTGCATGAGACGGCTGGTGAAGCCGCCGGCGCCGAGAATCTCGTCGAGCAAGAGAAACGGAATCAGGTCGGGGTCGTCCCGCTTGATCGACCGCAGGCCCATCACCACCTTCCCCTGCGGAATATCCTTCGGCACGTGATACAGCCCCGGTTCGAGCACGACCTCAGGCGGGACGGGATCAGGGGCTGGCTCGCGCCGCTCCCAGCCCGCGACCGCCCGCTCGAGGCGGGTGAGCATGTCCTGCTCATCGAAGTCGCCCGACACGGCGATGATCATGTTGCCGGGATGGAAGATCTGCTGGTGCATGTCGGCCAGCCGCCCGCGTTGGACGGCCGCCACGCTCGCCCCCGTGGGCTGGGATCCCTCGAAGTGCTCCGAGCCATACACAAGCCGCTTCCACTCGCGGCCGAGGATCGAGCTGGCGTCGTCATTCCGCTGCTTGAGCGATTCAGTGAGCCGGGCCTTGGTGGTCTCGAGTCGCCCGGCATCAAAGGCGGGCGTCCGCAGCATGGCCATGAAGAGTTTCAGACTTTCGTCGAGGTTGCTCTTGAGACAGTTCATCGTGGCCGTCGTGAACGTGTCGTTGGCATTCACCGACACCTCCGTGGCGAGGAAATCGAGTGTCTCGTCAAACTCAGCCGGCGGCATGCCCTCGGCACCACCCTCCCGCACGAGCCCGGCGGTCATCGATGCCAGCCCCGGCAGGTCGATCGGGTCGAGCGAACTGCCTCCCTTGAACGTCATGACAAGGTTCACCAACGGAAACTCACGCGACGGGGCGAGATAGACGACGGTGCCATCGGCCAACTGCCGGCGAAACGAGGCCGCAGCGGGTGGCTCGAAGGCAAGCGGCTCAAACGCGATCTCTTCGGGCCGCGAAGGGATCTCCAAGGCCGCGACCGCCTCGGCGCGCACGGCTCGTGCCGCCGGCTTGTCGGTCTCCTGCCGCGAGGCAAGGGCCAGCATGCCGATGATGCCGACAGCCAGCAGGATGGAGAGCAGTCGGGTATTCATGAGGCAGAAACTCCGGGGCGAAGAAAACGAGTGTGAGAACGTGACAGGCTGAAGCCTGGCCTACTGGCGGATGTAGGTGGCGACGCTGCGGTTGGTCGGCTTGAAATACTCGGTGGCCACCCGGCGGATGTCGGCCGCGGTGACGGCCTCGTATTTCGCCGGTCCCTCGTTGATCTCCCGCCAGTCGAGCAAGGTCTCGGCGAAGGCCAGCTGGATCAACAGCGACATATTGTTTTCCAGCCGCCGGTAGTTGTCGGCCGCGATCCGATTCTTCACCTTTCGCAGCTCCCGCTCCGACACATCGGCCTCCTGCAGCTTTGCCAACTCCTCGTACCAGGCCTGCTCGAGCTGCTCAGGCGTCGCCTCGCCCCGCGCCTGCGCCTCGAACGCGAAGAGACCGGCGTACTTCCGCGTGTCGCTCGACGCCCGCGCGGTGGCGGCGATGCCCCGTCCCTCGACAAGCCCCGTGTAGAGGCGACCGGTCCGCTCGTTGAAGATCTCGGCGAGGATATCGAGCGGATAACTGTCAACGTGGCCCGCAGGCACGGTGTGATACCGCACCTCGACCGATGGCGGTACGTCGCCTGCGGCGTTCATCCGTTGCTCGGCAAGTTGCTCCACCTCGAGCGTCACCACCGGCGGCGGCTCCTGTGTACCGGGCGCAAGTCGCGAGAAATACCGGGTAATCAACTCCTTGGCTTCCGCGGGATCGAAGTCGCCGACCACGATGCCAAACAGGTTGCCGGGGCGGTAGTAGGTGTTCCAGTACTCCTGCGCCTGCTCCGTCGTATAGCTGTTCAAGTCACTCGGCCAGCCAATCACCGGCCAGGCATATCCGCACGAGGCCCAAAACATCGAGTCGAATTGTTCCTGGAAGCGGCCCGTCGGCGTGCTGTCGGTCCGCAGCCGCCGTTCCTCGTGGACGACGTCGCGCTCTGAGAAGAACTCGCGAAACACGCTGTCATGAAGACGGTCACTCTCCATCCACGTCCAGAGCTCGAGCTTGTTGCTCGGCACCGTGATGAAGTAGCAGGTGAGGTCATAGCTCGTGAAGGCGTTCATGCCGCTGCCGCCAGCCTTCGTGTAGACCTGGTCAAATTCGTCCTTCACGATCGTGGCCGCCTCGGGGCCGGCCTCGCCACGCCCCTGCTGGGCGCGAATGAGCGTGTCGAGCTTGCCGCGGAGCACCCGCAATTCCTGGGTGTCGTTGGCGGGATCCCACGGGTCGTCGATCTCGCCCCGGAGGAACCGCTCGTATTGCTCGGTCCACACGAGCCGATTGATCTCGTCGCGAATCGCCTTCTGCTCGGCACGATACCGGGCATCCTTGGCGGGATCGCGAGTGCCGATCGTGTCGGTGCCCTTGAACATCATGTGCTCGAAGAAGTGGCTGATGCCGGTGATGCCCGGCCGCTCGTTGACGCTCCCCACGCGGGCCACCCACCCGGCGCTCACCACGTTGGGCTGGTCAGAGCGGGGCACGAGCAGAAACTGCATGCCGTTGGGGAGTGTGAACTCCTCTGCCGCCACCTGCTGTGCGGCAGCCTCTCGGCCTGTCCAGCCGAGCGTAAGGGCAACCATGACGCCAAGGGCGAGGACACGAAGCAAGACGGGCATGCAAGCACTCCTGGAAGCAGACAGCAATCGCTCGAACCAGCGTTATACCCCACGCAGCGCTGTTCACCCTACCGCAAGATGTGTCCAGAAGCCCCACGCCCTTTGGTCACGACAAAACCGTCTCCCCCAGCCCAAGCTGCCAGGCAGCCGTAGGATTCCCACGAACAGTTCGCTGGAGAATTTTCATGGCCTCAATCGACCGTTCCAATCCTGTGATCCTCGGTCATGTGCTGGCGGAGCACCAGGATCTCTTTCACCGGCTCACGATGGCCCGACGGGCGTTCGCCGCGGAGGCTCCGCCGAACCTTGCAGACCTCGCCGCCTTGCAGGCATGCCTTTCCTCGCTCCGGGATCACCTTCAAGAGCATTTCACGCTGGAGGAGCGGGGCGGCTTTCTCGAAGAGTCCGTGGCGCGGATGCCACGGCTCGGGCCAGCGGTGGCTGCCCTCGTGGCCCAGCATCCGACACTCCTGGCTGAACTCGACAAAATCATCGCCTCCCTGCCATCATCCACCGAATCAGCTGCGGCCTGGTGGCAGACAGGGCAGGCCTTTGCTGGCTTCGCAGCCCACATGATGGCCCACGAGAGGAGTGAAAATGCAGTCGTTCAGGAAGGCTACAACGAAGACCTGGGCTTGGTCGACTAGTGGGGGACTCGTTCTCGCGATCGTCGCCATGGCATTGACTCATGCCGATGAGCCGGCAGCACCGCGGCCTGACGACGTGGCCCCGTTCATGCGGGCCAAACTGACGCATGCCCAGGACGTGCTTGAAGGGCTATCGCTCGGCGACTTCGCAGCGATTCGACGAGGCGCCCAGGAACTTGCCATCGCCAGCCAGGCGGCCAGTTGGCAGGTGCTCCAGACGGTGGAGTATGCGCGGCAAAGCGCCGAATTTCGCCGTTCGTGCGAATCACTCAAGAATGCCGCTCGCGAGGAGAATCTCGACGGCGCGACGCTGGCCTGGATGGAAGTCACGATGAAGTGCGTCCAGTGCCACAAGTATGTCCGCGGCGAGGCCAGCCCGACGCCGAGATAGCCTCATGAGGCTGTGAATTTCTCGAGGATCGCCGCAATGTCAGCGTCGCGACGGGAAAATGTCGCGTCGGTCGTCACGATCTCCTCGATGCGGTCGATGTCGATCAGCAGAGCGTCGGCCTTGGAGCCATCGATGGGAAAGGCCAGCAGTTCCGCCCGTGGTGGCTGGATGACGAGGCAATGCGGCTGCAGTCGATGCCGTTGCGGCGGCTTGCCATCGGCCTGCCGGGCCACGACATCGATCTCCTGGCAATCGGTGATGGCGGCTGTGAGCGTCGAAATGAGCCGCGGCCGGGCGGCATAGCGACCTGGTTCCCCACCGCTCACATGAAACACGCGCTGGGCGGCCGCGAGTTGCTCACGGAGGCTCTGGGTGAGATCCCGCTCGAGTTTCTGCCGCAGCGACTCGATCCCCGTCCACAGCACCGTGCCCTCGAAGCTGCGAAGCATGTCGCGGCCGACGGCGAAGGCCACCAGTTCCAGAAGGGTCAGTGGCTCACCGGGAATTTTGCGTCCACCCACCGCCGACTGGCCCAGTTGCCAGCCAAACTTGCGACTGCCGGTGATCGGCGTATGGTCAACCGGATACCCGCACGACGAGAGAAACTCGCAGTCCCGCCGCAGGGTTCGTGGCGACAGCCGGGAAAGGCCCAAACGCTCGCGGATCGTCGTGATCAACGTTTGATCATCGATCGGCTGGCGGGCCTCCGACAGGATGTCGAGGAGGGCAAAAATCCTGAGAAACTGCTCGTGGCGGGCAAAGTTGCTAGACATGCTGTACTCGCAGAGGAAAGGCCTCTCTGTGGTACAGCCAGACAGAACCCGAACGCTAGCCGAAACCCCACTCTTCCAACCGCACCAGGATCAAAGTCGATCACGCTGGCCGGCACCGTTGGTCTACCCCCCCCCCCCCCCGAAGGGACTGTTTCTGATTCACCATCCCCGCCTGACCATCATGCCGCTGAACGGCCGGTGGCGTGCAGGCTGTCCATGCTCGCGTGCCACACCTCAGCTGCCTCGACCAGTCGATCGATCATCGACATCAACTGCAACTGGGTGAGGGAACCGTCTTCGACGACCGTCTCCACGACCATCCGCAGGTTCTCAAAGTCGGCGTCATATTCGGCATGCACCAGCGGCGTGTCGGCCGCCAGACGGATCATCCGCGTGCAGGTGGCGGCGATGTCGCCACCACAGGCAAAAGCCCGTTCGATCGAGGCGCGGCAACGATGGCCGTCGTCAGGCGTTTCCAGCCTCACGATGGCAAGCCTCTCTCCACGCAGGTTGAGATATGACCGAGTCACGAAGACGATGCGGATCGTCTCTTCATCGTCGTCGACATGATGACGGACCGATTCCAAGGTCAGCAGCCGAGAACACCCTTTCAGACTCACAGGCATGGCGCACTCCTTCCTTTGGTCGCATACGCGACTGAAACCGTACCCCCTCTACAAGAGGATACGCACATGGTGGCGGAATCTTGCGCGCCGATTTTTCCGTTCCGACAGCGACCAACCGTGCCTCTCCCTCAGATAGGATATCCCCCTCATGCTTGGGGTCACGGAGGAGAGGGCGACACAACCATGGATTCGCAAACAAAGCGGACTCACTCGATCGCAGCCATGCTGCTCGCTTGGCAGTCCACGGCGGATGAGCGTCATCTCGAGTCGTTGCTGCGGGTGTCGTCGCACCTGATGTGGCGGACAGCCCGCAGCGTTCTGGTCCGGCATGGGGTGGCCGATCCGGCGGCGGTCGACGACGCCGTGTCACTGGTGCTCGACCACGTTCGCCGCTTGGCGGGAGTGTCGACGAACGAAAAAACGGTCTCTCGCTTCAAGCCCAGCCGCACGACCCCTGCAACGGATCCGGGTGAGGCCTACCTCGTATGGCTCAGCACAGAGCGGGCCCGCGACGTGGCCCGCACACGGCGGACGCGGGCCCGGTTTGTTCAGTCGCTTTCCGAAGTGGAGACGGGCAACTCGCTCACTCCGCTCCAGGCCCTCGTCGGTCCATCGGCCAACGACACCGACGATGTCATCCGGCTGCACCGCGCGATCGAAGGCCTCAAGGATCGCCAGGCGGTCGTGATCCAGATGTTGATCACTGGGCAAAGCCAGGCCACGATCGCTGCCGAACTCAAGGTGTGCGAAGGCACGGTATCGCGGCTGCGCACCCGCGCCATCACCAGGCTCCGCAGGCTCCTGACGACCACGTAGGACACGGCCTGAGCCTTGTCCCACAGTCTGTCACCCCGTCTCGAATACCACCGTGCGGCGACCGTGCAGAAAGACCCGGTCCTCGAGCACCAGTCGCACGGCCCGCGCGAGCACGAGCTTTTCCACATCGCGGCCCGCCTGCGCCATCCGCTCCGGCGTGAACGCATGGTCGATATGGATCACGTCCTGAGCGATGATCGGGCCATCGTCAAGTTCGGCCGTCACGAAGTGGGCCGTCGCGCCGATGATCTTCACGCCGCGGGCAAACGCCTGCCGGTAGGGACTCGCTCCGGCAAAGGCCGGCAGAAACGAGTGGTGGATGTTCACGATCCGTTGCGGGTAGCGATCGACGAACCTCTCCGACAGCACCCGCATGTAACGGGCCAGCACGATCACCTCCGGCGCGTAGCCATCGATCGCCTCCGCGAGCGCGGCCTCGTGGGCCTCCCGCGACACGCCCTCGTGCGAGACGTGGTGAAAGGGCACACCAAACCGCTCCACGAGGCTCCGGAGCGAGTCGTGGTTGGCAAGGACGGCCACAATCCGCCCCGGGAGATCGCCGACGGCGTCGAGCAGAAGCAGCTCGCCGAGACAGTGCGGCTCGCGGGTGGCACAGACGACGATCGGCTTGCGTTCGGCGCGGGCCACCCGCACGCGGGCTCCGACCGGCAAGGCAGCCGTCAGCTGCGACTGCAGACGGTCCACGGGTACGCGGGCCGCAGCCGCCGGCGGCGTCACCTCGGCCCGGAAGAAAAAATGGCCGGCGTTGGCATCGACGAATTCCTGGTTGCTCTCGATGTTGAGCCGTAGCTCCTGGAGCACGCCCGTGATCCGGTGAATGAGGCCCACGTCGTCGGCGCAGTCGACAAGGACGACCTCGCGGCCGTCGGAGGCGGTTCCTGCCACGCTCATGACGGCACCCATGCCAGCACCACCTCTTCGACGCTCGTGCCGGTCCTGCGGGCCGGCACCTCGATCTTCTCCAGATCGATCCCCTCTGGCGTGGTCTCAATCCGGATGCGATCGAGTTCGTTGGCGATCTCGTCCTCGAGTGACAGCCGTTTCTCCTCGAGCGTGAGCAGGCTCTCCTCAGCATGGGCCACGTCGGCCTGCTGTCGGGCGGCCCGGCTCGCCGATCGCATCGACGTCGCCGCCTTGCCGATCGTGGTCGAACTCACGGTTCGGCGACCGAGCAACGCCCCGAGTACGGCCGATCCGATCGACACATAGGTCTGCAGCGACTTGTTCTTGGCCTCGGCCTTCTCCCGCTCCACCTTCTGCCGGGCCCGCTCGATTCGCTCGGCCAGCGTCGCCAGCTTCGCGGCATGCTTGTCGCGCACCCGCTCGAGCTCGCGGTCGCGATGCTCCTTCACGCGTTGGGCGATCCGCACGCGAAACTCGGCCTCCGTCTCATCGAATCGCGAGACGGCGTCGATCAGTGGCGCCCGCCAGACGGTGAGCGTCGCCACGCGGGCGAGGTGGTTTTTGAGCGACGTGGCCAGCCGCGTGTAGGCCGCCGGCCCGGCCAGCTGCCCCGGCAGGCTCGCAAACGTGCCGGGCCGTGGTGCCGGCTCGATCTCAGGCGGCTTTTCCAGCCGCTCACCCGCCTCCCAGGCCGATTCGCCGAGCGACTCCTCAGCGGGCGCCATGCAGATCACTTCGCGATCTTCATCCACCCGTACCGCTGTCTGCGAGAAGCGGACCCGCGCGCGGCCGAGAATCGCAGGCGTATAGTGCACGTCGGCATCCACGGGGACCGATCGTGGCGGGGCGAAAAACACCTCGCGGACCCCCGGCGGCAGGATCGGCCGCGGGCCTCCGAGCGGCGCGGCCCGCGAAGGACGGGCAGCCGGCTCGGCAGGGCGGCCCGTCGCCGTCGGCTCCGCACCGCGGGCCGTCAGTCGGCGAATCTCCTCGCGCAGCAGTGGCCCGCGGAGATAGGCCATCGTCCACCGCGTCTGAAATACCGTCTCGCCATCCTCATGCACGCTGTGCATCAGAAACATCCGCTGGCCAAGCCCCGAGAGGAGCCGATCCACCTCGCCGCGGTCGAAGCCCGCGCCGGCGGTCGAAGCCGCCCCCTCGAGGCCGTCGAGCACCCGTGCCTTGTCCCGGGCCGTCTGCAGGCGGCCGAGAAACCAGAGGCCGGCGTTGGAGAGCCCCTTGTAGTCGAGATCGACCGGATTCTGGGTGGCCAGCACGATGCCCAGACCGTAGGCCCGCGCCTGTTTCAAGAGCGTGAGCAGTGGCGTCTTGCTCGGCGGATTCGCGGTGGGAGGCAGGTAGCCGAACACCTCGTCCATCAGAAAAAGGGCTTTCAAGGATGACGTGCCCCCTTGAGTCCGCATCCACGAGATCGCCTGGCCGGCAAGGAGCGTGACAAACGCCATCCGCTGGGCATCGGAGAGATGCGCGATCGACACGACGCTCACCCGTGGCTTGCCGGCCGGCGTCCAGAGGAGCCGGCCCACGTCGAGCGGTTCACCGTCGAGCCAGGCGTCGAAGCCGGGGGCCGCGGCGACGGTGTTAAGCCGCGCGGCCAGCTGAAACCGATCGCCCGCCGGAAAGAAGTTTTCCAACTCCAAGAAGCCCACCCGTTCAATCGGCGGCGCCGGGATGGATCGCACGAGCGTGCCGAAGTCGACCTGCTGACCGCTCCGCCAGAGGGCATCGATGATCGTGGAGAGAAGCACATGTTCGCGGCTGGTACCCGGTTCGGCACTGATTCCGACGAGCGCGAGGATGCCCGACACGAGCGACTCGATTCGCTCCCGTGTTGCCTCTGCATCGGCCAGCACATGCGCCGGCGGTGGCGCGAGGCTTTCGAGCATCGCCAGCGGCCGGCCAGTGCGACTGCCAGGCGTGTAGACCGTCATCTCCACGGCGTCGTGCAGCCGACGGATGCGCTCCGGCGACTGGCCGCTCGCCTCGAGGCCGGCGGCCCACTTGTCGGCGGTGCGTCGCGCCAGTTCCTCCACCGACATGCCCTCGCGGGCAGCCGCATCGGGCTCGATCCACGGCAGGAAGTCAGCGGGCGCCAGATCGGGAAACGAAAGGAGCACGTTGGCGAGATCCCCCTTGGGATCGATCACGATCGCCGGGATACCGTCGAGGGCAGCCTCCTCGATCAGATCGACGAGCAGGCCTGTCTTGCCACTGCCGGTCATGCCGACACAGACCGCGTGCGTTGTAAACCGTTTGGCCGACACGAGCAGGGGTTCGGGACCGGGCTGACCAGAAACAGGATCGACCTTGCGGCCGAAGTAAAAGACGCCAAGTCCTTCAATATCAATCGGGGCGGCAACAGTTTTGCTTGCGGAACGCGAGCGAGAAGCGGTCATGGGAGACTCCACGGGCCAGAACTGCACCATTCAACTTCCGCCGGGCGATTCCTGCAAACGCTCCTGCAGGTCGACCGGGCAGGTGTCCGCGCAGCGAGAGCCCCGGGTCACTACCTATTTCTCCAGCTTTTCCTGCGGCCCGGCCCGGTTCCCTTGCCTCATGGGCCCCGCCCCGCGAAAGGTTGAACAAGCCCGGAAGCCAATGAGAGCCGTGTGCTCGCACGAACTTCTCGGCGACGATGCTCGGAAGACGAGTTGCTGGGCCCCGCGGGAGATCCCGCGGCCCCGGCGCAGCGTAGGCCGACGTGGATGACCGCCTTTGGCGGCCCAGCCACGACGGCCTTTTTCGTGCGCCGAAAGACACGACGGCGCTGGTGGGTGCAGCGGATGCCGGATGTTCGGAGTCAAACGAGATCGCGGAGACCAGATCATGAACCGGACCCTTTCAGCCCTGCTTCCCGTTCATACGACAATCGTTGCCGTCTCGCTTCTTGCCATCCCGCCGCACGCAGCGGAGGCCGCGGTGACATTCATCGGCGCGGGGACGTCTGCCGCGGGCAATCCGGTGGAATTTCGCGCCGCCCTGGCAATCAGCGGCGACGTGCTCACGCTCGATCTGCTCAACACGTCGCCAGTGAGTTCGCGGGCATCCGCCGACGTGTTGTCGAGTTTCTATTTCGACATCATCAATGGAGCGAATAGCCGCCCGACGATGAACTACGTTGCGGCGAGCGGCAACGTCTTCCTTGTGCGCAACAATGCCCCGGACGTGGCCTACGAGTACACGCCACCGACGCCGCCAAGCGTCGTCGGCACGTACGTCCCGGGCACGAATCCCTCGAACCTCAAGGCCGTGAACACGGGTGCCAACACCTGGCAATTTCGCACCATGAATCCGGCGTTTGCACCCCTCCAAGGATTCGGCATCGGAACGGTCGGCAACAGCGGGCTTTCCCCCAACAACTTCAATCCGTTCATCGTCGACCAGATCGATTTCGCGATCTACAAGAACGGCGATATTTCCCCGGTAGGAAACCTCGACGGCCGCTTCCTTGTGAAGAACACGGCGACCTTCACCTTTTCTGGCCTGACCGGATTCACAGAAGCTGATATTTCGGCGGTCGCGGTATTTGGTCTGGGCACAGGCCCAGACTCCCTGATCTCGGTTCCCGAGCCCGGCACGCTCGCCCTGGCGGCGGCCGGCCTGGTGAGCGGCGGTTTGGGTCTGCTGCGAGGCCGCATCAAGCGGCCCCGGCAGGGGGCGCAGACCGTTGGTGTTCAACTTTTTGAAACCCTTCTCCTGACAGCAAAATGAGGTGCTTTATGACCACCTTCCTCACTGCCCATGTCGGTTCGGCACACATGACCCCGCACCGCATCAGACGGGCGATCTTCCTAGCGGTCTTGCTGACCATCTGCTCGTTCGGCGGGCAGCGCCGCGGCATGCCGCTCGACATCACGTATGACTTCGCCAATGGCCCGCAGGGCTGGGTAAGCCAGACAACTGCGGCTGACGGTGGGAGTTACCCCGAGAGCACGTGGTCATGGTCGGGCGGCCTCTGGCAGGTCGATCCCGTGCCGGTGTTCAATTCGCGGTACTGGATCGCCAACTCGCTCACGAGCCCGCAGATCACGGTCGAGCCGGCGACCGACGTGCTCGAGTTCACGATCATTCACCGCTACCGTTTTCCCACCAACATCACGACCGGTGGCCCAGTGGTGGCCGGCCAGTTGGCCTATCGGGTCGGCGGTTCCTCCAACCCGTTTCTTCCGCTCCTGCCCGACACCTTCTCGTCGGGGCCGGTTGACCCCGAGTATCAGCCGCTCACACCCTATCCGACATGGGTGGGCACCAACGGCATCGCTCCGGCGAGCCTCAATCCGCCGCTCCTGACCACAGGCGGCATCTGGACTGGCGAATCGCCGGGCTTCGCCAGCGGGCAGTTTGTCGCCAGCCAGACCCTCCTGCGTGGCCTGACGCCGGGCGAGCAGGTGCAATTTCGGTTCATCAATGCCAACCTCGGCCTGGAGTGCACAGGAGGCGGGTGGGATATCGCGCTCGTCGATATCGTGGGCCTCGAGCTCCCTGAGCCGACCAGTCTCACCATGGCCGCGACCGGGTGCGGACTGGCGGCCGCGGGATGGCTGCGACGACGGCAGCGCCGAGGCCGGTATGGCAGCACCTCTGAGGTGCTGGGGTAGGCCATCCCTGGCAGTCCCCCATCCTCACGAGACACCACCGTGAAACGCTTCCGCCGTTCCCTTGCTGCAAGCCTCGTGTTTGCGGCGTTGGCCGTACTCATGGTGATCGTCTCCGCCGCGGCTCGGCCACGGAACCTCACCATCGTGCCTCCAGACCGAGCGTCAGCCCGTTGACGAACGCGCTTCCGCCGGTGTCGGTGGCCAGCGTTTGCAGACTGTCGTCGCACAGCAGGCAGTTGTTGTCCAGCTGGTTGGGCGACTGGGCGATGCCGCCCAGCCAGAAGGCCACCCAGCCGAGCCGCAGGGCGAGCCAGTCATTGATTTGCCAGACCGCCGTCGCGCCCAATTCGCCGACGAAAGCCGCCCGCGACGTGCTCGTGCCCCCGGCCGCAAATTCCGGCTGCGGCCCGCCCAACGAGTACGACGTGAACTGGGCCGCGCGATTGTAGAACAGCCCTGCCTTCCCGATGCCTTCGATCCAGAACGGGCCGCCATTCCCCCAGAGGAACGTGTCGGCTCCGATCTGCATCCCGTAAAGATCGTTGTTGGTGTCGTTGCGGATGGCCAGGGGATCGCTCAACGATGTCACCGCATCCATCGCCAGATCCTCGTTCCATTGCACCCAGCGGAAGCCGGCCAACCATTGCCAGCGGCCGGCGGTGGGGAGGCGGCGATTGAGCTCGAAGCTCTGGATCGAACTGCCCAACGCGGCCGAGGCCTCGTTGAGCCGCGTCACGGGCGAACAACACAGCACTCCAGGTGACACGACGTAGCCGCCCGTGGTGCCAGGCAGTGTGTTCGCCGCAGTGAACCCGTCGACGAAGAAGTAGGTGAATTCGATCTGCCCAGTGTCGCCGGTATGGCGGAAGAGCGAGAACCGCGGACCGGCAGCCATTCCGCTCTGCAGGCTGGCCGCATCGAGCGCGACCGTGCCCGATGAGGCGGGCGCCGTGCTGAAGAGCGGCGTGCTTTGGGGGCCATCCCACCACAGCATCAGGGCCTCAGCTCGACCGGTCCAACAGGGGCACTGGTCGAGCGGATCGAGCACGCGACACGGAATCTCGCAGGCTGGCTGTCGCTGCGGCCGCAGGGCATACGTGTCTTGCGGAAACTCGAGCATCGTTTCCTCGGGAGCGATCTCGACCGGTGGTGTGGTCGCGCCATCTCCGAAAGCCGTCTCGCCACGAACATGCCGGACGAATCCCAGTAGCAAAAACATCATCGCTGCCAACAGCACGGCGAGATCCCCGTTGTTCAACCACGGGCGGAAGCGCCCCTCACGAAGCCGATCCATGCTTCACCTTTCCCCCAAATGCCCGGTGGCTCATGCGGCCTGGCCCACGCTTGGCGGCTGCGCAGATACCCCCTCTTGCGTGGGGGTATCGAAATACAGGGATCGGGAACTTCAGGAAATTTTGAGCGAGAGTAATTCCCGACCTTCATGCCTTATCGCTCGATCTGTGAAGGGCTGCCCATGCCCCGTGAGCCGGCGTATGCAGACAAGCGCAGCAGGATTGCGGAGCGTAGCCTGCATCCGAGTGAGCAAAGGGCAGGATGCCCGCAGCGAACGTCCGGCGATGGGGCATGGGCAGCCCCGAACCCACCAGAAAAGGCTGCCGGCGGGCGGGATCGGGCCCTTCCTCCCGACCCCGCGCCGCCGACGGCTCGATGGGCCGAACGCCTCCGGCCACCGACTGGGAACACGCTTCAATGTTGCTGATGCGATGACGTGGAACGCAGGCGGTCGCGTCCGCACGTCAGCGCTTCTTTCGCTCCCGGCAGACCGGCGCAGCCGCAAGCGTGACCACGATCACCTCCTCGCCCGTCGCCGCACTGATGTCGTGATGAACGCTCACCGCCCGCGCGCCCGTTGCATCATGCACCAGCGCCTCGAGCTCGGTCCGTCCAGCACGTACCAGGTGGCCGCGGAGTTGCTTCAGCAACTCCGCGCCGCGACCGTTGCCATTCCCGTTGCCGTGACCACCGCCATCAGCGTCGAACAACCGCTGCTCCGCCGCCGACAGTACGCCCTCGAGGTGAACAAACAACTTGTTCTCGACGAGATGGGCGTGCACGCTGCGCGGCCCGCGGCCCATGTACTCCTGCTGGAACTGGGCGACCGCGTCGCACACCGCCGCTTCGATCTCGCCCTGCGACTTCATGATCGCCTCCACAAGGAACCCCCTCTTAGGCGGGGTATCTTCCAAGAGGGGTTTCGGAAGGAATGTCGGCCTCGATTGAGCCTCCTGCGTTGCGGCATAAAATTTTGCTTGCCTTGCCCAGATTGCCACTTATACTTGGCTGCACCGATTGGCTGAGCGGCACCAAAAAATCGCTTGCAGGTCGGCAAAAACACAAAAAATTGACGGAAGACGAGTCGAGGGGCAGTCCGGAAATCCGGGTGGTCCGTCGCAGCGTAAGCCGGCGAGAGAGACGTCCTTTGGGAGGTCTCCCCCGCCGGCTTTTTTCGTTTCGACACCACGGGCCCGCCGGAACCATTCATGAACATGCCTGCGACATTCCCCGCATGGACCACCTCCTCACACGCTCCTCTCAAGTCGCCCGCACGCGGCTTTGACCCACGGGTCGCGCGGCAGGTTGCCCAGGCGACCGGCTTCTTCGAGCATCGCCTGCTCGGCCGGACGCCAACGAGCGTCACCGTGGTCACAGCGGAGGATTGGATGGTGGTGAATGTGAGCGAGACGCTCTCACCCATCGAACGAAGACTGGCCCGCAACGAAGCGAACCGTGCCCGACTGCGGCAGCATCACCGCGCTCTTTTCGAGGCCACCCTCGACGCGTTGTGCGACCATGTCCGTCAGGCCACGGGCGTGCGGCTCACCAGCGGGCTGGCTCATGTCGACGCCGATGCCGGCAGCGTGATGAAAACGTTCACGACGCGTGCTGACATCGAACTCTTCTTCCTAGGCGAGGGGCTGCCGGGGCTCGGCGTTCCCGTCAACGTTCATCTGCATGCCCAAGGCTCGGACGGCAATGGACCCGTTCGCCACTGATGTTTCCCGGAAGGACCCACACCCCATGAAGAAGGTGCCCCATGTTGGTGCTGACAAGAAAGAATCGCGAAAGCGTGGTGATCGGCCGTCCTGAAGATCTGGAGATCGCCCTGGAGATCACGATCCTGGAAATCGAGGGCGGCCGCGTACGGCTGGGCTTCCAGGCAGACACGAAGATGCCGATCCATCGGCGGGAAGTCTGGGATCGAATCTGCAACGGCAATGGCAACGGTAACGGCAATGGCAATGGCAGCCCCTCCCCCAACGGGGCTGCATCCCAGAGCGAGGCCGCATCCCGTCTATGAAATCCCAAGGCGAGATCGAGGCTGCTGTCTGCGACGGCATCTCGAGATTTCAGCAGGAATTCATCGGCCGCGGCCCGCGGGACATCCATTCCCACCTCATCGGCACGCTGCTGGTCGTCAGGCTGCAGGGCGTGCTCACGCCGGCGGAGCGACAACTCGTCGCTCCCCGGCCTGAGCACCGTGGGCTGAACGGCGACGGGGCGGCCGCCGAAAACGGTCACGCCCCCAACAACGGCCGAATCCTCCTCAAGCAGATGCGGTCCCACATGGTGTCAACCGGCCGGCTGCAGCTGGCCGAGATCGTGGAAAACGCGGTCGGCGTCCCGCTCGTGAGCGTTCACCACGACATCTCCACCGTGACCGGGGAGGAGCTGATCGTCTTTTCCCTGGCGGAGACACCCGTTTTCCGGCCCAAGAAAAAGGCCTGACGAGCCCCCGGCGAACTGTCTCCCCACCGTCTTGCATGGCCCCGACGAATCCTTACACTACGGTGTTTCGCGGTTTCGACCGGCCGCTAGCGTAGCTCAATTGGCAGAGCAGCTGATTTGTAATCAGCAGGTTGCGGGTTCAACTCCCGCCGCTAGCTCAGCACGACGAATCCGGAGGCCGGTGATTCCGGAGGCTCGCCATCGCCCCATGCACCGGGCGTTGCGGGAGTTACCGCTGCCGCCCTTGACCGTTGCGATCACGTCCCTTCCACGTCCGCTGAACCGCCCAACGATCATCCATTCACACCAGAGACGAAGGCAACACGCACACCATCCACGAAAGCAAGGGGAGTTTCCCGAGCGGTCAAAGGGGTCAGACTGTAAATCTGATGGCTTCTGCCTTCGCAGGTTCGAATCCTGCACTCCCCAGTCACGCCACCAGGCAGTCCCGCCCTCAATCGTTGCGGGTGTAGCTCAATGGTAGAGCAATAGCCTTCCAAGCTAAAGACGAGGGTTCGATTCCCTCTACCCGCTTCGCGAGACCCCATCCCCCCAGCCCCATGAAAACAATCCCGTCCACGTCGCTGCTGTAGCTCAGTTGGTAGAGCACGTCCTTGGTAAGGACGAGGTCAAGGGTTCAAGTCCCTTCAGCAGCTCTTCCCGAGCCGCCGCGGCGCGGGGTGCGAGATCACGATCCCGCCGCCCGAAAAGCGGCCTCACGTTCCACCGGTCACCGTTCGGTTTTTCACTCTCGAGGAGAAAGCAGGAGAGCGCATGGCAAAGGACACGTTCACCCGGACCAAGCCGCACGTCAACGTCGGCACCATCGGTCACATCGACCACGGCAAGACGACGCTCACCGGAGCGCTCGTCGCGGTCCAGGCCGCGAAGAATCTCGCCGTGGCCAAGAGCTACGCCGACATCGCCAAGGGAGGTACCGTCCGCGACGAGACGAAGACGGTGACCATCGCCGTCAGCCACGTCGAGTACGAGACCGACAAGCGGCACTACGCCCACATCGACTGCCCGGGCCACGCCGACTTCATCAAGAACATGATCACCGGCGCCGCCCAGATGGACGGCGCGATCCTGGTGGTGAGTGCGGCCGACGGCCCGATGCCCCAGACTCGTGAGCACATCCTGCTGGCCAAGCAGGTCGGCGTGCCCGCGCTCGTGGTGTTTCTCAACAAGGTGGACCTCGTCGACGATCCGGAACTCCTCGACCTCGTCGAGATGGAAATCCGTGAGCTGCTGACGAAGTACGGCTTCCCCGGCGACGACGTGCCGATCATTCGTGGCGCCGGCAAGCCGGCCTACGACAGCCCGGCCGACCCGGCGAAGAACAAGTGCATCGCCGATCTGCTCGACGCGGTCGACAGCTACATCCCGGAGCCGGTGCGCGAGCTCGACAAGCCGTTCCTGATGGCCATCGAGGACGTGTTCTCGATCGAAGGCCGTGGCACGGTGGCGACGGGCCGTATCGAGCGCGGCGAAGTGAAGGTCGGCGACGAAGTGGAGATCATCGGCCTCAAGGACAAGGCCGAGAAGACCACGGTCACCGGCGTGGAAATGTTCAAGAAGCTGCTGGACAAGGGTCAGGCCGGCGACAACGTCGGCTGCCTTCTCCGCGGCATCGCCCGTGAGGGAATCGAGCGTGGCCAGGTGCTTGCCAAGCCGGGCTCGATCAAGCCCCACAAGAAGTTCGAGTGCGAGGTCTACGTGCTGTCGAAGGAGGAGGGTGGCCGTCACACGCCGTTCTTCGCCGGCTACCGCCCGCAGTTCTACTTCCGCACGACCGACGTGACCGGCTCGACCAAGCTGCTCGGCGGCGTCGAGATGTGCTCGCCGGGCGACAACGTCAAGATGGAGGTCGAGCTGATGGTGCCGATCGCCATGGACGACGGTGTTCGCTTCGCCATCCGCGAGGGCGGCAAGACGGTCGGCTCGGGCGTGGTGACCAAGATCTTGGATTGAATTCGAGAGGAGGGGGCCCGCTCCCGGGCCCCCTCCTTCTCTACAGGGGCGTAGCTCAACTGGCAGAGCGCTGGTCTCCAAAACCAGAGGTTGCGAG
>CAZODJ010000032.1:0-21956 GCA_964578555.1 uncultured Candidatus Kuenenia sp.
CTCCAGGCGGGCAACGCCATCCTTCACTCAGCCCCGGGCGCAAGCCCGGGGGCTGTAGCCGCGTTGGCTGGCAACGCATCCCGCGGGCTTGCCCCCGGCGGCTTTCGCCGCCTGCCCGCGTGAACATATCGTCACGCGACCGCGAGCATGCGTTCGAGGGCCACGACCGACCACTTCGCCGTCTCGTCGTCGACGCGGATCACGTTCACCGGCTTGCCCGCCTCGAGGTGCTCGAGGCTCCAGCAAAGATGCGCCAGATCGATGCGATACATCGTGGCGCACATGCAGACCACGGGGGAGAGAAACCGGATCGTCTGCTCGGGATGGTTCTGCTCCAGCCGTTTGACGAGATGGAGCTCGGTGCCGATCGCCCACGAGGTGCCCGGCGGCGACTCCTCGACCTGCCGCAGAATGTAGCTCGTCGAGCCGGCGAGATCGGCCTTGTCGACCACCTCCATCGAGCACTCGGGGTGCACGAGCACCTTCACGCCCGGCAGGTTGGCCCGCATGGCGTCGACATGCTCGGGTTTGAACATCGCATGTACGCTGCAATGACCCTGCCAGAGGATGACACGGCTCTTTTCCAACTGCTCGCGGGAGTTGCCGCCGAGCGTGGGATCGTGCGGGTTCCACACGCACATCTCGTCGAGCGGGATGCCCATCTTTCGCGCCGTGTTGCGGCCGAGGTGCTGGTCGGGGAAGAAGAGCACGCGGCGGGTGCGGGCGAAGGCCCAATCGAGCACGGCGCGGGCGTTGCTCGACGTGCACACGATGCCGCCATGGCGGCCACAGAAGGCCTTGAGGCTGGCGGCCGAGTTGATGTAGGTGACCGGCGTGATGTTGGCGGTGTCGATGACGGTGCCGAGGTCGGCCCAGGCGTCTTCGACCTGCTCGATCCCGGCCATGTCGGCCATCGAGCAGCCGGCAGCCATGTCGGGAAGCACCACCCTCACCCGCTGCCCGCCGCGGGCGGCCACTTTCTCCGGCCGGTTCACGAGGATGTCGGCCGTCTCGGCCATGAAGTGGACGCCGCAGAAGGCGATCGCCTCGCAACCCTCCCGCTCGGCGGCCGATTTGGAAAGCTGGTAGGAGTCGCCCTGCAGATCGGCATGGGCGATGACGCCATCCTGCTGGTAGTGGTGGCCGAGAATGACCAGCCGCGGCCCCATCCGCCGCCGCACCGCCTCGATCCGCTCCTCGAGCACGGCATCGTCGAGCCCGCGGTAGGCGGGAAAGGGGCTGGCGAGAGGGATGTCGGCGACGGTAGACGGCATGGCGGGACGGGCTCCGAGGGTCTCCTCAAGTATAGAACGGATCGAATGGCACTGTGCCTGGAGGGAGACACGCTATACTGCCGCCGCACGCGGCGAACACTTCGCCGCTCGGACCAGACTGGCTGAAAGGGCTGACATGGCGAAGAAAGCGGCGAGCGACAAGGCAAAGGCCACCAAGAAGGCGGTGAAGGAACCGAAGGCGAAGAAGCCGGCGAAGGAAAAAGTCGTCAAGGAGCCAAAGGCCAAGAAGGCGACGAAGAAAGCCACGCGGAAGAAGAAGGTCGCGAAGGAGGCCCGCATGAAGGCCTTCTGGGGAGTCTTCAGCCCGTCAATGAAGCGCGTGGTGATGTTCGAGTACGCCGACAAGAAGGCGGCCGAAAAGAAGGCCTCCGAACTCTCCGCCTCGTCCCGCTCGGTCCACTTCATCCAGCTCGTGAAGGAACCGATCGCGGAGTAGGTGATCGCTCCGAGTCGTGCTTCGTTTTACTTGCCGCGGAAGAGATCGCTGTCGGCCACGAGGTGAATGATCGTGCGGATGCCGTAGCCGCGATCCTGCGCTGCGGCCACGATGCGGTCGATCTCTCGGCGGTCGGCGTAGTGGATGTCGGTGCCGGTGGCGTACATGAGCAATTGCTTGACGAACCCGCTGGCAAGCGTGTCAGGGTCGGCTGCCAGCAGCGTGCGGAGACCATCGATGTCGGTGAAGCCACGACCGTCGGCCAGCGAGCCGCTCGCGTCCACTGGCGGGCCCTGGCGCCACCCCGGCTTCCAGCCCGCGGCAAAGGCAACGTCAGCCGGATCACCTCGGCCGATCGTGCGGTAGCGGTCGCGATACCCACCGATGACGTCGAAGCTCTCGAGGGCGAAGCCCGGCGGATCGAGCATCCTGTGGCAGGCGGCGCAGGATGAGTCGCTCTGGTGCTTGGCGAGCTGCTCGCGGATCGTCGTCGCCCCACGGGTGTCAGGGTCGATTGCCGCTACACTCGCCGGCGGCGGCGGAATCTCCGTGCCGAGCAACCGCTCCATCACGAACCCCCCGCGGGTCACCGGCGAGGTGATCGTGCCATTGGCCGTCACCTTGAGCACCGCGGCCTGCGTGAGAAAGCCGCCGCGATGAGACTCCGGCGGCAGGCGGACCCTCCGCAGGCCACAGCCCTCGATGCCGGGGATGCCGTAATGATCGGCCAGCGGCCGATTGAGCATGGTGAAGTCGCTGGCCACGATGTTCGTCACTGGCAGGTCGTGCGCGACGAGTTCCACAAGAAAGGCCCGCGACTCCGCCGCCATGCTTTCGCGAAGGATGTGCCGATACTCGGGATACATTCGCCGATCGGGCACGGTCTCATCGAGCTTGCGGAGGTTGAGCCATTGGTCGAGGAACCGTTCGATGAACCTCTCGAACTTCGGATCATCGAGGAGCCGATCGACCTCGGTGGTCAGCACGGCCGGATGCTCGATCCCGCCATTGTGGGCCAGAGCGAGCAGCCGCTCGTCGGGCAGCGAGTCCCAGAGCCAGAGCGAGAGCCGCGTCGCCAAGGACTCGGCCGTGAGCCGGCGACCGGCATTCGCTGTCGCTGGTCCGGCCGGGGGCTGCTCCGGAAGGTTGATGTAGAGAAAGTCGTGGGAGCAGAGCACGGCCCGGTAGGCGGCCAGCATCGCCTCCTCGAAACAGTCGCCGGCGGCGAGCCGCAGCCGCATGATCGCCACGTAGCTGCCGATTTCCTCGGCGGAGACAGCACGGCGGAAGGCCCGGGGGAGGAATGACGTGAGAAGCCGCGCTGCGTCGTCGTCCGGTGTGCTCGAGGCCACCGACTCGAGCGGCGGGTCACGATCGGCCGCGGGGATGTCGCCGTTGTATGGCCGGCATTGATGGGCAATCTGCTTCACGGGCTGGCGGGGCGGCAGGTGGGTGAACTGCTTGGCGTCGAGCGGCTCGATCGGTACATCACCGAACAGCCGGCGGTGGCTCTCGGGTGGCCATGACTCGTGAATCGGCCCCTCTACCTCGTACCAATCGATGGCGATCCCCGGGCCGGAGTAGCCCGCCGCCGAACCGGGCTCCTGCGAGACCCAGCGGCCGTGCTTCGGGCCAAATCCTGTAAGTGTGCCGACTTCGAACAACAGCTCCTCGTCCACCTCCATCCATTCGACAAACTCGTGCACGCGGGGCCTACCCGCATCGAGGGCGGGTGCATCGAACATGCCGAGCGTGCGAGCCTGATTCTGCGGATACCTGATGCCGGGCTCCGGCAGCCACAGTGAGAGCATGAAGCTTTCGGTGCGTTTGGCGGGCTCGACCACGCCCCGATTCCACCAGAAACTCCAGGCAGACATCCGCACCCGGTAGCGGCCGGCATAGACCGGCGCGAAGTGCAGCGTGAATCGCCAGTCGTTGTCGACGGGACCGGAGAAAAAACCGACGCCCCCTTCGTAGTCGCGGAGCTTGAGCTGATCAATCAGCCCGCGTCGTGCCTTTGCATCCGCACCATCGAAGGGCTTTTCTTCGGGCAACGGCAGCGGCACGTGCGGATCGTGCCGGCCCTCTTTCAGGGCGACCGCGTCACCGCGAGCCAGCCAGTTCCAGGTCTCGGTCACCTGGGTCGGGTAGATCCGCTTGCGGTAGACGGGTGGCGGCGTCGAGCGGGTGGCCACCGCCTGCCGCAATGCGTGGTCGGCGGCCTGCATGTATTTGGCGAGATGCACCGGCGACAGGCTGATCGCCTCGCCGAGCTTGTCATAGCCATGCCGCAGGTCGTCGGCGGGCAACTGCCGCCGCAGCGAGAGCCCCGGCAACGCGAGCAGGTCGCGAAGCACGGTCTCATATTCGGCCGCCGTCAATCGCCGCGACCGGGCGCGTCCCTCGATCCCGATCCGCGCCTCATCGACCGCCACCAGCCAGCGGTCAAGTGCCGCCGTGTAGGCCCCCGCCTCGGCGGCGTCCGGCCGGGCCTCGCCCGCCGGCGGCATCTCACCGGCCACGATCCGGTCGTGCACCCGCACCCATGTGTGAAAGGCATGGCCACCGTCAGCGGCGTCGGCCGGGAGTGATGTGAGATCGAGCCCGCCCTCTTTCGTCGCGGAGTCGTGGCAGGCGATGCAGTGCTGCTCAAGAAATGCCCGGTCAGGCGGCGTGGCCGCCGCTGCGAAATTCTCGCCGGCGATGAGCCACGCCATCGCGGTGGTGATGAGCAAACATCGAATCGCGAGCATGCCGTCAGACCATCTCCAGCCCCGTGAGTGATCCTGTGCTCGACGAGAACGAATCGGTTTCCAGACCGAGCCGCTGCAGCATCGATACGAAGACATTGCACAGCGGCGTGTTGTTCTTTTGGTCGAACGCGAGATGGTGGCCGTGGCGAAACCCGCCGCCCGCCAGCAGGATGGGGAGGTTCGTGTTCAGATGAGCGCTGCCGTTACTCATGTTCGACCCGAAGAGCACCATCGTGTGATCGAGCAGGCTGCCGTCTGCCTCGGCCACTCCGGCCAGACTCGCGAGAAACCTATTCAGTTCCCCGAGCACCGCCTCGTCGATTCGCTGGAGCTCGGCGAGTTTCTCCGGCTCGTTGCCGTGGTGGGTGAGCGCGTGGGTCCGCTGCGTGACGCCCGCAATCTTCGGAACGACTTCCAGGGGATTGAGGTAGAGCGTTACAAACCGCGTGCTGTCGGTTTCCACGGCCAGTTTCGCCATCCGATACATCAGCTCCATCCGCTCGACCGTCTGGGCCGTGTCGAGGATGTCCTGCGGCTGCTCGGCCGACACCTGCGGCTTCGGCCGCGTCTGCCAGGACCGACCCCGCTCGAGCCGCTGCTCCAGCTCGCGAATACTCGTGAAATACTGATCGAGCCGAGCCCGGTCGGCAGGCACGAGGGCCCGTTCGATCGGCTTCGCCCGCTCGAGTACATGGTCGAGGATGCTCGTGCCCCGCTCGATGTCGGCGAGCCGACGGGCCGATTCCTCGGCCGAGTCGGGCAGAAAGAGTTTTTGGAACAGCTGCGAGGGCCGGTCTTCCGGTGGGATGAAGACCCCTTCCCGCGTGACCGACAAGAGCCCGTCGTGCTTCTCTCCCACCGAGAGCACGAGCGACTGAAACCGGGTCGCGTTGCCGAGCTGCTCGGCAGCCACCTGGTCGACCGAAATCGAGTTTCTGAACGTCACGCTCCGTGGCTCGCGGGCTCCGGAGAGAAATACCTGCTCGCCGCAGTGGCCACCGCTCACATCTGGATGAGACACGCCGCTGAAGACGGTCATCTGCCGCCGGAGGTCACCGAATGGCTCGAGGTAAGGGCTCGGCTCGTAGTCGGCACCTGTCTGCTTCGGGAAAAAGCGATCCGGGATGATTCCGGTGTTGACCATCACGCAGACCATGCGTTGCGGCGGTGGTCCGGCAGGCACGGTCACGCCACCGCCACCATCGCCCGCCTCGGCGCGGGCGAAGCGTGCCGGCAGTGAATCGAGGATCGGGAGCGCGACGGCAACTCCGGCAGCGCGAAGCACAGCCCTTCGTGGGATTCGCCCGCATGCGAGGGACAGCGGATGGCTCGGCGGAAGACTCATCGTGTTCCTCGGCTTTCGTGGAGTTCGAGGGAGATGTCGTCGACAAAGTGGCCACGAAACACCGCCGGGTCGCTGGATCGCCGAGGCACATCTCTGACCGCCGACACGTGCAGCAGGAAAAACTTCGCGTCGGGGGGCAACGAGGCATCCACAGACACCCGCTGCCAACCCGTTTCGCCGCACAGCAGCGGCACCTTCTTCATGCCGGACGCGACACAGTTGTCGAGCACCCAGCTCAGCGGCAGAGGATCGGGCGAATCCGTGATGTCGCGGTCGAAGGCATAGATCCGCACGCTCGCCGAATAGGCCTCGCCGTCTGCGCAAGCGTCGGGGGCCAACGCGAAGCTGGCTGTCAGCCGCGCGGACACCGGACCGCCCTCGGAAATCGCCAGGAACGGCCGCGCATCGACGAGGCGATAGACATCGCCCCAGGCACTGGCGGGAGAATCTTCACCTGCGAACGTCGATCGCCTGAATCGGAGCATCCGTCCCCCGGCGACCGGTTCGACCTGGTGCCACGTGGTGACGACCTCAGCGTCGTCGCCCCTCCATAGCGTGCCGTCAGGATCGGTCAGTCCGCGGGGCAACCCGCCCACTGTGGCAGCCGGACCGGTCTCAAAGCTCTCTGAAAACACGGGGATCGTCGCGTCTGTCCCGCCGACGCGTGGGAGCGTGAGCGCCCAAACAGCCGATGCCCCGCAGACCCCGATCATGAGGCCTGCGGCTGCCACGGCAATCCCGGGCTTCGCAAGCAGGCGATTTCGCTGCGGCAGTGCTGCAGCGACCGCCGGCATCTCGGGCACGACGATCTCCTCACGACTGCGTTCAGCGGCGGCCATGAGCCCCAGGTCGATATCAGTGCGAAGAAACCATACACGCCGCGCATCGGAATCGGCCGCCAGCGCCGCGGTCAATTCCGCGTGCTCTTCCGGCGTGATCAGGCCGTCGGTGTGTCTGCTGATGAGATCGTGAAGGCGTGACAGGCGGGCCGCTCGGTCGGGCATGGTCTGGCCAAGGGGTGTGGGGCGGAAAGACGTACCTCACTGGAGGATGTCGCCTCGGTTCCAGAGTTACCGTGGACCGCGTCGGCAAAAACGACGATGGCACGAGCAACTGCAGGTCTCTGAAAAACCATGCCCGCTACCGTTTAGCCCGCCTCGGCGGCTAGCCGCCGTTCGACGCAGGCGGCGACCGCGCGGCGGAGCGTATTGAGCCGGTTGTAGAGCGTCTGCGGGGCCCGGCCGAGTTGCGCGGCAAGCCGGTTGATCCCGGCACGGTCGATGTAGGCCGCCTGCAGGAGTCCCCGGTCTTTCTCGGGGAGTGCCGCGAGGCACGACTCCAGGGCCGCCAGTCGCTCCTCATAATGCGTCAGGTCGTCGACTCGCTCAACGGCCAGGATGGCCAAGAGCCGGTCGTCAAATCGCAGCGGCGACCGGGCGGCGAGCCGCTGGAAGTTTCTCGCCTCGTAAAAACAGACCGTGGTCGCCCAGGCGAGGAAATCGGTGCCGGCAGTAAACGAATCGAACCGTCGCCACATCGTCAGGCTCGCCTTTTGCAAGACATCCTCGGCGTCATGCCGCCGTCCCAGAAGCGACAGGCAGTAGCCAAGCAGCCGCGGGTGGGTCGCGGTGAGCAGGCCGACGAACTCAGCGTGCCGGTCGGGCGAGTCGGAGGGCGAGGCAGCCATCCCCTGAGTGTACCCCCAGAGAGTTTCACAAAGCCCCTGTTCTCGGCTCGCGCCGGGAGTCAGCCGCCCGAAATAACGCTAACGGCAGGACCGGGACGCAATGACCAGATGCTGTGGCTCCGCGCTGGGAAAAACTGCCAGAAAAAATTTTCTGGTAAATGCCGTTAGGGCGAGACATACCGTGATAGAACGTCTTTTCGTCGCCTTCGGGCGGTCTGGGTCGGGAAATGAGGGGCTCCATGAAACGTCAGCCGAGTAAGGCCATTGGGCCAAAGCGTGGGTTCACCCTGGTCGAGCTTTTGGTCGTGATCGCGATCATCGGCGTGCTCATCGGCCTGCTCCTCCCGGCTGTCCAGGCGGCCCGCGAGGCGGCCCGCCGTACAAGCTGCGTGAACAAACTCAAACAGCTATCGCTCGGCTGCCTGAATTACGCATCTGCCGTCGGAATCTATCCACCGGCGTTCACCGACGCCGGGTTTGCCGTCCCTAGCGATACATGGATTAATCAATCCGGGCCCACCGGATTGCCCTATGCAATGACGGCCCCCTGGACCGTGCGAATCCTGCCGTTTACCGGGGACCAGCCTCGCCATGATGCGTTCAACCAGGCCGCCGGCTCATTCGGTGGCGATCACGTGGGCTATCCAGCGGTCAACAGAACACAGGCCTACACGCCCAACTCCGCCTACCAATGCCCGTCGCACACCCGTAGCACTCCCACGACGCCAAACACCGACTACTTCGGCGTGTCGGGAGGAGGCCAGACGACCGCCCCGCCCTCGGGCAGAAAGCCCAGCGATGGCTTCATGTGGGCCACGAATACTTTTGGCAATCAATGGTTCTTCGGTAACGGCGCGATCATCGTCAACGGATCACTGCGAAGCAAAGACTTCACCGATGGCACATCCAAACAGTTCATGCTGGCCGAGACCCGCTATCAATTCACGCTCGAATCTGAGCAGGCGTGGGCGACTGCCACAAATGGATCATTCTGGGTCAATCGTGTCAGCCGGCCGTCGTGGGCGGGCGCCTCCCGATCAAATACGTTTACAGGCCCGCACTCAACGACCGGCGCCGCAGCCAATGGCATCAACACCTCCGACTTCGTAGACACGAGCGCAGCGCCGGCCTCTGGCTGTGGCACGACCACATGCGGGGGCGAAATGACGAGGACCTTCGGCAGTTACCACCCCGGCGGCTGCCACATGGCCTTCGCCGATGGCAGCGTGCAGTTCGTCACCCAGTCGATCGATATCACCCTCTACCGGCGGCTTGGATCCCGCGCGGATGGCAACGCGGGAGGCTATCCTCAATGAGGGTGCGACGACTTGGCCACCTGCAACTGGGCGGCTTGGTTGCATTGGCCATCACAGCCTGTGTTGCCATGGCAATTGCCGGCTGCCGAAAGCCCGACGGCCTCACGGCAGTCTCCGGCCGGGTGACGTGGCGTGGTGAACCGGTGCCAAGAGGCGACGTGTACATCGAGCCCGATGCCTCGCAAGGGAACAAGGGCCCGCAATGCCGGTCGAGCATCATCGACGGGGCCTTTGTGTCCCGGCCGCAGTTCGGAGCCATTCAGGGGCCCGTCGTCGTGACCGTGGTGGGCACTCACACCCCTCCCGACAGTGAATTCTCCGTACCGCTCTTTCCCCGTCATGAATTCAAAACGGAGATCCCGCAGGGAACGTTCACACTGGATGTCGTCGTGCCCGACGACATCGCCGCCACGCCGCAGCGGCGCTGACGAAACGCGGTAGGTTGCATCAATGGAGGCGCGATCAGTGGCTCCTTGCGCCCACGACCTTGAGAAGCCGCTGACGGAGACCACCGACACGACCTTTGCCAGTCGCTGCGTCGGGATCGGCTCGTTCGACGACATGAACGACTTCACCGCAATGAAGGTGGCCGGCCACAAGGCCGAGGCCAAGCCGGAGGCGGCCGGCAAAGTAATGGGCCGGACGAGGTCACGGCCGCTCGCACCGCGAGTCAGGCGACCGGCTCCAGAAGCCAGCCCTTGTGGATCACCCACACCCCTTCGCGGCGGGCAATCTCGGCTGGGATGGGATTGATCTGGTCGCAGGCCACAAAAGCCTGCGCCTGCTGGCCGGCTTTTCGCAGCACCGCCGCGCGGCGGGACGCCCGCAGGATGTCGTCGTTATCGGCCGTGAACGAGATCTCACCCACGAGGTAGACCGAGCCGCCGTCGATCGTGCCGGTGGCCATGAGATCTCGGCCCGCCGGAGTTCATCGATCTCATCGGTGGTCCTTCTGGGGAGTCTTCAGCCCGTCAATGAAGCGCGTGGTGATGTTCGAGTACGCCGACAAGAAGGCGGCCGAAAAGAAGGCCTCCGAACTCTCCGCCTCGTCCCGCTCGGTCCACTTCATCCAGCTCGTGAAGGAACCGATCGCGGAGTAGGTGATCGCTCCGAGTCGTGCTTCGTTTTACTTGCCGCGGAAGAGATCGCTGTCGGCCACGAGTGACGTTGCCACCAACGTGGCGGCGATCCAGTGATCACCGCGGCATTGCTTCTAAGAAGGGGAACGGGCTGGCGGCCCGCAGGCCGGCGGAGGCGTCGCCGCTATAGGTTTCGCCGCTCTTCAGTGGGAGCCGCTTGACCACCGCACCCGCCGTGAAGTCAAGCATGTCGAGCGGAATCCAAAACACCGTCGGACTCGTCGCCGAGTCAAAGTAAAGCACCCGATCCTTCTGGTCATAGACCGTCCGCCAGATCGTGCTGGCCACATTCGGCTCTCCGGGTGTCGAGATACCCAGTGGTGCCGAGGCGTTGCGGATCACACTGAAGACCGACGCAATGGCCTTCGTGCCGGAAAGGTCTTTCGGAATTGCATCGATGTAAAAGCTCGCTCGTACGAAGCGGTCACTGGCCCGGATCGTGCCCGGGAGCATCACGTCCCCGCCGATTTCCTTCCAGTAGGCGTTGAGGGCGAGCTGGTCGTTGAAGGGGGGCGAGTTCGTCATCACGACGTACTGGCGGCCGTGATGGATTTTCAGACGCCCGCCGATGTACTCGAAGATCGCTGAGTCGCCCGATGGATCGGAAATCGCCAGGTGAGCGACGCCCGGATCGCCGTTGGGGAGCACCGGCGCGATGATCGTGAACGGTTCCTTCTCCAAGTCAGCCACCGCTTCGGCAACCGTCGCATGGGAGTCGAGGACGTACTGCGCCCAGCCGCCGATCGAGAGATTCGGCCGGCCAGCCACGGCCGGCCCGTAGTCGCTCTCAGCCAGGTAGAGCAGGTTGGCGACAAGCCCCTTCTCGTTGATGCCACAGGCGGTCGCCACGCCGTAGAAGCTCACGCTCACCGAGCCGTGCTTGCTCGTCCAGGCGAAGCTCTGCGGGCCGGCATTGCCCTGCCGCTTCATGCCCCGCGGGAAGACCCAGATCTCCGAGCCCGGATCCTCGACCCAGTCCATCGACCGCCCGACGATCACCGTGCCATCGGCGAACACGTGCAGGCAACGGGTGCAGGCCGAGGCCGGCATGGTGACCAGGGATGCAGCCGCCACCGCGATGACTGCCATCCGAGACACAACAGACGCATGAAATCGGTTCATAGGTTCCTCTCTTGTCGATGCCGGCAATACAGTGATCCGCAGTTTCCCTTACCCCCACGGGCTCTGCCAGTCGCCCCAGGCGGCGAGGTAGCGGGCCAGGCCGGGATGCTTCTCCGCCTTCGCCTCGATCCACGCCCGAGCTTCTTCGATGAGAGCATGCTCCCGCTTGAGGTCGATCTCACCCGCGACCACGCGGGACCGGAGAAACACGAAGTACGTATCGAGCACGTCACCCCGGCAGTAGTCGTGGATCTCCGCCGACTTACCAGCGTCCCACAGGTCCTGCACCATATGGCCAGCCACGTCCATCTTGCCCGGCTTGCCGATCAGGTTGGCCGCCAGCGAAAGACCTCCGTTAAACCGTGAGGCGCCGCTGTTGGTGAGCCACTCGTGAAGATCGAAGTGGTCGGTCGTGTTGTAGCGATACCGGGGCTGGTCGAAGTTGCGGCGATCCTCGGCAAACCAGTCGGGCAGCTGAATCCCATAGCGGAAGGCACAGAGCTCGAGCAGCGGCATGTCGAAGCCCCGCCCGTTGAAGCTCACCAGCCGCGGCCGATTGTTTCGCCGCCAGCCCTCCCAAAACATCTTCACGATCTCGTGCGGCCGCGACTGCTCCTCATCGAGGGCCACCAGATCGAGCAGCCGGTAGTCGGCCGCCACCTTCGCCACGACGAGCGAAATCGGCAGCTGAAACGTGTAGGGAATGAAATCCTTCCCGTTTTCGACGAGCAGCTCCTCACGATACTTCTTCACGGCCGCCTTCGGGTCGAGCTTCTCTCCCGGATACCGCAGCCGCGCGATCAACTCGCCATCGGCCACGCTCTCGATATCGAACACGAGGCAGGCAGTGTCGTGCTTCGCCATGAGCGACTTTCCTTTCTCTTGATCGGCAAGGTTTTCGACTGCTCAAGCGAAGACGAGGCTCGGGGGTCGGCGAACGCTCGAGGAGCGTTGGCGTATCCTCGCCCCGCGACGAGACTTTTGCCGCCCCCGAGCCGGCGTTTCTTTGATCGGCTCAGCGCCTCGCCAGCGGGTGCTTCAGCGGCAGCCAGGCGCCGTCGGCCTTGCTCGATGCCACCGACTGCTCGATGAAATACATCCCCTCCACCCCATCGTGGACATTGGGGTAGACCGTGTTCGTCCGCTCGAAGGGCTTGCCCGTCAGCGCCAGTTCCATCGCGTCGTAAGCGGCGCGGTAGATGTTGGCGAAGGCCTCGAAGAAGGCTTCGGGGTGGCCCGAGGGGAGCCGGCAGGCCGCCTTCCCCATCGCGTTCATGAACGGGGCGTTGGGATCGCGGGTGTAGATCGCATGCGGGTGGCCGTTGCGGCGCACGAACAGCTTGTTGGGCTCCTCCTGGTGCCATTCGAGGCTCGCCAGTGTGCCGTCGATCTCGATGCGGACGTCGTTTTCGCGGCCGTGGCTGATCTGGGAGGCGGTGACCGTGCCGAGTGCCCCGTTCTGATAACGAATCACGGCATGGCCGTAGTCGTCGAGGGCCCGGCCCGGCTCAAACACCTTGAGATTCGCGCTGATCTTCTCCGGCAGGATGCCGGTCATGTACCGGCCGAGGTTGTAGGCATGCGTGCCGATGTCGCCGAAGGCGCCGGCAGCGCCACTCTTCTTCGGATCGGTCCGCCAGGCCGCCTGCTTCTGCCCCTCGCTCTCGAGCCGGGTCCGCAGCCAGCCCTGGATGTATTCGGCGCGGATCGCCTGGATATCGCCCAGCTCACCCGAGAGGATCATCTCCCGCGCCTGCCGCACGAGCGGATAGCCGGTGTAGTTGTGGGTGACCGCAAACACGCCGGGGGCCTTGGCCACGATCTCGGCCAGCGCCTCGGCCTCGGCGAGCGTGAGCGTGAGCGGCTTGTCACAGACCACGTTGAATCCCGCTTCAAGAGCCGCCTTCGCCACGGGAAAGTGCATGTGGTTGGGCGTGGCGACCGAGACGAAGTCGATCCGCTCGCCCACCGGCAGCGACCGCTCCTTGGCAAACATCTCCTCATAGGAGCCGTAGGCCCGCGCGGGATCAACGGCATAGTCGGCGGCGCTGGCCTTCGACCGCGCCGCATCGCTGGAAAAGGCGCCGGCGACGAGTTCGGCCCGGTTGTCGAGGATCGCCGCCGTCACATGCACGCGGCCGATGAACGAGCCCTGCCCGCCCCCCACGATGCCCATGCGGAGTTTTCTGCCCAGTGCGCCGTTGGTCCCCATCGTCAATTCTTCCTTTCCATTGTCGACTACCGTCTCCGGATCGGGAATGTAGCACAGGAGCCGCCACCCGGCAGCAACCCGCCACGGAGCCCGTAGTTGCCTCCCCCGGCGGCCGCGGCCTACGATGCGACGAATGGGATTCACCGACCGCCGCTATTCCTACGACGACCGCGGCCCCTTCATGGCCGACTGGACTGCGGTGCTCACGATCATCGTGGCCACCGTGGCTGTCTGGGTAGCCAATCTCGTCGCCGCTGGCAGCCTGCCAATCAACCGGTTTCTCGCCCTCCGCGGTGATCTACCGCAGCACCTGCTCGAGGTGTGGCAGCTGGTCACCTATGGGTTTGTGCACGACGAAACCGGCCCGTGGCATCTCCTCTTCAACATGATGGCCGTCTACTTCTTCGGCCGTGAGGTGGAGGCCCTGACGGGCCGCAGCGAATTTTTCCGGTTTTATCTCACGGCAATCGTGCTGGCCGGGATCGCCTGGGTGGCGAGCGTGCAGATCAGCCAGCCAGGCTTCGCGGGCCAAACGTTTCTGGTGGGAGCGAGCGGGGCGGTGATGGCAGTGCTGGCGATGTTCATCTGGCACTTCCCCCGACAGACGGTCTACATCTACGGCGTGCTGCCGGTGCCGGCCTGGGCACTGGGCATCCTGTTCGTGGTCCTCGACCTGCAGGGAGCCGCCTCGCAACAGGGCAACGTGGCACACGTCGCGCATCTGGCCGGCGCCGCCTTCGGCTTTCTGTACGCCTGGCGGGGCTGGAGCCTCGGCGGCCTCGCCGATCTTTCGACGCAGCTGCGGCGACGGTGGCGGGGCATGCGGGTCGTGCGGCCCGATGACGACGTGCCGACGCCACGGCAGCGCGAGCGGGCCGATGATGAGGCACTCCAGATCGAGGTCGATCGCCTGCTTGAGAAGATCAGCCGCTCCGGTGAGGCGAGCCTGACGCCCAAGGAACGGGAGACGCTCACCCGCGCCAGCGAGCGGTTCAAGCAGCGGTCACGGTGAGGCTGATGGCCATGAGCGGACACCCCACACGACACCCACTGTTCCGGCCATATGTCATGGCGGCGTGCCTGGCCATCGCCATGCTCTGCTGCCGCTCCGCCCAGGCCAACGAGGCGGGCATGCCCAATCCCCCCGCATCGCCGACACGGGTGAAGTGTGCCCTGCTCATCCTCGACGTCATCGACATCGACGATGTCAACGAGTCGCTCGAGGTCGAACTGGCGCTCCTCGCCACCTGGCAGGATCCCCGGCTGGCCTTCGATGCCGCGGAGGAGGGCACGCCCTGCAAGCTCTATCAAGGCGACTTCCAGTTCGCCGAAGTGTTTCAAGGCTGGTGGCCACAATTTCTCATCGTCAACCAGGTGGGCAGGGGCGAAACGATTGCCGTTACCGTACGAGTCTTTCCAGATGGCACCGTGACGTATGGCGAGCAGCGCAACGCCACGCTCGAAACGCCGATGTCCCTCCACGACTATCCGTTCGACACCCAGCGATTGCAGATGTTTTTGGTGCCGTTTGGCAACACTGCCAACGAAGTGGTGCTCGAAGTCGATGAGCGATACCTCGGCACCACGGAGGATCGTGTGCGGCACGACAGCCAGGTCAACGTGGCCGGCTGGGATCTCCAGAAACTCGACATGGAGGCCGATCAGGCCCACCTTTCCGTCGGCGACGGGCTGCGGACGTTTTCCCGGATCGTCACGACGGTTCAATTCCAGCGCCGCAGCTGGCAGCTCGTCTGGCAGATGCTCTTTCCGATGCTGGTCATCGTGTCGATGATCTGGTCGATCTTTTGGATCGACATCGAGTCGCTGGCTGACCGGCTCAACGTGTCGTTCATCGGCATCCTGACGATCGTCGCCTACCAGTTCGTCGTCATGGACAACATGCCGCGGATGTCCTACCTGACGTTCACCGACACGCTCCTCCTGGTGTCGTTCGTGACGATGTCGGCCACGATCCCGCAGAGCCTGTTCATCCACTCGCTCGTGCGGCAAGGACGACAGCGCGACGCGATGGCGATCGATCGCATCTGTCGATTGTCGTTCCCGATCGTTTACATGCTGCTGGTGGCCGCCACGTTCGCCTGGTACCGGCTGCTGTAACCCGGACGGTGCTACCGCACCACCGGTGCCGTCGCTGCGGCCGTGATGATCTGCGGCCGTGCGGCGAGGCGAACCTGGTCGATCGTGGCGGCCAGTTCCTCGACGACGCGATCGTCAAAGGGCCCCACCTGGACGCCGTAGACCCGACCACGGGTATCGAGGATGGCGACGCTGGGAACGCCCTTTACCAGGCCAAACTGCTGATCCATAGTGTCGCCGAAGTCGAGCCACACCGGCAATTGCGGCGACTCCTTGCGGATCCGCGCCCGCACCACCGGATGCATCGGCTTGGGCACTTCGGCGAGACAGGCTACCGGGATCGCATGCACGTCGGGCACGCGGACCTCCGCAGGCCAGCCGGGCAGGCCGGTCACCGGCTGCTTCGTCCACTCGGCGTCGCTCGCCGAGGCTGCCGTGGGATGGAAGCGGATGTGGAGTTTCCTGCCGAGGTCATGGGCCGCCTCGGCCCCCTTCCGCTCGGCAAACACGAGCACGACCACGTCGCCGAGCAGGGCACCCGTTTCCCGCCGCGTGCGGAACTGGTCTTCCAAGGCGATATTCACCACGCGGCCGCTGGTTTCCGCCCGTGCTGGCCGCTCGAGACTCCCTGCCATGATGGGCCATGCCGTGGTGGAAGCGAGGAGGATGCGGGCGAAAAACCGTCGCGAATGCGAGCAGGTCGACATGGTGTCACCGAAAGCGGGTGGCGGGGGCTCGAGACGGTGGGGAGGTACCACGCCTGCCGGGGCGGGCACAAGGCGGCTTTGCAGCCATGGCCACCATCCTCACTCGTCGGCCGACTCACCCCGCCGCAGCATCGCCAGCACCACCGGCAGGAAGACCAGCGACGTGAGCGTGCAGGTCGTCACTCCCAGCGTGAGCACCCTGCCCAGACTCTCCAGCCCCTTGTGGCTGGCCACCATCAGCGCCCCGAAGCCGAGGATCGTCGTCAGCGCGTCGACCAGCACGGCATTGGCAGTCGAGGCACTGATCGAATACGGGCCGGGCCGCTCCAGCGCGTCATGCACGATGTGCACGCCATAATCGACGGCAATCCCCAGGATCAGCGGAATGCCGATGAGGTTGGCCGGGTTGAGATCGATGCCCACCAGCCCCATGAGGCCCAGCGTCTGGGCCATGCCGATAGCCAGGGGCAGGCCGGCCAGCAGGGCGTAGGTGATGCTGCGGAAGTCGAGCCACAGCACGACCATGATCACCACCAGAGAATAGAGGGCGGCCTGCTCGTAGCTCTGCTTCATCTCGAGCGACGCCTCATACGCCTGCAGGGGATTGCCGGTGGCCCGCGGGTCGACACTCCGCACGTCCTTCACAAACTTCTCCAGCGACTCGAAGTTCCAAATGTCGCCGCGGCCGTAGATCTTGAGCAGGTGCTTGCCGCTTTGTCCCACGAACCGCTCCACGAGGCTCGGGGGAAGGTCGTCGAGGGCCGGCGGCTGGGGATTGGCGACGCCGGCGAGCGCATGGAGCCGGCTGAGCAACTCTCCGGCCGACCGTTGCTGAAAGGCCGCCAACGCCCGAAAGCATTCCTCCGGGGGCATTCTTCGCAACGCCTCGCGGGTCCGCTCCAAATGCCAGGCGGTTCGCAGGCCGGCGGGCCGCTTGGCCGCCTCCGACTGGGCCCAGGCGAGCGTCTCCCCGAGGCTGTCGAGACGATCGACCGGGATTTCCGGCGGCCGCTCCGGCAGCGTGGCAAGCCGGTCGTGGATCCGCTCGATGATCGGCTGTTTGAGATCCTCGTCGACCGGCAGAAGCGAAGCGATCTCGTCCACCCGCTCCACGCTCGGCAGATGCTGCAGCGCCTCCTTGCGGGCCAGGAGCTCCTCCCGGGAATCGGCGATCGAGAGGGCATACCACACGCTCTGATCGCATTCCTCGAGGAGCTTCTTCTCGACAGCCACGCTCTCCAGGCCGTCAGCCTGCAGGTTGAGCAGGTTGTGGTCGTACTTCAGTTCGTGCAGGCCCGATGCGATGGCGAGCGTGGCGGCCATCGAGGCGAGCGCGACGAACCGCGGAACCTTGAAGATCGGCGCCAGCCAGGCGTGCACGGGCACCGGCTGGGGAATGTGCTTCCCGAAGACGCTTCGATCGACCAGCGCGATCACGGCCGGCAGCACGAGCAGTTCCGCGGCGGCACAGAGCAGGATGCCGCCGGAGGCGATCGTCCCCAGTTCCGACACTCCGACGAAGCTCGTGAGTGAGGCCGAGAAGAAGGCGACCGCCGTGGTGATGGCGCCGGTGAGGATGCTCGACCCGACCGAGCCGCTGGTCTCGAGCAGTGCGGCCTCGCAGTCGAGCCCCCGCCGACGGCCCTGCAGATAGCGGGCCACGTAGTAGGTGCCATAATCGATGCCGACGCCGATCATCGTCACGGTGAACGTGACACTCAGGATGTTGAGATGCCCCACGCTGGCGGTGGCCCAGGCGAACGCCCAGGCCATGCCGATCACGAGCACCCCGTTGGCCATCAACGCATGCCGCACGCCGCCAAAGCCGGCCGTGATCACCAGGGCCACGGCCGCCAACGAGAGGCCGCTGGCCCAGACCATCGACTGCTGGCTGGTCCGCATCTCGTCGTCTTCCATGATCGGCAGGCCGGTGAGGCCGATCGTCGCGGCAGGATGGCGAGCGGCTACCTCGTCGATGATTCGTCGCAACTCGTCGGTAGCCGCTGCCGTGCCAGCAAACCCGCCTGCAGTCTTGGCGAGTCGCAGGAGCACGAAGCCCAGCTGGCCGTCCTTGGCAAGCAGGTGCTCGCTCGAAAGATCGCGAAGCGTCGACAGCGACTCGGGCATCTGCGGCCATGGCGAGGGCACGGCCGTGGGGGAGGCCGTGCGGTTGGCCGGATCGACGCCGGCCAGCAGGCTTTCGGTGTAGCGTTCGAGCACGGCGGCAGGGGCTTCGTCACGGGAGCCGGCCTGAGGCGCCGCGCCGGCCACCATCTGCCCGGCCATGCCGGCCACCATCGACCCGGCCTTCAGCTGGGCCCAGCCGCCGTCGATGATCGGCTGCGTCTGCTCGACGAACCGCTCGATGGCAGCCAAATCGGCTGGCGAGAGGTAGTGCAGCCCCTTGCCGCGAATCGCCGACAGGTCGACTTCATGAAGCACCGCATGAAACAGGTCGTCTCGGCGGCCGGCCTCGAGAGACACCTCCTCGAGCACCTGGATGACGTCCTCACGCGACGGCCCCTCCACCACGATCACGGCATCGTCGTCGTCACCGAACTCCGCGATGTAGTCGATCCATAGCTTGTTGTATTCGCTCTCCGGATCGAGCAGGTCGACGCGGCTCACCTTGTAGCCAAGGTTCTTGGCGGCGTAGATGCCACTGGCGGCCGCCAGGAGGATCGCCGCGAGCGTGATCACTGCGGGAACCTGCAGACACAACTTTGTCCAGGCCACGAAGCCGCGGCTCAGCAGGCTCTTGGGCGACGCACCCGATGGGCCGGTGGCGTCGTCTGAGCGGGTCGTGGCCTGGTCGTGGTCGCTATCCATCGATGTTCCATTCGACTGCCGGTGCTGCCGGCGGCTGTGCCTGAGTCAGCGATCGTAGGAAACCTGCGCAGCGGGGCCAAGCCACGCTCGCCCGCATGATGGCAAGCCGGGCAGGCTGGGCAACCGCCGAAAAAACGACCGGAATGACTGGGCCGAACCATCGTCCCAGGCCGAAAAGTCTCTCGGCAGAGAGAGCGGATCGGTCGCCGCTCGATGCGCTGCATGCGGGGGGGGGAGTATGACTTCGCGGATGTTGCCGTCCATGCTGGCCGGCGCTGGGATCATCTGGTTCATCACGGCAGCAGCCGTGGCGGAGGAATCGGTCGCCTCCGATTCGTTCGCCGCGTTCGTCGCCGATGGAGGTTCATCAAGCCACGCGGCCCGCCGGGCAGCGCTCGAAGCGTTGCCCTTGGAGCGGATCGGCGAGCCCCACCGGCAGCACGTGGAGCGGTGCCTCCGCGAAACCACGCTCTACCGCCACCTCCCCACGAAGATGTTTGCCTGTGATGGCGAGCTGCTGGCCTTCTCGCTCCACAAGCCGGAGGCGATCGTCGACATCTGGCGGGTGCTGGGCATCAGTCGGCTCGCGCTTGATCCGGCAGGCCCAGAGCAGTGGCGGCTCAATGATGGCTACGGCACCGTCGGTGGACTGCGGCTCGTCTATCGGGAACACCATGGCCAAACCGGCCTCATGGTGTTTCATGGGCGAGGCGCCTACACCGGCCCGCTCGCACCGCGGACGCTGTCAGGGTCGTGCGTGCTCCTGGTCCGCCATGCGTCGGCCGGCGTCAATGCCGCTGGTCGAGAGCAGCAGACGATCGAGATCGATGCCTTCGTCGACATGGATGGCAAAGGGCTGGAACTCGTCACCCGCACCTTGCATCCGCTGATCGTCCGTTCGGCGGCGGCGAACCTCCACGAGATCTGCCTCTTCATGAGCAGCCTGTCACAGGCGGCGGAAACCAACCCCGAGGGTGTGGTGCGGCTCGTGAGCCGGCTGCCGCGGACCGAGCCGGCCGACAAGGAATCACTGGCCGGCATCGCGCGGGCCGCCGGCCGCGGCCGGGTGCGAACAGCTGCCGCCAGCGACGAAGAGCACGTGCAGACCGAACTGGCCGCCCGCTGGTTGCCCGACGAAAAGGCTCGTTGAGCAAAAGAGCCAATGACTGGTGAGGCCTGGAGGGCCGCTTTGCTTCCGACCGGAGGTCGGCGCGTTCGCTACCGGATTGCGTCGGTCGCTGATGGTGGCACAGTCGCCAATCGCGGCCGGGCTTCCGTAGCCACCATGTAGGGCCGCTTGTATTCGGGCATGTAGCCTTTGGCGCCGCGAACCGACACCTGCTGCCCCACCAGCGGCGCGAGATTGACGCCGGGCGACGGCGTGACGAAGGCCACGACGTTGTTGTTGCCGTCGACAACCGCCCAGCGCGGTGCGTCGGGCCGCCGGGACACGACCGTCGCGAGCCGCCCGGTCGTCTCCATCTGCTCCGGGGGCGTCCACGTCGGTTGCCCATCGGCCGGCACGCCGCCAGGCAGCACACCAGGACGGACGGGCCGCGATCCGATCTCCGACAGGCTCGACCACATGCCACCCAACCGCAGCGGCGAGGGGTCGCCACCGGCGTTGGCGATCATCGCCCTTTGGCGCGATTGGATCGATTCGAACCGCGCGAGGCGGGCATCGATGGCTTCGGCGCGGAGCCGGTCACCCTGAGTTACCGTCCGCTGGGCGGCCAGCCGCAGCCGTTCCCGGAGCGGTGCCAGGTTCCACGCTTCGCTTGGACCCGACACGGCGAGCGAAAGAGCCAGATCGATGTCGGTCAGTTCGTCACCGGAGGCCGCAACCGCACCGCTGACCGCCACGGGGGCAGCCGGGGCCGTGGGATCAAGTACGCTGGTGCCCAACGGTAGCCAGCCCGAAAAGAGACGCTTCGCCATGGGCATCGGCCCGAGGGCCTGGGGTGGTGTCGAATCGACCAATGCCGGTGTCTCGCCGGTGGCCGGGCTCTCAGCTGTCTCGCCTGCTGTCGCAATCACTTCCGCCAAGGCATCTCCCGCTTCGCGAAGTGCCGCTGCAGCCTCGGCTGCAACGGCAGCCGTCTCGGCTTCGGCGACCGCATCGACCGGAGGTGGTGGCGCGAGCTCCGGAGGCAACGCGACGTCGGTGGCCCGCACCCACCGATACTCGCCGGCAGGCGGCTCGATCCGCGCCCAGAGGCCGGCATGCCGGCCTGAGGGAATCCGCACCATCCCCAGCACCCGCACCCGCTCACCCGCCTCGAGCCGCACCTGGGCAACGTGCCGCAACTCGTTGAGCTGCGAACCGACTCGTGAAACCGCACCATCGGTGATGATCACGCCGACGAAGCTCTCGCGGGAATCTTTGGACGGCTCCTCACTGCCATCGTCGGTGGCAGCCCCGTCATCGAGTGCGTCCACATCATCGACGTCGGCGGCCCGCAGCCAGCTGAAGCTGCCTCGCACAGGCCGCACGGCGCAGTAGCCCGCCGGATCAATGGCCCACACCTCGACGGTGTCGTCCCGTTGCAGCCGCTCGGTGGGATAGAAATCGTCGCTCGGCCCGGCGCGGAGATAGGTGTGATCGGCGTTGACGCGGACGCTCAGAGGGAAGCGGTCGTCCCCGGCATCGGCGCCGACGGCTGCGGAGCAGAACCCGCAGGCAACGAGCACGACGATGATTCGCTGTCGTATCAGCATGGGCGACCGATTCAGGCGATCCCGAAGAAAACGGGCGGGAGAATGAAGATCGCGGGAGGCGACGTCAAGGCAGGCTGGTTGGGCCATGACGTGCAGACCAGACGACGGGAGCGGATCCAGCACACGTGTGTCGCCGGCTCGGGGGCGGCAAAAGTCTCGTCGCGGGGCGAGGATACGCCCAATGCTCCTCGAGCGTTCGCCGACCCCCTCGCCTACCTTTCTCAGTTTTTTAGATCTTCACTACCGCTATGCTGATTGCGGTCTAAGGCCGGCGAGCGGAGCGAGGCCAGGATGGCTCGC
>CAZODJ010000033.1:0-21651 GCA_964578555.1 uncultured Candidatus Kuenenia sp.
CCGATCTCTTCACAGCCGCCGACGGCCCGCCTATCCCCCCACACAGCCGCCAGGCGCGAGCCGGCGGGATGACGCACCAACCAGCTCTGCCGCAGCCCCCGGGCTCGCGCCCGGGGCTTTCTGGGGGGCACGGCCAGCCGCTCCCATACAGCCGCCGGCGCAAGCCGCCAGGCTTCGGTTTAGTTTTTGGCGGACTTTGTCGATAATGATGAAAATTCCGTCTCCGGAGGGTTCACCATGATCCAGTCTGCCATGCCCGCGGGCATCCGCGACGACATCACCCAATGCATCGGCCGCACGCCGCTGGTGCGGCTCCGCCGGGTCACCGACGGCTGCGTGGCCACCGTCGTTGGCAAGATTGAAAACATGAATCCGCTGTGGAGCGTGAAGGATCGGATCGCCTGCGCGATGATCGACGCCGCCGAAAAGGACGGCCACATTGGCTCCGACACGATCGTCATCGAGCCCACCAGCGGCAACACCGGCATCGGCTTGGCCTATGTCTGCGCGGCCCGCGGCTACAAACTCCGCGTCACGATGCCGGAGAGCATGAGCCTCGAGCGACGGCGGATGCTCAAGGCGCTGGGCGCCGAACTCGTGCTGACGCCTGCAGCTGAGGGCATGCCGGGCGCGGTGCGGCATGCGGAGGAGATCAACGCCTCCAGTTCGCAGTTTTTCATGCCGCAGCAGTTCAAGAACCCCGCCAATCCCGACGTGCACCGCAAGACAACGGCCGAGGAGATCTGGGCCGACACCGAAGGACAGGTCGACATTCTCGTCTGTGGCGTGGGCACTGGCGGCACGATCACCGGCTGCGGCGAGGTGCTCAAGGCCAAGAAGCCGGGGCTCAAGGTCGTGGCAGTCGAGCCGGCCAACAGCCCGGTGATTTCGCAGAAGCTGGCCGGGGAGCCGATCAAGCCGGGGCGGCACACGATCCAGGGTATCGGCGCGGGCTTCATCCCCGAGATTCTCAACCTCGACGTGATCGACGAAGTGGTGAAGGTCGACGACGAGGACGCCATGGAAACTGCCCGGCAGATGGCCAAGCGGGAAGGCCTCATGTGCGGGATCAGTTGCGGGGCCGCCGCCTGGGCTGCGCTCCAGGTGGCCCGCCGGCCGGAAAACGCGGGCAAGATGATCGTCGTCGTGCTCCCCGACCTCGGCGAACGCTACCTCTCCACGCGGCTGTTTCCTGAGTGATGGGGCGGCAGCCTGGTGAAAACGGGCCTTTCTAACCCTGTCTGCACGCGTGGCTCTTGCATTTTTCGCCTGACGGGCGAAATTTAGGGGTTCTTGATCTCCATCCAGTAGGTCCCGTCGAAAAGTCCAGAGCCATGCGTACCAAGAGTGTCGTCCCGCGTCTGCGGGCTAAAAAGCGGCTGTTCAAGCGGGTCAAGGGTTCAGTCGGCGGTCGGCGGAAACTGCTCCGCACCGCCAAGGAATCACTCATTCGGGCCGGCGTGTACGCCCGCCGCGACCGCCGCCGCAAGAAGCGAGACTTCCGCCGCCTCTGGATTGTGCGAATCAATGCCGCCTGTCGTGAGCGGGGCCTCCGTTACAGCCAGTTCATTGCGGGCCTGGAAAAAATCGGCTGCGAACTTGACCGTCGCACCCTCGCCGAGATGGCCGTGCTCGATCCGACCGGCTTCGATGCCGTCGTGGAAAGCGTCCGCCAGGGCCTGGGCCTGCCGGAGCTTGTCGCCGCCGGCTGACCCCTTTCGTCCGAGCAGGGGGCCCTCGCCGGTGGCAGACGTCTCACTCGATGCATTCCTGGCCGAGATCGAAGGCCTGCGAGCGCAGGCATCCGCCGCGCTCGATGCCGCGACCGACGAAGTTGCCGTGGAGGCGGCCCGTGTCGACTTTCTCGGTGCCCGGAGCGGTCGTCTGAAGGCGATCCAGAAAATGCTCGGTGGCCTCGCCGCGGCCGACAAGCCGGCGGCGGGCAAACACTTCAACGAGGCCAAGGCCGTGATCACGGCCCTGCTTGCCGCGGCTCAGGAGCGGCTGGCCGGCGGCACCGCGACCGCCGTCGAGGCGATCGACGTCACGCGGCCGGGTGAGACCTTCCGCCTCGGCCACCTCCATCCGATCACCCAGACAATCCGCCGTGTGCAGGAGATCATGGCCCGGCTCGGCTTCGAGAGCGTGACCGGCCCCGAGGTCGAGGACCAGTGGCACAACTTCGAGGCCCTCGCGATCGGCACGGAGCATCCGGCCCGCGACCCGCTCGACAACTTTTATCTTGCCGTGGCCCGCGGGGCCGATCCGCTCCTGCTGCGATCGCAGACGAGCACCGTGCAAATTCGCGTGATGGAGAAGCGGAGGCCGCCACTGCGGATCGTGTCGCTCGGCCGCGTGTATCGGCCCGACACCGCCGACGCCACCCACTATCCGATGTTTCATCAGGTGGAGGGGCTGCTCGTGGAGCCAGGCACCACGATGGCGCACCTCAAGAGCGTGCTGCGGTTCTTCGCGTCGAGCTTTCTCGGCGGCGACGTGAAGGTGCGTTTCCGGCCGTCCTTCTTCCCCTTCACGGAGCCGAGCGTCGAGGTCGACATGGAGTGGGGGGGGCGCTGGATCGAGATGGGGGGTGCCGGCATGGTCGATCCGGCAGTCCTCGAGGCGGTCGGCTACGACCCCGACGCGGTGACGGGGTTTGCCTTTGGCCTCGGCGTGGAGCGGATCGCTGCCCGCAAGTACGGCGTGGCCGATATCCGCGACTTCTACCGCAACGACGTCCGCTTCCTTCAGCAGTTTTGAGCCGTCCATGATCCTCTCCCGAAAATGGCTGGCGGACTACGTGCACCTCGACGCTCCCGCAGAGGAGATCGTGGAGCGGCTCCTCATGGCCGGCCTCAACCACGAGTCGACCACGGTGCATGGGGCCGACGAGGCGATCGAGATCGAGGTCACGAGCAACCGTCCCGACTGGCTCGGCCACATTGGTGTGGCCCGCGAACTGGCCGTCCTCTTCGGCCGCCCGTTGCACGTGCCCGACCCGCGGCCGGAGGAGACCGGGCCAGCGGCGAGCGAGAGCATCGCCATCGAGATCCGTTCGCCTGAAATCTGCCCCTTCTATTGTGGCCGCGTGATCCGCGGCGCGCGGATCGGCCCCAGCCCGCAGTGGCTCGTCGATCGGCTGGCGACGGTCGGCGTGGCGAGCGTCAATAACGTGGTCGACATCACAAACTACGTGATGCTCGAGTGCGGCCAGCCACTTCATGCCTTCGACCTCGGGAAGGTGCGGGGCGGGCGGATCGTCGTCCGCCGAGCGGAGTCGGGTGAGGCGTTTACTGCCATCAATCACAAGACCTACACGCTCACCGACCACATGTGTGTGATCGCCGACGCGGAGCGGCCGGTGGCACTGGCCGGCGTGATGGGCGGGGCCGATTCGGAAATCGGCGAATCGACCACCGATATCCTGCTCGAGTCGGCACAGTTCGCCCCACTGGCGGTGCGGGCGGCGGCCCGCGGCCTCGTGCTGGCCAGCGGCTCGTCGTATCGCTTCGAGCGGGGCCCCGACCCGGTGGCCGTCGATTGGGCCAGCCGACGGGCGGCGATGCTGATTCTGGAACTCGCCGGAGGCACCCTGGCGGCCGGCATGGTCGAGGCGGGGGCGCTGGCCTGTTCGCCGGCCACTATTCAGCTCCGCGACGGCCGCGCCGCGGAGGTGCTCGGTATCAACGTGCCTGTCGCGCGGCAGCGGGACATTCTCACGAGCCTCGGGTTCGTACCCGAGAAGGCCACGGCCGGATCATCGCGGTGGCGAGCGCCCACGTGGCGGCGGGATGCCTGGCGGGAGATCGATCTCGTGGAGGAGATCGCTCGGATCGAAGGCTACGACCGGGTGCCGGAGAATCAGCCGATCGCGGCCCGGCCCGTGGAACTCTCCTCCCACGAACACGCGATTCGCGCCGTCTCCCAGGTGCTGGTGGCGGCGGGCTTCTGCGAAGCGATGACCCGCAGCGTGGTGGCCGAGCCGCTGGAGGCGACCCAGAGCCCGTGGACCGAGGCGCCGCCGCTGGTCTGTCAGCCGGCGCTCATTCGTGGCGCAGATCGGCTGCGGCGGACGCTGCTGCCGAGCCTGCTCGAGGCTCGTGCGGGTACGCTGGCCGTCGGCGCGCCACACGGCGATCTCTTCGAAATCGCCCATGCGTACCTGCCGCGCGTGGCCGCGCCGCCGGCCGACCTGCTTGCCGACTCGCCGGTCGAGGAGCCGCTGCTCGTATCGCTCGTCACGGGCGGCGAGTATCTGCGGGCCAAAGGACTGGCCGAGGCGGTGCTCTCGAGGCTTGGCATCGGGGCGGGCAGCCTGCCGCATGGGGGCGACTCATGCGTCGAGTATCGGCCGCTCGTGATTGACCTGCTCACGTCCGGTCGGGCAGCCGAGATCGTGCTCCACCGCCGTGATCGACAGCCGGTCCGTGTGGGAGTGGTGGGTGAGATCGCCGCCGCGCCGCTGCGGGCACATTCGCTCATCGGCCCGGTGGTCGCCGTCGAACTGCGGCTTGATTGGCTCGACTTCGCGGTTGCCGAGGAGCGGCGGCTCGTGCGGCCGAGTGATTTTCCGGCGGTGGAGCGGGACATCAACCTCGTGGTCGACGAGCAGGTGCCGTGGGGCGGGATCGTGGCGGCGATTCATGCGGCGGCCGGTCCGCTGATGGAGCAGTGCCGGCTCGTGCAGGTCTGGCAGGATGCCGAGCGGCTGGGGCCCGGCAAAAAGAGCGTGGTGGTTTCGCTCAGACTCCGCAGCGACAAGGGAACGCTTTCCGGCGAGGAAGCGAGCCGCGTCGTCGACGCCGTCGTCGCGGAGTGTGGCCGCCGTGTCGGCGCCGTGCTGCGGTAACGCCCACATAGCCGCCAGGCGCAAGCCGGCGGGCCTGCTTTGGCTTACGCGAGGCTCGCCTGGATGGCCCCGCAGGCGTAAAGCTAGCGGTCCGCGTAGACCCGCGTCACTTCTTCCTTCGTGATCGGCGCGGCGTGGTCGTCGCTCGTCAGTTGCACTTGCACGCGGTGGTCGCCGGCACGACGGCCGCGGATGCGGATCTTGTAGGTCGCCTCCTCGGTGGGCACGAGCGAGGCCAACGGTTCGAAGAAGACCGTCAGGTTCTCAATCCGATGCCCCGACGGACCGGTCGCCTCGATTGGCTCAAGATCGCCCAGCAGCGTCGCCGCGAGCCGCACGCCGCTGGCGGGTTTCGTGCCTTGATTGCCCACACGGATCACATATTCAGTCTGCCCGCTGACCTCGATCGGATCCTCACTGTCGGTGATTTGAAAGGTGAGGCTAGCCAGTCCGTCAACCTCGATCGTGCTGGCGACCTGGTCGGAGAGGCCGGCCGGATTGCGGGCGGCGGTGATCAGTTTTTGCGGACCGAGGGCCACCGGCATCACCACCAATTCGACGGTGCCGGTCTCACCTGGGGGCAGTTCCTCGAGGCTCCACAGCACGCGGTGATGCCGTTCGTCGTAGAAGCCGGCGTTGTTGGCCCGCACGAACTTCATGCCTGGGGGCAGCTGCGTGGCCAGCTCCACGCCCAGGGCGGGGGCGGTGCCGGTGTTGTGCATCGTGAGCCGGCAGGTCGCCGGCCGTTGCAGGTAGCGGCGGCCGGGCATGTCGGCTGCCAGTTCGAGCATCGGGGCGGTCACTTCGAGCGGGATGGCGGCTTCCGCGGAGAGACGGCCGTCGGCCCGTGCCATCACGGTCATTGCATGCACGCCGGGTGAGGTCGTTGCGAGGGTCAGGTCGATCGTCCGGCGTTCGCCAGGCTCCAGCCGGCCAACGTCGAATTCAACTTCCTTGCCGGCAGGATGCTGCACGCCCTCGGGCAGTGTGCCGACGAGCACGACGCCGGTCGACGTGCCGGTGCCAGGATTCGAGACCACGATCGACGTGGTGATCTCCTTGCCGATCAGGACGGGCTCGGGTGTGGACGATTCGATGTCGAGACCGGGCTTTGTCGAGCGGGACCGTACGGTCGCATCGGAGCGGAAGGTGACACTCGCGACGCTGCCGATCTCGCCTTCGGATTCCGGCATCACTTCCATCGCCACCTTCGTGCCGGCGCCGGGTTCGAGCGTGCCGAGACGCCAGACCAGATCACCGGTGGTGCCGCTCGGGTCGGAGGACGGCCCGGGGGCTGCCGGCGGCGTCGTCGCGATGAGCCGTGTGCCGGCCGGCACGGTGTCATGGAGCGTCACGTCGTGGGCGACCGCCGTGCCGACGTTGCGCAGGAACATCTCGTAGCGGGCCGGCTTGCCCACTTGCACCTCGCGGGGGCCACGCTTTTCCACGGTGAGTTGCGGAGCCTGCACACCCTCCAGCTGTGCCGGGCCGGGGCGGCCTTCACCGCTTGGCGATGCCTGCTGCCCGGTCGGGTTCATGACGGGCTGGGGGGACATGGCAGTGTGCGCTGGCATGCCGAATCCCGACTGTGGGAATGGCGGCTGCGACGCGGACTGGGGGCCTGCAAAGCTTTGTGGCCCAATCGCTGCCGGTGCATTGGTGAGCGAAGGTGCGGGCTGGCTGAGCGCCTGCGTCGACGAAGCCGCGGTCGCGGTGGCAAAAGCGGAGCCTGTCATCGCTGTCGCGGCTGCTGCGACGGCTGCTGGGGAGGCGAGAGGCTCATCGGCCGGTTCATCAAAGCGGGGCGGCACAGGCTCGGTCGCCACGGGCTTGTCGGAGTTCTCCGCGATGGCCAGCGGGACAGCGGCAGCGGTAGTCGCTGGAGGAGCGGGCTCTTGGGCAACACCCGTAGCGCGGGGCATGCGAACGGGCTCGGCAAGTGGCTCGAGCGGTTCGAGATCGGTGCTGGCAGTAAATCGTGAGCCGACCGCGTCAGCGGATGCCGTTGATGCGACCGGCTCATCAGGAGTCGCCGGTGTCGCCGTGGACAGATCGGTCTCTGGCATGGCGGCCTCAGCTGCTGCTGTCTCGTCGGACTCCTCCGTCAAAGGGGCGGGCATGTCTTCGACCGCCGGGCCTTGGTCATCCTCCGCCGGCAGTAAATCGGTGGTCGCTGCTTCCGGCAACGGCTCGAGGTCACTGGGTGCTGAAAACCGCGACAGGCCGCGTTCCGTGCCGCCGGTGGGCACGATTCCCGGCGGCGCTTCAAAGGAGACTCGGCGAGCGGGACGAAGATCGGTCTCCGGTTGTTCCTCCGGGTCGGTGACCGGCGGATGCCAGCCTTCGAGTACCGCGGGATCGGCGGAATCAGCCGGTGCGGCCGCCATTTCAGCCGGTCGTGAGGGGGGCGATGAGCGGCCGATGCCGAGGGCCCAGACGAGACCAAAGCCCGCGCAGCCGCAGACACAGGCGCCGAGGATGACCGGCAGATTCGACTGCCTGGGTGGCACCACCAATTCCTGCCGAGACGCTCGCTCAGTGTCGGACATGACCTGATCCTCGCGGGGCTTCCAAACAACGCATGAAAAAGCGTGGTGGGAAGTACCACAACCGGATGCCGCTCCGGAAGGTCACTCAACCTCACCTCGGCGTCAGCCGAAGCAGCTGGTTACGAGGTGGTGAGAAGCTGGCGAAGATGGAAGTGGAATTTGCCCAGTTTGCCGCCGTAGTTGCCGGCCGAGATGGCCGGAATCTCAGGGCCCGCCGCGGCACGGATGCCAGCCACCATTGCCCGGGCAACGGCGTCCTCGTCGATGCCGTCAATGACGATCTCCAGTGCACAGGCCACGTCGGTGACGAGGCCTGTTTCGACGCGGCCCACGAGGCCCGGACAAAACGCGTCGTTGGTCGATGCCCGTAGCCCTTCGTACCGCGACCCGACCTTGCTGCCTGATCGCACCACTCCTCCCGGGAAGGGGGCGATCGTGCCGGGCACGGCATGAATCGCTTCCACGGCCCGCCGAGCCGCGTCGAGCGCGGCGTCGAGGGAGCGGCCCTGGATGATGAAGTTGCCCCCGCCGACACCCTTTTCGATGCCGATCGTCTCCTCCACCAGGAACTCACCATCCATGACCGGCACCCGCCAAAACCGGCGGCCGTTGAGGAGTTTGGACTTCTCGAATCCATCTCCAAAATAGCGGATGTGGCCTCCGAGCGGGCTGCGGTCGCCAGCCTCGGGGAGGCCGTCGAAGAGGCTCACTGTCGGGCAGGTAAGCAGGCACTGGGCAGCCCGATTGGCCACGGCTTTGCCGACGCCTTCGCCCGAAAAACCGAAGGCCAGCACGGCCGCCCCAGGGCGGCCGTCGGGGGAGTCGTCGAGCGTCAGTCGCCGCTCGACTCCGATCTCGGCATCGCACCCGATGACGCTCGTGCCATAGCCGCACGCCGCGCGAAGGGCGGCATCGAGCCAGTGGTCATCGTGGGCGGTCACGATCAGCCTCGCGAAGCGAAGGCGAAACGCCTCGGCGAAGGTGTCGACGATAGATGTCGTTTCAATGAGCAAGTAGGGTTCTCCCGGACAGCCTCTTTCGCATATCCTATCGTGGCGAAGAAAAGGCCAACCACGGTCCTTTTTCATCCTTCCTGTCGCCGCCCCCAAGCCTGTTTCCGAGCCGCTTGTTCTCCAGAAGGCATCACCCCCCAAAGGATTGTTTCGATGGCCGTATTTCACCGCCTCTCCGCGTGCGTCGTTGCCACCGCCCTGTTCGCCACGGGCCTGCCGGCCGTGTCGGTCGCCGATGTCTCCGACACCGGGCTGTCGATGATTCCAATCGACGCCGCCTTCGTGTCGTCGACGCTGCGGCTCCGCGAGCAGTACGACGCGATCGTTTCGAGCAATGCGTTTGCCTCCGTGCGGAAACTTCCCGCCGTGAAGAAGTTTTTCGACTCGCTGGAGGAGCAGCGGGCACAGCCCGGCAGCCCGCTGTCGATCGTCGACACGTTCATGCAACTGCCCGAGAACCAGCAGGCGGTCGATCTGCTCACCGACATGGTCGCTGCCGACACGTTCGTGTACGGCGAGCCGTCATGGATCAAGCCGGTCGCGCTTCTCAAGAAGGTGCAGCAGGCCCAGCAGGCGGCGAACATTCTCGGGATGGTGGGGGGTGACGCGGCATTTGGCGGGTTCGATGCCCTCGAGGGCCTTCCCGGGGATGGTGACGGAGCAGGCGGCCCCGTGCGAGTGCAGCCGGTGCGGCTGCAGATGATCCAAACCGACTTCAGCAACGAACTCGCCTCCCGGTTGATTCTCAAGACGATCGCTGACAACAAGGACCTGATCGTGATCCCCGATCTCGTCTGGGGTTTTCGCACCACGATGGGCGAGGCTGCCGTCACGCAGCTGAAGCGGCTGGAGGTGCTCCTCCAGCTCGCCGCTCAGGCCAACCCCGATCTCGCCAACGCGGTGGAGCGGCGAACGATCGCCGGTGGTGAATTCGTGACCTTCACGTTCAAGCCTGATTATTCGCTCCTCCGGCAACAGATCCTCGTCGACGACGAAAGCACGGAAGACGTCGATGCCATCTTCGAGGCGCTGGCCGCCATCGAAGTGGTGCTGGCGATCGGCACCGTGGGTGACCGAGTCGTTCTGTCGCTGGGAGACTCGACCGATCATCTCGAAAAGCTCGTCATCTCCGGCGGTGGCTTCGAAAAGGGTCTGCTCGGCACCAAGCCGCTGGCGCCCCTGAAGGATCATCGGGACAAGCCGATGACGGCGGTCTCCTACGTGAGCCAGGAGATGATGCAGGTGCTGGCCCCGTCCACTGCCGAGATCGACCAGTTGGCGAGCCTCACCGACCAGATTGCGGAGGAGGCCGATCTGTCCGCTGAGGCGGCAAAGGATGCCCGAAACACACTGCAGACCATCTCGACGCAGTATGCAAAGTGGCTGCCGACTCCCGGGCCCTGGCTGGCGTATTCGTTCATCGCGGACCAGGGCTACGAAGGGTATGCGTGGGATTGGTCGCGAAACGGGCCGCTCGATGGCACCAAGCGGCTCGACCTGCTCGAGCACGTCGGCGGGGCGCCATTGGCGGCTGCGGCGCTTCGGCTGCGGGCCGACGCCTACCGCTTCGACGACGTGGTTTCGTGGGCTGACATGCTTCGCGGCTTTGTCACGAAGCACCTCGTGCCTCGGGCTGACGAAGACGCCCAGGGACGTGTGGCCGCCTTCGAGCAACACATTCTGCCGCTGGGGCAGAAGTTCGTGGACATTGTCCGCCGCACGTTCCGGCCGGCGATGGCCGGCGGCCAGGTCGGCTTCGTGATCGACGGCAAGAGCAAGACGAGTCGGCTGCAGCAGGCGCTCCCCAAGGCCGAGGAGATGCTCCCGCTCGTCGAGCCGGCGATCGTGATCGGTGTCGACGACCCGGCCCTCTTTCGTGAAGGGATGAACGACCTCTTTGCGTTGAGCGATGAACTAGTCGATGCCGTTCGCGGGATGAGCCCCGCATCAGTGCCGGCCGACTATCGCATCGCCGATCCCCGGAAGGACGACGTGGAGGGAGGGAGTGTCTGGTCATGGTCGCTGGAAAAGAGCGGCCTCGATGAGCAGCTGCGTCCGGCCATCGCGCTCGGGAAGAATGCCGCCGTGCTGTCGCTCGTCCCCAAGCAGGCCGGCCGGCTGATCGTGGCGACTCCGCTCAAGACAGGGGAACAGCTCACGAAGTTCGCCGAGCCCTTGGCCGGTGCCGCCACCCTTGACGTGGCAGGGCTCATCGAGGCCCTCGAGCCGTGGGTGGTCTACCTGGCCCGCTACGTGGCCGTGCAGCAGCGAGAGGGAAGCGTCGATGCCGATCTCACCCTCGATGCGGGCGCGGAGGATCAGCAGGTGACGGAGATCCTCGAGCAGGTGCGGGGTGTCCTCGAGGCGGCGAAATCGCTGCGGGTGGCCACCGCCGAGACGGCGGTAAAGCCCGATGCCACCGTCACGCATTGGCGGAATGTGATCCGCGACATGCCGCGGTGATTCCGCGGAGGAGGATATCGCCACCGGGATGATCGATCCGCTCGATCTCGATCGGTGGGGCATCGGGGAAGGTCGGGAGCGGTGGTAGGCCGCGGCCATCGCGGCCCACGATTCGTGGCGCAATGAAAGTCCACACCTCGTCGACGAGTTCGGCGCCAAAGAAACTGCGGAGCACGGCCGGCCCACCTTCGACGAGCACGTTGGTCTGGCGGCGGTTGCCGAGTTCCTCCAAAAGGGCCCGAAGCTGCGTCGGCCGGTCGGCCCGAGGTGCGTGCCAGATGTCGCAGCCCGCCTCGTGAAGGGCGGCCACTTCCGCGGCCGGAGCCTCCCCGCCAACAGCCACGAGCACCGGACTCTCTCGGGCCGTTTGCACGAGTTGGCTCGTGAGCGGGAGCCGGGCCTGCGAATCGAGCACGATCCGCAGTGGGATGCGTGAACCGCGAGGGCGTGGTGTGAGGAGCGGATCGTCTGCGAGCGCCGTGCCGATGCCGACCAGGATGCCGTCGATCCGGCCACGAAGTTCGTGCACGAGCCGGCGCGAGGCAGGCGACGACAGCCAGCGGTCATCGCTCGATCCGGTGGCCAAGGCGCCGTCGAGGCTCATCGCCCACTTGGCGATCACCCACGGGCGGCCGCGCTCCACCAAGGTGCGAAAGGGGGCCGTCAGACGCGTCGCCTCACGTTCCAGAAGGCCGACTTCCACGGTGAGTCCGGCGCGTTCGAGCGCCGCGATGCCGCCGCCGGCCACTGCCGGAAACGGGTCGCGGGCGGCGATCACGACGCGGCTGATGCCGGCGGCGATCACGGCATCGGTGCAGGGGGGCGTCTTACCGTGGTGGCAACAGGGCTCGAGCGTCACGAAGAGCGTCGCGCCACGGGCACGAGGCCCTGCGGCTTCCAATGCCATGATCTCGGCGTGCGGCCCGCCGAAGTCGGCATGCCATCCTTCTCCGATGACGTATTGGTGGCCGGCCCCGTCGTGGACGGTCACGACGGCTCCGACCATCGGATTGGGCTCGACACGCCCTTCACCGCGGCGGGCCAGTTCCAACGCCCGCGTCATCGCGGCGGTGTCATGCGGGTCAAACATCGGCTAGTCGGGGGTCCAGATCTTCTTCTCGCCGCTCCCGCCACCCTGCTCACCGCCGGGGGTCCAGATCTTGCCGGCTTCGACGGGCGGAACGCCAGCTGCCGAAGCAGCACCGGGGATGCCTCCCATTGCGGCTGGCTGGCCTGGCCGCATGCCAGGGCCACCGGCCAGGGCCGAGAGGTCGACCCCCGCCTCCATCAGTACCTCGGCGAGCGCCCCGAGCACCTGCTGGTCGCGGGCGTGGTGGCTGCGGAGGTGCTCCAGCAGCCGCACGATCTCGGCCTGGTCTCCCCGCTGCAGGCGAATCCGTAGTTCGGCCACGTCGAGCATGCCGTCGTTGGCCTTGAGTTCCGCCGCCAGCGGGCGGAGCAAGGCGATGATCGAAAGCTTCTCGTTGGTGAGCGTCGCCCGCTGTTCAAGAAACCCGTACGACTGCCACTTGTCGGCAGGCATGGCATCGCTGCGGGAGAGGATCTCCTTCGCGGCCCGCTCGGCGGCAAGCTCAAAGCCGGCATCGATCGACGTGACAAGCAGTCCGCGGAGCTGATCAAGGTCGACCTTCTGCAGGGCGAGCCGGTGCCAGCGAAGCGGAGCCACCTCCTCCAGCGGTCGCGGTGAGTCAATCGTCGCGGCCGACGACAGGCCGAGGTTGGCACGGATCGTGGACCAGGCCTCGTTCATGTCTGGCCGGCGGGCCGTCGCTTCACCCTCGCTCACCAATGCCTCGACCCGGAGCCGTCCTTCGGCCTGAAGCAGCGCCTCGCGGGGCGTCTTGCCGAGCAACTCGGGCAGGGCGGTCTGTGGCCACTCGCTGATGAACCGCTCCCGCACCGCCGCCCGCTGGGTCTCGAGGTAGGCGTCGACCGCAGATGGTGCACCGGCGGCCGGAGGCGCTTTCGGTTCCTCGGGGATCCGGCTGCGAAACTGTGCGCCCAGCAGCCAGCTCGTCGGCGCTGCCACGGGCAGGCCTTCCTGCGGTTCATCCATGGCGAGCTTCGCGCCGAGGAGCGTCTCGGCGATCGGGATCGCCTGCGCGACGTCGGGTGCGAAACCCTGCAGGATGGCTTCGGGCTCCTTGTCGGTCTGGCGACCGAAGAGGAGGAGCGAGGCCAGGAGGCGGACGGGAGCCTCACCATCGATCGGGCCTTGATAGATCCGCCACAGCGAGTGTGGCGGCGCGGCGCCTCGCTGCACCCACTCGGAACGGTTAAACGGGGCCGGCTCGCAATGCTTGTCGTGGCGGAGTTTGTCCTCCAGCAAATCGAGGGCGTTGGCCCCCTCGAGCGGGAGCGGTGCCCGGGCCTGCGCGAACAGCACGAGCGGTGAGCGGTCAGGGTTGGCTTCGGTCTCCAGCGCGATCGCCCGACCCGTCGCCTCGATGGCATCATCAGGCGAGTCGGCGCGACATTGTGCCACGTTCAGCCAGGCTTCGGAGGCCTCGAACGGCCGGGCGAGCATCTCGCAGAGCACGGCGATGTTGGTAAAGACACCGGGGCTCGTCGACGCCACGCTCTTGAGGCTTCGAAAGAGCGTGAGCGCCTTCGACAGTCGCCAGGCTTCGGCGTGCATGAGCGCCGTCTCGAAGTCGGGCCGCCACGGGTGATCACCCGTCGGCACGGAATAGAGCACCTTCGTGCGGAGCGCGGGCGGCACGCCCGCGGAGCCGACGATCGCCGCCAGCAGGCGATGCTCCTCGTCGGACCCGAGGTTTTTATCGATCAGCCATTCGACGATTCCCTGGGCAAAGCCGACATGACCCGACTGGGCACCAGCCTGCACGAGGGTGGCCGCAATCCGTGTGAACTCGGGCGACACCTCCGCCCCGCACTGCTCACGTGCCCTGTCAAACCGCTGGGCCGCCTCCTGAATGTTGCCCGCCACGGCATCGACGACGGCCGCCTGGCCGAGGGCCAGCGGGTTGTCGGGGTGGGCGGCGAGGAACGCCTGGTTCGTGGCGGCTGCGGCGCCGTACTCGCGGGAGGCCAGTTCGAGCTTCGTCCGCGTGGCCAGCAGGCAGGCCTTGCCGGGATGCTTGTCGCAGAGCCGCTTCGTCTGCTCGAGCGCCGCCGCGACCTGGTCGCCCTCGATGAGGCGGTCGATCTGCTCGAGGTCACCGACCAGCTCGGCACAGCAAAACTTGATCTTCTTGTCGAGGCCGCCGGGGCAGGGGGAATACGGGTCAATGGGCACTGGGGCTCGTCTCCTCGCGCTGGTGATTGTGGATCAGCAATGTACCAGCGCCGCGGGCGCAGGACAGGCTTTCGGCTGTCGTTGCTCTTTCGTAACGCGGCTCGGGGTTGCCCGTGCCGCGTCGCCGGACGTTCGCGACGGCCCTCCAGGCCTTTGCTCACTCTCTGCCAGCTTCGCTTCCGGCATCCTGCCTGCGCTCGCTGCCAAAGCCGGCTCTCACGGCACGGGTAACCCCTCGCTGGATGAATGACAGGCTGAAGCCTGGCCTGCTCTTAATGGGTGCGTTGTGTTCGGGGTGGGCACTTCGCATACTGGGCGTTCACGTGGGAGGCGGCCCGCGTGACTGGTGGTCGTCGCGGTTTCTCTCCAGCATTGGCGTCGCCGTGCAGCAGCCCCGCATCCTGATCGTCGATTCCGAGGGCGTTGCCGGTCTGCCCTATGCCCGGCTCGTGGCCCGGCTGCAGCCGATGGAACTGCGTGTCGAAACCACCCCCGAGGCGGCGGCGGAGACACTGGCCCGCGATGCCTGGGATGTGGCAATCGTCACGGCCCGATCAGCCCGCAGCGCCGACGCTCTCCATGCCGCGGTCCGCCAGGCCGATCCGCAGCTCCCGACGGTGGTGATCGATGCCCAGCCCGGCATCGACACGGCGCGAGCGTGCTTGCAGGCGGGCGCCGGCGACTATCTCGACATCGGCCGCGTCGAGGCCGACCTTGAAGATTCGCTCGAACGCCTGCTGACGACGTCTCGTCACAGGGCGGCCGAGCAGGTGCTGCGCCGTGCGGTGGAGAAGCCTTATTCCTTCGATGACTTTCTCGGCACAAGCCCGCCGATGCAGCAGGTCTATTCCGTGATCGATCGCGTGGCGGGCAGTTCCGTTGACGTGCTCATCACGGGTGAGACCGGCACCGGGAAGGAGCTCGTCGCGCGGTCGATTCACCGTCGTAGCCGGCGGGCGGCCGGACCGTTCGTGCCGGTCGACTGCGGGGCGATCCCCGACGCGCTGCTCGAAAGCGAACTCTTCGGCCACGAGCGAGGCGCCTTCACCGGCGCCGACGCCCGGCGGATGGGGCTCATCGAGTGCGCCGACGGCGGCACCCTCTTCCTCGACGAGGTGGGAGAGCTGCCCTCCGCCGTGCAGGCCAAGTTGTTGCGGGTGCTCCAGGAACGGCGGGTGCGGCGGGTCGGCGCGCGGCAGGAAAACGCGGTCGATGTCCGGGTGGTGGCGGCCACGTCACGGAACATCGACGAGATGGTGGCCCAGGGTGAGTTTCGCCGCGACCTCTTCTATCGGATCAATGTGGTGCGGATCGATCTTCCTCCGCTGCGGGTTCGCGGGGATGACATCGGCCTGCTGGCCGAGTCGTTTGCCCACCGGGCCGCGCAGGAGATGGGCCGCGGTCTGGGTGGGCTCACCACCGATGCCTACCAGGTGCTCACGGGCTACCATTGGCCGGGCAACGTCCGTGAATTGCAAAACGCCGTCCGGCGGGCTATCGCGATGACCCGGTCGAAGACGGCCGGCGTGGAGGACCTGCCCGACGAGATCGTGGCGGCAGCTGGGAGGGTGGTCGGCGAGGGCGTCGGGGACAGCCCGGTCGACGGCTTCTTCGCCCAGCGGGCCCGGCATGTGGCGCAGTTTGAGCGGCAGTATCTCACCGACCTGCTCACGCGGCACTCGGGCGACGTGTCGGCGGCCGCCCGCGATGCCCGGGTGCCACGAGGCACGCTCTACCGGCTCATGAAAGGGCACGGTATCGATGGCGCAGTGTTCAGGAAATAGAAGCGTTCAGCCCTTTTTGCGTTCCCACGTCTTGCCTTCCTTATAGGCAGTGGCCCGTTCGACGAGTTCCTGGTTTTTCGTCGTTGTGATCACGCGGTCGAGCGCCTTGACGAACTCATCCTTGTGGGCATCCCGCAGCTGGCGATGGTGGGCCAACTCGACCAGGCTCTTGCAGGCCGGTTCGGCCAGAGGCGGCTGATCGAGGAAGGGAAGAACGAATCGAAACGCGTCGATCGTGCGAATCGCATTGACCCGCTCGATGAGGCGGGCACGATCCTCGTCGGTCTGACACAGTTCCATCGTCTTCTTCACGAGGTCGAGCTTCTGGCCATCGTTGAGCTTGTTGTCGGGGAGCGGAGCGATGCGGATGAGCGCCCCGAGCAGCAGGGCCCGCTCGGCCGGATCCTGTGCCTTACCGACGAGGTCCGTCAGCCGCGAGGCGACGGTTGCGTCGGGCCAGCGCGACAACGCCGACAGACCAAACGTGCGCTTCGCTGCGTCGGGGCTGGCGGTCAGTTCGTCGACGATCGCCAAGGCTCCCGGCCCGCCCACGCCGCCAAGTGCCGGCAGCAGCGTCTCCTGCTCTCCTTCAGGAGCCTTCTTAAAGGCATCGAGGAAAATCTTCGCCGCTGTCTCATGGTTTTGGTTTTTCGTGCACACCGTCACAAGCGCCCGTTCGGCCTCACGACGCTCGCCACCAGCCGCAGCCTTGAGCACACCGGCGATGAGGCCGGCTACCTGCTCCGGGCCGCCGAGCTTCTCGAGGCCCCGGAGAGCGGCCGACCGCACGGCCGCGTCGGCATCGACCGTCATCACCGCGAAATCGGGCAGGGCGATTCGGGCCCGACGGTCGGCGAGGATAGCGATGAAGGTCGGCCGGAGTGCCGGTTCGCCAAACTTCGCGGCATCGATCAATTCCTTCGTGGCTGCATCGCCGCGGATGACCGTCAGGGCCCGGCGTGCTGCCCCCTTCTCGGGCTCAGCGGCCGCCAACGACTGCTTCAGAACGGCGACTTCCACCTGTGATCCGAGTGTGCCGAGGGCGAGCACGGCCGCCGACCGCACTGCCGGATCCTTGGCCTGCAGGAGCAGGGCAGTGATGGCGGGAATCGCCGCAGCGTCGCCGCGATCGGTGAGCGCCCTCACCAGCGCGACCTGCCGCTCGGGAGACTGCTTGGCGATCTCGGCTGCGAAGCGGTAGGTGGCTGCCTCGCCCTTCGTGCCGTGCCGCACGCGATCCAGACCGATCGCTCGGAAATCAGCATCGTCGCGGGAGAAGAAGTCGATTGTGAGCGCGACCGGATCGTCAGCTGCGTGCGCGATGCTTGGGGAAGCGAGAACGATCGCCGCGGTCAATGATGCGAGAACGGTGAAGAGGCGCATGCTGCATGCTCCAGAAGAGATGATGTCGGATCAGGACGCGGCGGCGACTGCGTCGGCGCAGGCGAGGATGCCACGGGTGGCGGCCAGTTCGATTGCCTTGGCGTCGGGCTTGCCGGCCGCGGCCTTCGCGAGGCCTTGGTAGATCGCCAGCGCGTCGGCCCGCTTGCCGGCGGCCAAGAGCGATTCCGCACAGGCAAGCCGCGCGTTGACAACGGCCTCTCCGACACCCTCGGCCGCGAAGGGATCGGCAGCTGCCAGAGCGTGAATTGCCTCTGCGGAATGGATCGTGCCGAGCGCGTTGGCGGCCGGGATCGCCAGGAGCGGCTGTCCCTTGAGAAGCGTCGTGAGCACAGGCACGCAGGCCAAGTCGCGGCGGCAAGCGAGCGACGAGATCATGCCAATCTTGAGGGCGTCACTCACCGTGCCGAGGGCTTTGTTCAGTGCGGCTCCCGCCTCGGAGCCGGGAATCCGTTCGAGGGCAAACCGCGCCATGTGGGAGTTGTCGGCATCGCCGAGGAGAGCGGCCAGGGCAGGCACACTCGCCGCTGTGCCGATCATCATCAGTTTGCGGCAGACATATTCCTTGGCGGCGCGGCTCGTGCCGCCGCCGAGCAGTTCGGCGAACCGCTTTTCGAGTTCAGTCCGCAGGGCGTTGTCGGCAGGCGCCGCGATCACGGCGGCGTCGATCGTCTTGAACGGTGCCGCGTCGGCGCCCCAGTCGTAGGCGGCGAGCGCCTTGAATGGCTCGTCGAGCGTGGTCGGATCGAATGGCATGGCTGGTCTCCTTGACGAAATCGGCTACGAAATCGACCACGGCTCGCGGCGAGCGCGGTCGAGGAGCCGGTTGGCCCCCTCATCGTTCTTGAACTGCTGGCTGGCCCGATCCCAGGTGAGCGACCGCTCCAGCCGATAGCCGATGGCGATCATGTGGGGGGCTGTCATCGTGTTCGCGGCCAGTTCGATGTCGCGAAATGGTCGCTGGCGGGTCTTTACACACTCGATGAAGTCGCCATAGATGCTCGTCTCGCCGTTCCTGTAGTCCGGCACGGGCTTGGCCGCCCGTGGCTTGCCGTCACCGGCAATCTGGATCGACCCCTGGTGGGCAATGGACGGAGCCGGCCTCAGGTTCGCGGGCCGGTTGTGAAAGAGTTCCGTACCGTTGGGGTAGGTCACCGATACGTACGCGGCGGTCTTGCCGTCGGCAGAGGCGGGGTAATACGTCACCTTCGTCGGCTGGAGTTCCAGAAGGTCGGCAGCGAAGATCGCGCCGCCGAAGTGATGGGCTCCCCAGTCGGTCAGGCTGCCACCGGAGTAGTCGACGTATGACCGCCAGCTGTTGCCGCCAGTTCCGTAGTTGCCGTCGCAGCGGCCGGAGTTATACGGCTCCCAGGGAGCCGGCCCGAGCCACAGGTCCCAGTCGATGTCGGGAGGCGTCGGCTGGGCGGGAAGGTAGCAGGGCATCGAGGGGCCGCCGACCGAGATGTCGATCGACGTGACGTTGCCGATCTCACCGGCCCAGATCGGGTCGACGATGCCGCGGTAGTCGCCCAGAACTCGCTGGCTGCCACCCGACACGACCCGTCCGAAGCGACGGGCGGCGGCGACCATCAGCGGTCCCTCCCGGAGCGTGAGGGTTTCGGGCTTCTGCAGGTAGACGTCTTTCCCGGAACGGCAGGCAGCGATCGTCATGATCGAGTGCCAGTGGTCGGGTGTCGCGATATGGACGGCATCGATGTCGTCACGAGCCAAGAGTTCGCGGAAGTCGACATACGCGGCACAGTCTTGGTTGCCATGCTTTGCATCGGTCCGGGCCTTGCCCTCCTCCCGCCACTTCTGCCGGACGTCGCAGACGGCGACATACTGCACGTCGGGCCGGCCCAGAAACGCTCCTTGGTCACCCTTGCCCATGTTGCCGATGCCGATGCCCCCCATCACGATCCGGTCGCTGGCGGGCGGCGTGGTGGCATCGCCAAGCGCCTTCGACGTGATCACGTAGGGAGCCGCAGCCGCTACTCCCACCGTGGCGGTGACTTTGAGAAACTCGCGACGGGTTGCCGCTGGGGCAAGGGGAGCCTGGGCCTTCTTCATGCTGACCTCCACGGGGCGATTCACGGAATGCGCAGGGTGCAAGGATAATGTGGCGAGCCGCGGGCGACAAACCGTCCGGCGGCCGAATGCTTTTCCGAATGCACGTGCCGCTCAGGAGCGTTTGTCCAGCGGCTTGATCCACACATTCCGAAACTGGGTCGGGCTGCCGTGATCCTGAAGAAAGAGCGGGCCTGAGCCGGTGGCCCGGAGATTCTTTTCCACACCGCGGAGAAAATCGGTCGCGCCATGCCGATACGGAATGTATGGCGACCGTGGTTCGGTGAACGTGATGCCATCCTGCACGAGCTTCCCGTTGAGCCAGGCGGTGATGCTTCCCGCCTGCATGATTCGGCCGGCCGCGTCGCGGCGCGGGCCAATGAAGCGGATGTCATACACCTGCCATTCCCCGGCGGGCCGCGACGCGTTCACGAGTGGTTTGCCAAACCGATAGAGGGCGCCCTCGTCCTGGTCGGTGGGCGGCTCGGTGCCGAACGAGTCATAAATTTGCATCTCGTAGTGGCCGTGGATGTAGAGGCCGCTGTTGCCGTGGGCCTCGGGAGAGACCTTGAACTCGGCATGGATGTGGGCGTCTTGGAAGTTCACCGTCGACACGATGTGGTTGGCATGACCGCTCGTCGTGTTCACGAGGAGCGTGCCGTCCTTGACCGTCCAGTCGATTGGCCCGCCGGCCATGCTCGTGAACTGTGGCGGCCCCTCGCTGCCGTCGCCGAAGAGCAGGATCGCGCCGGGCGGTGGCTGCACGGGCAGCGGCTGTTGAACCGGACGGAACGAGTCGGCTGCATTGACTGTGCGCGGAGCCTGCACCGGCGAAAGATTCTTATCGGCGAAGTCGGCGAACTGGAGCCAGTCGTACTCGAGGAGGTCGTGGCCGCCCGACCGCACGTGGTAGCCGATTCGTACGCCGACTGGCGTGTCGACGGCCGGCCACGCCGTCGTGCCCAGACCTGTCATGCCGAAGAGTTTCCATACGGGCCCGGCCGCGACGGCGGAAAGAAATTCACCCCGCGGATCGGCCCAGCGGTCGTCAATCGCACTGGCCACATAGAGCGGCCGCGGGGCGGCCATCGCCAGCAGCGCGTGCGCGTCGGTCGGCAATTGATCCTCGCGGCCCGCATAGGTCGCAAACGTCGGACAGAACCAGTGCGGGAACCGCGTCGTGATGTCGGCGATTGTCTCGCCGAAGGAGCGGCGCTCGAGCGCCGCTCCGCCGCAGCCCGACTCGTTCGATACGACCATCGCAAACCGTTCATCGCAGGCGCCGGCCCAGAGCGCCGCCTTGCCGTTGCGGGAGTGGCCCACGACGATGACCCGCGTCGGATCGATCTCGGGCAGCCGGATGAGCCAGTCGAGAATTCTCGAAAGGCCCCATGCCCAGGCGGCGATCGCGCCGGGTTCGTCGGGCGGCAGTTCGCCGGTGACGGGCCGACCGAGTGACGCGAGCACGCTGTCAGCCCGGCCATCGGGTCGGTCTGGAAAGATGTCGCCGTAGCAGGCCGTCGCCATTCCGTAGCCACGGGAAAGCATCGTTTCCACCGGCCATCGACGGGTGTGCGCAGCCCGCGAAGCCTCGGTGGCGCGATTGTTGACGATGCCATTCTTTTCGTCGTTCGGCAGCCATGCTCGGCAGAGATGGATGCCCGGGTCGGGATGCTCGGCCTGGTTGCCCTTGAAGTTGAGGTTGAGGAAGACAGGCGACGGACGGCCGGTCGCGGGAAGCTGGTCGGTTGCAGGAAGCACAGGAAGATAGAGAAGCACATCGACGAGCGGTGCCTCCTTGGCCTGGCCCATGCGGAGCCTGGTCTGGAGCCGCGTCGCCCTCACGCCATCAGCAAGCGTCACCTCGGCCCGCTCGACGTCACCGACGGGGAACGTGAACGCGGGGGCAAGTTGTCGTCCGTAGACATTCTTTTCAAGCAGCGAAAGCTGGTGCGGCCGCGCGATTTCCCGCCAGGCAGCGGCCGTGGCTGCCGGTGTGCCATCTGGACCGGCAAGAACGCTGGGTAGCGTGTAGGGCCGCACGTTCGCCTCGTCGTAGTTTGGCTCAGCAGCCACCGATAGCACGGCCATCCAGACCGAGCACTGGATGAGGACACCTGCAACGATACGGCGACAGATCATCGTGGGCTCCTTCATGCTTCTTTGCAGCAGCGCGTGCCGCCCTTACACACGCTCGAGCTTGGTGATGCGGCCGGTGGCAACCCACTCGGCCACGAAGATGTCG
>CAZODJ010000034.1:0-21070 GCA_964578555.1 uncultured Candidatus Kuenenia sp.
CGCTCATGGCCGCCGTGGTGGTCGTTGGAGCCGTTCAGGAAGAGCGTGGCCGCCGTGATCGAAGGCACATGCGCTTCCGGGGCGATCGACGTGAGATAGATCTCCTCGCCCGACGTCTTCGGCGGATCGTCGGTGTGGCCGTCGTACATCCACACCCGCTTGTTGCGGTAATACTCCGTGTAGCCGATGCCGAAGTAGGCGACGATCGCCTTCACGCGGGGATCGGTGCCCAGGTTCCACATCAGCGTGCCGCCGTAGGAATACCCCTGGGCGCCGAGCCGGGTGGGATCGACCTCCTTCTGTCGTTCCAGGTAGGTGAGCACGCGGCGTTGGATTGTGTACCAGATGAAATCGGACGTTTGGCGGGGGTCGGTGATCGGCTTGCCGTCGAGGGTGGCGGAGTTGACCGGGCCGCACACGGTCCGGTCCATGTTGCCGTGCTTCAAGGGCTCGGGATACTTCGTGTAGTGCGGCCGAGTGCCGGTCTTGCCGCAGTAGTCGAACGCCATCACCGCCCAACCGTCAGCGACAAAATCCTTCGCGATCGCCGGCGCCCCCATCCAGCCATGGACGTTGAGTAGCCCGGGTGCCTGCTGCGCACCCTCCTTGACGGCGTAGAGGCAGTAGACGCGGACGTCTTCGCCCAGGACGGGCACTGAAATATACGACGCCCGCTCGTAGATCCCGTTTTTCGTCTCTTCGCGGACGATCTCCTCGCGGAAGTCGCCCGCCTGCGAGTCGTATGTGGCCCACAGTTCCGAAGGTGTGGGGGGAGCGGCGGCTCCGGCGATGCTCCATCCGAGGACACTGAAAATCACCAGAGCGCGAATCATGGAGACAACGTTCCGTAAGGAAATGAGCCACTCGGCACGCGACTGCCTGCCGCCCGAATTACACTGTAGGAGGCGTTGGGCAGGCCCAAAATGCACTCCCCGGCGCGACCCTGTGTGTTTTTCTGTCATCGCGTCTCCGTGACTCCCTGTCATGGCCCCCATGTCGCTCGACTACTACTTCGGCCCGCCTGTCGTGCCGCACCGCATTCGGGGCACCCGGCATGCCGACCTGCCAGTGGGGGGCATCGAGGTGCTCGTGCACCGCTCGACAGCGCTTGCCGAATGGGGCATGGTTGATGCCGTCACCAGGCAATGGACACTGTATTGGCTGACCAAGGGCAAGGCCCGGCTTGTCCATGCCGGCGAGACAATTGATCTCGTCCCTGGCCTGCTCTATCTCATGCCGCCGCTCACGACGTTTTCTGCCGAGTGCGGGAAGTCGTTTGCGAAGTGGTATTTCCACTTCACCGTGGCGGGCGTTGGCGATGCACTGCGGCCGGGCGTTTATCCGGTGACGCCGACGCGGCGGATGCTTTCGCTGCTGGCGTCGACATGCCCTGCCGACATTGAAAAGGGCCGCGCGACCGATCACACCGCCTACACGATGCTCGACGTGATCGACCTGGTGTCGTTGGTGGTCCGAGCCTGTCTGCCGAAGATCCTGGCGCCCGGGTTTTTTGGGGTCGACGCCACCCGCGTGCTGCACGTCCTTAATGAGCACGCCGTCGGTCGCACGACGTTGCACGAACTGGCCAAGGCGACGAACCTGACCGAGCGGAGCCTGTCGGAACTGGTTCTGCGGACGACGGGGTTTACGCCGATGCGGTATCTGCTCGAGCTGCGGCTCAACACGGCGATGAAACTGCTGCGGCACACCGACCGCTCGATCGAACAGATCGCCCGAGAATGCGGCTTTCGCGATCGCTACTACTTCACCCGCGTGTTTACCAAGCATCGGCAGACGACGCCGGCCGCGTTTCGCCGCGAGGTGAAGGCGTAGAGGGCATCGGCAGTGACAGGCGGAAGCCTGTCTTATTCGGCGCGAAGGAGTGTGAGGAAGGCGATCGAGTGGGAAGGGAGGGCGAACGAGAGGGCTTCGCCCGTGAGCGTGACCGGAAGATCGTGGACAAACTCCGCGTCGTGTTTCAGGAGGGGATGGGCGTTGAGATCGTCATGCCGCAACAGCACGGCAGCGCAGGCTCGCGGCGCGAAGCCGGCGAAGCGGATGCGGGTGGGTACGTCCCGCTCCCACGATCCGTTGACGATCATCACGAAGAGCCGGCTTGAGTCGGCCGAGAGCGTGGCCATCACCGGCGTGAGCGGGAGCCCCGGGGCGGCGGCATCGCGTGGTTCAGGATGGTACGGGGATTGTCCCGTGATCGAAACGACGTCGTTGCCGAGATGACGGCTGAAATGATGGTAGAGCCAAAAAAGCATCGAGCGCTGCTCAGGCTTGTCGCTGGCGACCAGCAGAAAGCCGGGGTTGTGGCTCGTGGAAAAAAGGTTCCAGCCGGCGGCCCCTTCGACCACGTCTTCGCGGGCGTAGTAAAGCATGCGCACGGCCCGGTAGAGGGTGCCGAGGAGGTTAGCATTCCGCGGCTCGGCCCAGGCCTTGCCGCCGTTGGCCGCCTCTGAATGGAGGCCCCACTCGGTGTCGTAGATCGAGACTGGCCGGTGGGGATTGTAGGCCTGCAGCAACGCGTTCAACTGCCGCGCCTCGTCGAGGCGGGCGTGGTTGCTCGTAATCACGACATCCTCAAAGGCTGCTGTGTGGGCCTTACTGAAGTCGTAGAAGTGCGGGCAGACAAAGTCGTAGTGGCCGGCCGTCTGCGCGAGCAAGCGATTGCCCCAGGCGATGTGATCGGGCTTGATCGAGATGCCGACTCGGGCATCGGGCTGCACCTCCTTGATCGCCCGGCTCACGGCGATGACGTGATTGGCGTAGTCGGCCGGCGATGCAAAGGCCTTGCCTCCCGCACCCCAGATCGAGACGTAGACCTCGTTGCCAATCTCCCAATGGTGAAACCGCAGGTTCTTGTCGCGAGCATGCGCGACGGCCCGCCGCCACTCGGCGGGCGAGAGTCGCGAGTTGGCAAGCACACCCTCGAGCTCCAGCGCCGTGGTGTCGTGCGGAATGCCGAGCCTGTCAAGCAATTCGGCAGCTTTGTCGAGTGCGGCTTCGACGCTCCCGAAGGGCTCGTCGTCGGTGAGTCCGTAGAGCCGGGAAAATGGGATTCGCAGATCGCGGACCCTGCTTTCGGCGGCCTTCGGCAGGACGTACTCGCCGGTGTTGGCGAACGGGCCGTTCCAGCGGGCGAGGCCGGCGATCGCCACTCCGTTGGACAGTCGGTTGACAGGACGAATCCTTTTTGCCGCGTCGATCTGGAGATCGAGAGTCGCGCCTGGGTCGAGGCGCAGCGGTAAGGGGGGCACGTCGAGCGAGGCCGGGTTCACGATCCGTGGTGCGTTATCGCCCAGCGGCGTGGCGTTGATCGCGATGTCATCGAGCCAGAGGTTTTTGTCTGCGTTGAGGGCAGCTGCACCTACGGCTGGGAAGAAAGCGACATAGATATGCCGGGCTTCATCGGCATAGAAGTCGACGTCGGATGTGAATGAAAGTCGGCACTCGGTCCAGCCGCTGCCGACTTCGAAATCATGCGTCGCAATCTGAGGCCCCTGCTCGATCGGCCGGACGCTGCGATACGAGGCCACAGCCACCCGGATCGGCCCCGGGCGATCGGCACGAGCGAAAAAGGAGAGCGTGTAGCGGGTGTGCGGCTCGGGCTGCAGGGCGTTCTTGAACGGAGAGTTGACGACGACACCCCGCCACTCCCGCGGATCGGCAGGCCTGAACACTCGCAGGGAGGCCCTGCCGCCATGCGGATTGGTCTCATCGCGGGTCATTCCGGGAATGACCTGCTGGGTGTCGATGCCCCAGGCGGTCCAGCGATCGGTGATGTCGGCGACCGTGGTGAACAACGCCTCGAAGTCGCCGCTTTGAATCAGCGGAGCAGTGGCAGGCGGGGCGGCCGCGATCAAGGCGGAAACCAATCCGCCGAGAACCAGAGCCAATGCCGCGGCCAGCCGCATGCTGTGTTGCTGCATCACCGCCGCCAACTCACTTTGACTCGAGCCGAAATGCGAAGTCGTTCGGCCCGTTCTCGGTGACCTCGGCGGTGAGGCCGGAAGTTTCCTGCCGCGCATACCGACTGGGGAGGTGCGAAACAACCTTCGGAGTTGCCTCCTCGGGCGATGTTTTGACGCCACCTGACGTTTTCTCGATCATCACGGAGTGGGCTCCTGCAACGGCGCCGTCGCCGGGGCGAAACGTCTTCAAGGAGAATCGCCCCGTCGAATCGGTCACCCCAACGGCGGTGTACGGCTTGTTGCCCTTGTCCTCTCGGACGGTGAAGAAGACAACGGTCGCCCCTTCCAAGGGCGCGCCGTCGAGTTCCACGATCCCACTGGTTGGAAAACGCGTCGGCCAGTCACGGCTCCACTTGTCCTCGACATAGCGGGAGCACCCTACGAGCAGCATCCCGAGTGCGATCACCTGCGTGAGACACACCGTGGACTTCCAGATGACACGCCTGTCCATTACGGCACCTCCGTGACTTCGCCGCCGGCCTTGGTTCCCAAGGCACCCCAGACACCATAGGGGCTCGACGGGTTTGTGTAGCCACTCACGCCCGGTTGGATTCCGGGCATCGGCCACTGCGAGAGATTGCCCGTGAAAATGTTTTCACTTACGAAAGCGACGTGACCGTCGGCGAACAGGCATTGCACTCCCCCACGGTGGCGACTCCGCGGCGGCTGGACTCCCGTGCCTTGGTTCCATTGTTGATTGCAGACCGGACCGTTCGGTGGCAGCACGGTGTTGAAGTTGATGATGTTCTCTCCGCCATGCTGCCAGGCAAAGCCGAGCGATCGGCTACGAGCGGCAAGCGATGCACTATTTGTGAACCCATTGCCATTCCAAACACCATTGCAGCCCGTTGGCGAATGTCCTTGCTGAGAGTAGTTCGCTGAGGTGGTGTTGGATGCGACATCTGCCGTGCCTTCGGGCCGTGTGCACTCCGAAAGAGCAAGGGTCTTGGAGAGCCCGTCGGTGACCTTGTTCAATCGCGTATTGCTGTTGAAGCCGAAGAGGCCGCGCTGCTCGTAGCCGCCGACGGACCAGTCCGCATTCATATATTGGACCTGGTCACCAATGCAGAAGAGGTAATTGGTCTGGCCTGAAGCCGGGCTGACGTCTCTAAAACGAGGAATATCGGACGGGCAAAGCAGGTACGGTGGTTGTGCCTGATACGCCGCCGCCGAGGTGTTGACTGCTGGTGGTGAGCCGGAACCCATGATCTGTTCGTAGAGATCGGCACCTTCCGAGTACGGAAGCATCGCAACAAACCCACTCAGCCAGCCGCCCCCCGCATACCCATTCGTCCCGAGGCTCGGCAGCCAGCTCGGAGCCCCCCAGGATGCCGTGAGGGTGCCGGCTGGCACGCTGCTCGTTGGCCCCCACTTCGACGGCGGCAGGTGCTTTCGGGCCGACTCGTAGTTGTGCATCGCGAGGCCGATCTGCTTGAAGTTGTTGGAGCAGGTGCTCCGTCGGGCCGACTCACGAGCCGCCTGCACGGCCGGCAGGAGCAGGCCGATGAGCGTGCCGATGATCGCGATGACCACGAGGAGCTCGACGAGCGTAAACCCCAAGGTTTTGAAATGCCTGTTCATGACCACCTCCACAGTTTTTGGGCCGAATGCCATCCCCCGCACCTGTCCCCCTGAGGGCGACAGAAAAAAATCGTTTCTTTTCGAAACAATAGATGGGCTTTGCCGGCGCCGCCATTGCCTAAATAGGAAGGTGGGCGGCCATCGCCGCAGCGAGTTATCGACCGGCCCGGGGGCTGCCCACAATCGCCGCCCCGCCGTGACGGGTGGAGGGGCCGAGAATGCCCAATTCGAAGGCCCGCGTCACGCAGTGGGCGGTTGATGCAGCGCCGAGTTTCTCTTTGATCGCCGCCACATGCACCCGCACCGTCCGGTCGGCGATCGACAGCCGCTGATGAATCTGATCCTGCGAGAGGCCGTCGCGAAGCAGTTCAAGCACCTCCATCTCCCGTGGTGAAAGCGGACTCTTTCCCCACGTCTCCAGTCGCTTGGCCAGCGTCGGAGCAATGGGCCGGCCACCGGCCTGGACATCACGAATGGCGTCCATCAACTCGACGAAGCCAACGCCCTTGGTGATGTAACCGGCTGCACCCGCAGCCAGAGCTGCTCCGGCATCTTCCGAGGCATTCGACGAGGTGAGCATGAGCACGCGGGCGTCGGGGGCCTCTCGGCGGATGCCCTCCACCGCTGCCACGCCGTCGACCCCCTCCATGCTGACATCCATGAGCGTCACGTCGGGCCGATGCGATTTCCACAGCCGCACTGCCTCGCTGCCACCGTTGGCCTGGGCGACCACCGTGAAGTCGGGCGCCGCAGCCAACGCGTGAGCGAGCGCCTCACGAAACACCGGATGGTCGTCGACAATCAAGAGGCGGATGGGACGCATGTCGCTCATGCCCTCACTATGAAGCGTGCGCCGGTCGGCAGCCATTGCCTAAACCGGCATGCGCTGCCGGCAGGAAAAGCCTGACACAAGTGCCGGCCTTCGGATCGCTCTCGATCACACAGGTCGCCCCGATCTGGCGGGCCCGCTCCTGCATGCCACGCAGGCCGAAGTGGCCTTCCGCGTGGGAGCGGCCTGCGACGTCGAATCCTGTGCCGTCGTCTCGCACCGTGATCTCGAGCGACTCCGCCCGGGCGTCGACCTGCACGGTGATGCAATTGGCCTGAGAATGCTTGATGGCATTGTTTACCGCCTCGCGAACGATTCGCAGCAGATGGTAGTGGGTGACGCGGGGAGGCGTGGCTGGGCGGCCGTTCATTTCGAGGTGCAGCGGGGTCGCCGAAAGCTCCTCGAGGTTGCGCAGCTGGAGGGCGAGAGACTCTTCGAGCGTGCCCTCAACGTGCACCGGGTCGCGGAGATCCCAGAGAAAGTCGCGGGTCTCGGTCTGCAGTCCCGAGAGCAGCTGCCGCTGCTGCTGCAGTACGTGCCGCGACCGCTCGTCGGCCGCCGTATAGGCCGCCACGTCGAGCCGCAGCGACACGGCGGCGAGCCCCTGCTCCAGTGTGTCGTGAAACTCGCGGGCAATCCGTTGCCGCTCCTCCGTGGCGGCTTCGGCCTGGAGTTTCGATTCGATGAGGGCCAGCTGGTGGGCAACCTTCCGCCGCAGCAGCACGACCCACCCCATCGCCACGGCGGCCACCGCCGCCACCGCCGCCAGCATGGCGGCCAGCCGATGCGGTTTCCACCAGCTTGGGGCGCGGGTCACGACGAAGTCGTTTGCCGACCGCACGAGCAATTCGAGCCTGCCGACCACGAACGGGCGGGCCATCTGGAGGCGGTCGTCGTCTTCGCTCGCCGCGAACTGAATGATGCCGGTCACCTGCACCGAACTGCCGGGCTCGATCGACCGCAACTGCTCGAAAACGTCGGGCTTGGCAACCGCCGTGAGGCTTGTCTCTCCCGCCGCCAGCAGCACGACGCCCCCCATGCCCGACCGCTGCAGATCGACGACCTCGGCAGGAAACGTGACGAGGCATCCCTGATAGTCGCCGGGCTCTGCCATCTGACCGGTGCGGGAGGCGTCGGCGTTGATCCGCAGAATAGCCGTCGGATCGACGGCTAGCGGGACCGGTGACGGGCCGGTGGCGGTGCGGCGAATGGTCGCCTCGACGATTCCCACCACACGACCGCGAGTCTCAACAAAACCCGACACCTCGACCTTGTCGCCCGCTGCAAACCGCTCGGGCGATTCGGTCTGCACACGGACGCCGGTGGGGCCTTCCTGCAAGTAGAGAAACTGCCCCGGATCGGAGAAGGTAACGGTGCCCTGCGTACGAATCCTGCCTCCCATGCCCGTCAGCGGACGGTAGTGGCCGATCGCCGCGAGAGGAACGAGCGGGGCATCGAAGGCGGAGCCGCGGGCCTGCTTCTCGATCGCGATGTCGTCACGGTGGACGATGAGCAGTCGTGGCGCCAGGAATTCGCCCCGGGTATTGAAATGGGTAACGGCCACACCCACGAGGCTCACCTGCGCGTCGACGAGTTGGTCGGGGGGGCCGTCGAGGAGATGCTTAGACACCAATGCCGTAAACCGCTGCGGCCCGTCGGCGACCAGCAGCACCCACTGGGCGCCATCATCGCGGTACCCCTGAATCGTGCCCCGGGTCGTCACGCGGAGGCAGCAATGCTGGCCGGTAAAGAACCGGTTCGGATCGAGAGGCAGGGGCTTAGGTTCCGGGCCCTCGCCAACAACGCTGAGCGTGGCAGCGAGAATAATAGGCATATACCCACCGCGGCTGGCCAGCCCCTCGACTTCGATCTTCATGCCGGGGCGAATCGACTGGAGCACCGCTTCATCTCCCCGCCAGGCACCCGACTGGGACGTGCTCTGCGCATCGATCCAAATGCCGGCATCGCCCTCCTGGATGATGATGCCGCGGTTCCTCCGCCAGGTGACGACTCCACGGACGCGTACGGGATACGGCTCGTCGATCGCCGCGTCAGCCACCACCTCTGCGATCGCGACCAGCGGCTGCTGGGAAGTGCGCAGCGATGGACCGTATGCGTCGGCAGGAAAGTCCGCCGCCGGCGGTGTCGCCATGGCCAACCAGTGCGCCACCCACACGATCATGAAGCCGAAGCCCACCATGCCCGGCAGCATACTCGGCGCCGGCTGCCGGTTCGCGCATGAACAAGTCAGGCCGCTTTTGACATACTTTCTGCGGGGTCCTCGGCCTTCTTCAACAAGCCCATGGCTTGTCGGGGACCGGCCCGTTGCCTCCCCGAGGTGGCCCTTCGTGCCTCCTGGCCTGCCGCGGCATGCTTGACATTCAGCCGGCAAACAGCAAGAATTTCGGGCTTCAGTAAGGGGTCGACCAGGGGTGGTCAGCCGACGGCAGGAGTCGAGACGCTCGTACTCCGTCCTTCCGACCTTGACAGTTTCTATTTTCGTGACAGTGGCCACCCCCCCACGGTCTGCCTACAACCTAGTCGAAACCCTTGGCGGCCGTTCGGCGGCCTACACTCTCCACAACTCCACCCCGAAAGGTGAACCAATGTTCGAGGTTTCTATGTTGGGCGCGACGATGCCCGACCTGTCGATTTTTCAATACAACGCGGTCGACAACATCTTCTCAATGACGGTGGCAACAATGGGGGCGGCAGCCCTCTTTCTTTTTATGTCGCGATCGCAGGTCGACCCGGAGTATCGTCCGGCGTTGATGGTGTCGGGGATCGTGGTGTCGATTGCCTGCTACCACTATTTCATGATTCGCCACAGTTGGAACGACGCCTACACGCTGGCCGATGCCGGCGGCAAATACGTGGGCACCGGGGCGGCCTTCAACGATTTCTATCGGTATGCCGACTGGATTCTCACCGTGCCGCTCTTGATGGTTGAGCTGGTATCGGTGCTGCGGCTGCCCTCGGCAAAGGCCATGAGCCTGCTGACGCGGCTGGTAATTGCCGCCGCGGCGATGATCGCCCTGGGGTATCCGGGCGAGGTGATCGCTGACCCCAATCGTTGGACCGAACGCGTCGTGTGGGGCGGCTTGTCCTCCATCCCATTCTTCTACATTTTGTATGTGCTGTGGGTCGAACTGACGAACTCGCTCGATAGTCAGCCGCCCGCAGCTCGTAAGCTCATTGAAATCTGCCGGCTCGTGCTGCTGATCACCTGGGCGGTGTATCCGATCGCCTATGCGATTGGTGGCACGCCCGACGCGCTGGCAGCGAAGCAGGGTGGAAATGTCGGCGCCGGTGGCATCGTCGGTCTGCAGATCGGCTATGCGATCGCCGATATGACCGCGAAGGCCGGCTTCGGTGTCTTGATTTACTTCATCGCGAGAGCGAAGAGTCGCAAGACGGCCGGCGACCATGCCGACGCCGCAATGGCTGCTGTCTGATTTTCGCAGCGGCCTGCGGTCGGGAGAAATGACATGCACGCGGCCTCGGTAATCATGCTCTGTTGGGCAATGATCGGGGCCGCGTGCTTTTTTTCCGGGTCGGTGCCCGCCCTGGTGGCGGTCAGTCTGGCGGTGCTCGTCGCCTTCATCGGTCTGCCTCATGGTGCGGCAGATCATCGCTTCGCGCGATCGCGGCTGGAGCCGTTGTTGGGAACGGCTTGGCTGGCAGGGTTTTTGGTGGGGTATCTCGCGATCGCCCTGCTCGTTGTGCTCGGCTGGGTGTGGGCGCCATCGTTTACCATTGCGGCCTTCTTTCTGGCGTCGGCCTGGCACTTCGGCCAGGAAGAGCCGCAGCCTTCTGCCGGGCCGCGGCTCCTCCGGCCGGCGTTTCGGTTTGCCCGCGGTGGGCTGGTGATTTGGGCTCCGCTTGTCTTTCAGGGGGGGGAGGTTTTCCGTTTGCTGTCGGTCGTCGCTCCGGGGGGCCTTGGGCCAGAATCCAAGGCCATGCTCGCTGTGTTGACCGACTGGTCGTGGTTCATGCTGGCAACTGCAGCCGCCGCCTGGGGGCTGCAGGGACTGCTGGCCATCACGGCCGGTCGGTGGCGGCGGCGGGTCTTCCTTCTCGACAACGCCATGGTGGCATCGCTGCTGATGCTCTTTGCCCTGGCGAGCCCCGTGGTGAGCTTCCTCGTCTACTTTTGCGGCTGGCACTCTGCCCGCGGCCTGAAACGGCTGCGTCGCGAACTTGGCGAGAGCTGGCCGCAGCTCGCCTTGAGCCTGGCTCCCCTGACCGTGGCCGCCATAGCCCTCACCGTGGTGGGCGTGTGCTGGGGGCTCCCGGGAACACGGTGGAACGAAACCGTGATCCGCGCGACCTTTGTCGGCCTCAGCGCCGTTGCCGTGCCGCATTTGCTGCTGCATGGCGTGGCTCCATGCTTCGAGACCAGCGGCCGACGGAACTCAACCCGGCCGGCTCCCTGCGGGAGTGCGGCATGACGCTACCGGAGAAGGTCGACTACGTGATCGTCGGAGGAGGGCTGCAGGGCTGCCTGCTTGCGCACGCGATCGCTCACCACCAGCCCGGGGCGGCGGTCGTGTTGATCGAACGGGCGAATGAATTGTGCGGGAACCACACCTGGTCGTTTCACGAGACCGACGTCCCCGAGCAGGCCCGTGGCTGGTTCGATCCCTTGGTGGTCCATCGCTGGCCGGGCTACGCAGTCAGATTTCCCGGGCTGTCACGACGGGTGGGGATTCCCTACGCGACGATCACCTCCACGGGGCTCCGTGCCGCCACGATGGCGTTGGCAACGCGGCCGCGGCGTGCCGCCGCAGAGCAGTCGGTGGCCGTACGTGTCGGGACGTCATGCGAGATCCTCTCGCCGACCCGCGTCCGCTGTGGTGACCGCATCGAGATCGACAGCCAGCTGGTCATCGATTGTCGCGGGCGGGCGGCCTTGGATGCGCCGAATGGTGGCGCCGGATACCAGACGTTCATCGGTCATGAATACCGGCTCGGCCGACGCTGGCCTGCCGTGGAACCGACCGTGATGGATGTCCGCGAAGACCAGGCTGGCGGGTTCGAGTTTCTCTACGAACTGCCGTTTGGCCCCGATCATGTGCTGCTGGAGTACACCCGGTTCCACGAGGAGCCGGCCTGCGACCCGCAGCGGGCGGAGAGGCTCATCGCAGCGCGGCTGGCAGAGGCCGGCGTGGACTCGGCGGAACTGATCCGAACCGAACGGGGGTGCCTGCCGATGCCCTATGCCGCTCCCGGCAGAAGGAGCGGCCCGTCGGTTGCCGGGGGCTACGCCGGCGGGTGGTATCACGCGGCCACGGGATACTCGATGCCGCTGGCCATCCGGTTTGCAGCGCTGGTGGCTCAGTCACGTCCGGACCGGGTTGCCGGCGAACTCGCGGCGGCCGCCGCAGAAGACGCTCTGCGAAGGGGATTTTCCCGATTTCTGAATCGCTTGTTGTTTTGCCTCGTGAAACCGCAAGACCGCTGGAAGATTTTTCGTCGGTTCTACAGGGTGTTGCCGGAGGACCGCATCGCGCGGTTCTATGGCCATCGCTTCAGTGCGGCCGACGCCGCTCGGATCGTTATCGGTCGGCCGCCGACCGGGCTGGCACCGCTTCGCTTCGCCAGGTCTTTCTTCTCACTCTCCCGCCCGGGGTTCGCATGATTACCAATCCCCTCGGTTTTGACGCCCGAACCCACCAGAGTGCGCGGACCCGACATGGCTGGTCGAAGGCCCTGCAGCTTTCCCCCGACCTCTACCCAGGCGTGGGTGGCAAACGGTTCCGGGCCGCGCTGGTGCAGTGGGCGTTTCACCATGCGGGCGGCACCGGTACCGCGCCCGCCGCGGTCATCGACGCTGTCGAAATGCTGCATGCCGGGTCGCTCGTGATCGATGACTTCGAAGATGACTCACTGACGCGGAGGGGGCAGCCGGCGCTGCATCAGGTCATCGGGCCGGCCCGTGCGGTGAACGCGGGCAACTGGATGTATTTTCGGGCGCTGGAATTGGCCGCGGCAGCCTACGATCATCCGGGCCGGTCGGTCACGCTGTTGGCGAGGTTTATCGAGGTGGGCCGGCAATGTCATGAAGGGCAGGCCATCGATCTCTCGACCCGGGTCGACGAGGTGACGCCACGGCAGGCGCAGGCCACGGCGGTGGCGATCTCGCGATGGAAGACAGGCCGCCTCGTTTCACTGGCCGCCTGGTGCGGGGCACATGCCGCTGCCGGTGATCCACAAGTGCTGCGGGCCGTCGCCGCCTTCGGCTGCCGGGTCGGTATCTGCCTCCAGATGAAAAACGACCTCGATGAACTGACGACGCTCGTGAAGGGCGGCGATCGCTGTGATGACCTGAAGAATCGGCGCGTGACCTGGCCCTGGGCATGGGCGGCGAGTGAGCTTCCCCACCACCGGTTCGTCGCCTGGCAGCGCCGGCTGCGACAGTCGCAACAAAACCCGCCCGCCTTTCGGCAACTCGCCAAGGATCTTCTGGAAGTCAGCCAGGACCTTGCCGTGGTCGAGATCGCCACGCGTCTCGACCGGGCCATCGACCGGCTCGCCGCCGCCGCGGATGGTGTCGGCGGGATCGACCGACTATGGGAAGTGCTGCATCCCCTGCGGGTCGCCACGGAGCCGACAGCGACGGAGATGACGCCGTGAGCTCCGGGACGGCCACCATGCCGGCCCCGAACTATCCGACCGTGAGGCTGGGGCGGCGGGCTGCCGTCATTGGCAGCGGGTTCGGCGGTCTCGCGTCGGCGATCCGTCTCCAGTCGATGGGTTTCGAGACCGTTCTCTACGAGGCGAACGATCAGCCGGGGGGGCGGGCGTCTGTCTACGAAGACGGTGGGTATATCTTCGATGCCGGGCCGACGGTGATCACCGCCCCTCACTGCCTCGAAGAGTTGTTTGAGCTCTCCGGACGACGCCTGTCGGACTATGTCAGCCTTCTGCCGGTGACGCCGCTCTATCGCCTGCAGTGGAGTGACGGGGTCTCGTTTGACTATGTCGCCGACGAGCAGGGCCTCATCGAGCAGGTTCGCCGAGTGAACCCCGGCGATGTCGAGGGCTACCTGCGATTTGCCGACTTCACGCGGCGGGTGTTTGCCAAGGGCTATGAAGAGCTCGGTGCCGTTCCCTTTCTCAACTTCACCGACATGATCCGCGCCGCTCCGGCCCTCGCGCGGCTGCGGGCCGATCGGAGCGTCTATGCGACCGTGTCGCGGTTTATCAAGGACGAACACCTCCGGCAGGCCTTCAGCTTCCATCCCCTGCTCGTCGGCGGGAATCCGTTGGAGACGAGCTGCGTCTACACGCTGATCCATTGGATCGAACGGAAGTGGGGCGTGTTTTTTCCCGCGGGAGGCACCGGGGCCCTGGTCCGCGGCCTGGTGCGCCTGTTCACGGACATCGGCGGCACCCTCCGGCTCAACACCGCGGTGGATCGCGTCGTGGTGCAGACCGGCGACGGTGGGACGAAGCATGTGGTGTCCGCGGCCGGAAGCCCGTCGGAGGCTTTTGATGTCGTCGTCTCCAACGCCGACGTGCACCACACCTACGCGAAGCTCTATCGCGGCACCCCAGGGGCGTTGCGACGGCAGCAGCGACTGGAGCGGATGGCATGGTCGATGTCGTTATTCGTGCTCTACTTTGGAACGAACCGGCGCTATCCAAACCTGGCCCACCACACGATCCTCTTTGGGCCGCGATTCCATGGGCTGCTGCGGGACATCTTCCGGGGCCATCGCCTGCCGGAAGACTTCAGTCTGTACCTGCATGCTCCCACCGTGACCGATCCCGGCATGGCCCCCGCGGGGGGTGAATCGTTCTACGTGCTCAGCCCCGTGCCGCACCTTGGCAACGCCACGATCGACTGGGACACGGTCGCCACGGGCTATGGCGATGCCATTCTCGAGTCGCTGGAGCCGCACTTGCCTGGTGTTCGCCAGGCGATCGTGACCCGCCGTCACTTCACACCGGCCGATTTTGCCAGCCGGTTCTCGGCCCACCACGGCTCGGCCTTCTCCGTGGCGCCGACACTCACCCAGACTGCCTATTTCCGACCCCACAACCGCGACCCGGACATTCCCGGACTGTACCTGGTCGGGGCAGGGACGCACCCCGGCGCGGGTGTTCCTGGCGTGGTCAATTCCGCCAAGGCAACCTGCGACACGATCGCGACCGACTTCCCTGTCACGGTGGGCTAGCCGCTTGGAGACAACGTCCGCTGCTGCCGGCCCCTCAGCGGGCGACTCGATCCGCCGGCACAGCCGATCCTTCTCGTTTGCCAGCCGGCTGCTGCCGGCCAAAAAACGGGTGGCCGTCGAACAGCTGTATGCCTGGTGCCGCTGGTGCGACGATGGCGTCGATGCCGCCTCGTCACCGGAGGCGGCCGTCGCATTTCTCGACCACGCCACCTCCGACCTCCGACTGATTGCCACAGGGATCCAGCCAGCCGCGACCGAGAGCCGTTGGCTGGCAGGGATCGTCCGGCAGCACCAGCTGCCCATCCAGGCGGCTGAAGCCTTGTTGCAGGGCATGCGATTTGACCTCACTCCGGCGGCTGACCTGAGTGAAGACGACCTGCTGCGGTACTGCTTTCAGGTCGCGGGGGCGGTCGGCGTGTTGATGTGTCCGATCCTGGGTCTTGAAGACCGTCGCTTCTTACCCCATGCCGCGGCGCTCGGCATGGGTATGCAGCTGACCAACATCGCCCGTGACGTCGCCGAAGACTGGGGCCGCTCACGATGTTATCTGCCGGTTGCCTGGACCGGTGGATTACGTCCCGATGGCAGGCCTCTGGAGGAGCATGGCGTCGAACGGGGCTTGCAGCAGGTTCTTCGTCTGGCCGACGGCTACTATGCCGCTGGCGAAGCCGGTATTGACGCTCTGGACCATGGCTCACGCGTGGCGGTGCGGACGGCGTCGCGGGTTTACCATGCGATCGGCACCGAGATCAGGAAACGCCCCGTCCGGGTGCTGAAGGAACGGGTACGGGTGTCGTCGAAAAGGAAACTGATGCTCTTCGCTCGCTCCCTCCTCACCACGGTCGTGGGACACAGTCGTGCCGAACTGCCGAGCGCCGCGGAGCAAGCCCTCACCACCGCCACCCAATTGCTGCAAGACCATGGAGTGTCATGATGAAGTCTGAAGCCTGGATTCTCGTGTTTACCGGTTTGTCACTGACCAGCGTGACGGCCGCCGCCCTCTTCGTGCTGGTGGCGATCAACCCGAAAGATGCGGCCTATGGCGGAACACCATGGCTCTACGTTGGCGGCTCGGTGATTCTCGCCGTCGCCTTCAACCGGGCCGCGGCGTGGGCCTCGCGGCCTTGATCCCCTTGGTGCTGACCGCCGGGCAGATCCTGACGACTGACGATGGAGCTGAACCAGCCAAACACGGCCAGGATCACGGTGCCATAGAGCATCGCGATGAGGGCGACACCGAGATCGTAAGGCTTGGGGGTGGAAAGGGACACTCGCAGCAGGACGGTCGAGATGACGAAGCCGGCATTGCGAAAGACATATTCGTAGCGGTCGTAGTAGGCGAGCGACACGATGAGGATGAATACATCGGTGAAGATCATGAATTCGAAGAAGAGCGGGAAGAAGAACAGGTCGACATCGGCAGGCAGCTGGGCAAGCCCCAGCAGTGACGCCGGCAGCAGCCGCAGCCAGACCGCAAGGTTGACCAGGGCCAGGCCGGAAAGGACGACCAGCAGCAGCAAGGCAATCACCTTTTTCAGCTCGATGAACCCGTCGAGTGTGCCCTGAATCGGCACCTTCGGAATCGTGCGCCGCAGCAGCGTGAACGCAGTGACAATGATGAACATGAGCACGGCCCCGCTCATGTCGATCAGCACCGCCCTGACAGCCTCCAACTCACTCAGCCAGTGGTCGAAGCTTTCGAAGTCTCCGATATCTTTGAAAACACGACGGACCACGATTAGGGAGACGATCTGATACTGCTTGGCGACCTCACCGGTGTGGGAGTCGGCAAGGGCGAATACGAGCAGAATGACCTCGTAGAAGAGGATGATGCTGAAGGGCGTATAGACCGCATGGAGCAGACTCCGGTCAAGCCCCTCGAAAATCGTCGCGGGAGCTTCCGGAAGGAGATTGACCACCGCTACGAGGAGCAGGTGGCCGAGAAACCCGATGGCGGCCAGGGCCACGACAGAGCGTTCCAGCCAATGCTGTTTCGGCGACGCCTGAAGCCGGTCAAAAACCATCGCCAGGCTGCGCCGTGCCGCGACAATCATCATCGGCCTCCGCGAGCAACCCAAACGATGCGGTATCGGACCCACCAGCATCGTAGCGCCGCGGCCTGCCGGACGCGGTGGCCGCCACAGAATTTTCTGAATTCCTTCAATTGGAATCGGTCTGCGGCCCGGCGGCCAGCCAACGACCGGATGTCCACCGGGCTTTTTTTCCCGATCAGCAGAGTCTTTCGCGTTTGACCCGCGCGGGAGGCAGGCCTTAGCATCGCTTCCGCGGCGGAGGCATTTTCCGCGGAGGATGACATGCAGACACGCTCTGAACAGGCACGCGGCCGCTGGCCTCGATGGACTCTCGCTGCCGCGGTGCTCATCGCCGGCTGTGGCAAGTCGCCGAACGACGACCTCGGCGTGGGGCCGAAAGTCGACGTGAAGCCCGAGCTTTCGACCAGTGACGCGGTACTCAAGCAGCCGATGACACCAGTCGCGCAGCCAGAGACAGAGCCCTTTGAGCCCCCGCCGCTGGCCGACCTCGATGGCAAGGCCAACTGGATCGACCGACCCGTGAAGGATGGTCTTGTGCTCCTGCGGGCCGCCCAGGCCGCCGAGCAGGTGCTCTGCTCGGCGGCTGATGCGGTCGCCCTGAAAAACGATTCGGCGGAGAGCAACGCCAAGATTCTTTCCGCCCTCGGGCGGCTTCCCACCGACGCTGATGCCGACACGCAGGCCCGCATCGATCGGCACGTGGTGGGTGACCTCGGCAGCACGAATCCGATCATGATCAGCACGTCGGCGGAGTTCGACATCCTCGGCCTCACCGGCTTCGGACTGTTCTCCTTCGGCCGCGACCTCGAGCCGTTTGCCTCTGCCGAGACGGTGGTGAGCTGGCAGACGAGCGCCGACGGCCTGCTCGACAAGGTGGTGATGCGGGACGATCTCGTCTGGAGCGACGGCACGCCGATCACGGCCCACGACATCGCCTTCAGCTACACCGTGATCATGGATCCGCGGGTGCCGGTACCGGCCGTCCGCAGTGGCACCGACCAGATGAAGGGGGTGCATGCCTACGACGACCAGACGATCGTCTTCTTCCACAAGGAGCCGCTGGCGACGAACGTGTGGAACATCAACTTCCCGGTGTTGCCGAAGCACGTCTACGAAACGACGTGGGAGAAAGACCCTACGCTCAAGGACAGCCCGGAGCACGTCGCGCTCGAACAGTCACCCATCGTCGGCGGTCCGTACGAGATCGTGGAACGCACGCGGGGCCAGCAGATCGTGCTTCGACGGCGGGAGAGCTGGTCGACCGTGGACGGTAAGAAAGTCCGCGACGAGCCGTTCTTCAAGGAAGTGCGGTTTCGCATCATCGAAGACCCCAACACGTCGCTCTTGGCCATCAAGGCTGGTGACATCCACGAGATGATTCTCACACCCGAACAGTGGACCACGCAGACAACGGGCGACGATTTCTACGAGCGCAACACGAAGGCCACGGCCCCGGAGTGGGTGAGCTTCCACTTCGGCTGGAACATCGAGAGCCCCTTCTTCGCCGACCGCCGCGTCCGGCGGGCGATGAGCTACGCCTTCGACTATGACGAGATGCTCGAAAAGCTCTGCTACGGCCTCTACCAGCCGTGTGCCGGAAACTTTCCGGAAGATTCGTGGATGGCCCCCAAGAAAAAGCTCGTGCCCTACAAGCAGGATCTCGACACGGCCGAGGCTCTGCTCGACGAGGCGGGGTGGATCGACCATGACAACGACGGCATCCGCGACAAGGAGATCGACGGGCGGCTCGTGCCGTTCGAATTCTCGATCCTCGTCAATCAGCAGCCGCTGCGGATCGCGATCTGCGTGCTCATGAAGGATTGCCTCGACCGGATCGGTGTGCGAATGAACGTGAAGCCGGTGGAATCGACCGTGCTCCAAGACCTGACCCAGAAACGGAAGTTTCAGGCCTATTTCGGCGGCTGGGGATCGGGCGTCGATCCGGACTCCTCGGAGAACATCTGGAAGACCGGGGCGATGAGAAACTTCGTCAACTATTCCAATCCTGAAGTGGACCGGCTCTTCGAGGAGGGCCGTCGGGAACTCGACCGTGCCAAACGGGCCACGAAGTATGCCCGCATCCAGGAGATCCTCTACGAGGATCAGCCGTATACCTGGCTCTTTTGGCGGAACAGTTTCTACGGGTTCTCGAAGCGGCTCCGCGGCTATGTGTTCAGTCCGCGCGGCCCGTTTCATTACTCGCCCGGTTTCGGCAGCCTGTGGATGCCGAGCGAGTAGGTCATGATCACGTATCTCGTCCGTCGCCTGCTGCTTGCGGTCGTCACGCTCATGGCGATCACGTTCATCGTCTACGGACTGGCCCGGAACATGCCGGGCTCGCCGCTCACCGTCCAACTTGGCGAGGTCGATCCCAGCCGGAAGCTCTCCGCCGAAGACCAGGAGCGGCTCAAAAAGATCTATGGCATCGACGAGAACACGCCCTGGTATGTCGGCTACGCGACCTGGCTCGGCAACCTGGCCCGTGGCGATCTCGGCCGGTCGTTCTCCCGCAAGCAGCCTGTCACGACGCTCATCGGCGAGCGGATCGGCCCGACGTTTCTCGTGTCAGGCATCTCGCTGGTGCTCACCTGGCTGATCGCCGTGCCGCTGGGGCTCTACGCCACCGCCCGCGGCGGCTCGCTCGACGAGCGCGGCACGAGCCTCCTGCTCTACGTGCTCTATTCGTTTCCCACGTTCGTGGCGGCGCTCTTCCTGCAGATCATCTTCGCCGTCTGGCTCCGCGGCACCCGCTGGGAACTTCCGCTCTTCGGGATGACCGACCTTCCTGCCGACGCCACCTGGCCGGCCCGCGTGGTCGACGTGGCCCGCCACTCGATCCTCCCGGTTGTCTGCCAAACGTATGTGAGCCTCGCCTGGTACAGTCGGTTCATCAAGGCCAACATGGAGGAGGTGATGCGGCAGGACTACATCCGCACGGCCCGTGCCAAGGGGGCCGGTCGCTGGCGGGTGCTCCTCCACCACGCCTTCCGCAACACGCTCATTCCGCTGGTCACGCTCCTCGGCCTGTCGCTGCCGGCTCTGATCGGCGGCTCGGTGATCATCGAGCAGATCTTCACCTGGCCCGGCATGGGGCGGCTCTTCTTCGAGAGCATCCGCGAACGCGATTACCCCACGATCATGGGCCTCACGCTCATGTTCAGCGTGCTCACGCTCCTCGGCCAGCTCCTCGCCGACCTCCTCTACTGCTTCGTCGACCCGAGGGTGAGTGTCGAATGAACCGCGCGGCATCGCATGGGTTTTGGGCGGAGGCGTGGCGGCGGTATCGCCGGCGGCCGCTGGCGATGGCGGCGGTCATGTTCGTCGGTTTTCTGATTACGGTCGCGATCCTCGCGCCCGCAATCGCCGGCACCAAGCCGGTACTCTGCCGCTACAAAGGGAAGCTCTACGCCCCCTGCCTCGGCTACTTCGACCGGAGGCTCGAGCCGGTGATCTTCACGAAGGACCGGTTTCGTGGCGAGTATCCCCGCAATCTGAAGGAAAAAGATCCAGAGAGCTGGGCGATCTGGCCGCTCTTCTTCCAGGATCCCTACCGCTCGGTGCGCACCAACGAGTGGCCGGGCCGACCCGCCAATCCCTCTCGCGACGAGGGGCGGCCGAGTCGCACGAACCTCTTCGGCACCGATCAGTATGGCGTCGACGTCCTTGCCAAGATGGTGCATGGAACGACGGTCGCGCTCCTGGTCGGCTTCCTCTCGATGGGCATCGCCGGCACGATCGGTGTCGTCGTGGGCGCCCTGGGAGGCTACTTCGGTGGCTGGGTCGACATGCTCACCAGCCGGATCACCGAGATCGTGATGTGCGTGCCGACGCTCGTCTTGATCCTCGCGCTGGTGGCCATCGTCGACAAGCCAACGATCTGGAAGACGATGGCGATCATCGGCTGCACCGGCTGGACGGGCATCGCCCGGCTCACCCGCGGTGAATTCCTGCGGCTCAAGTCGAGCGAGTTCGTGATGGCGGCCCGGGCCGCCGGGGCCGGCCCCGTGCGGATCATGCTGCGGCATATCCTTCCCAACGCGCTGGCCCCGATCCTCGTGCCGATCACGTTTGGCATCGCGGCCGCCATCCTCATGGAGAGTTCGCTCTCGTTCCTCGGCTTCGGGCCGCCGCCGCCGGCGGCCAGTTGGGGGTCGCTGCTCAACGACGCGCGAAGCAATCTGTCGATGTGGTGGCTGGTGGTGTTTCCCGGCACCGCCATCTTTCTGACCGTGCTGGCCTACAACCTGATCGGCGAAGGTCTCCAGGAAGCGACCGATCCCCGACTCCGCGAGGCCCGCAAATGAGACCAAAAGTAGGACAGACTTCAGCCTGTCATGCCCTATGATCAACCATACTAGTCGCCACCCGCTATCGACCGAACTGTGCTGCGCCGCGAGGGGCTGCCCGTGCCACATCGCCGGACGCTCACGGAGGGCATCGTGC
>CAZODJ010000035.1:0-9118 GCA_964578555.1 uncultured Candidatus Kuenenia sp.
ACCCCTGACCTTCTGGCTGCCAGCCAGACGCTCTCCCAATTGAGCTAATCCCCCAACGTGTTTGACGCGTCGGACGGGAGTGCCGCAGGGCTGTCGGAACCGCAATCCCAACCATTCCACCGTATCGGGAGAAGGCAGGTATGTCAACGCGGTGGAACGCACAGGGAACCGTAAGCCTGCGGGATGACACCGGAACCGGCGCTGCCGCCAGCCCCCGGGCTTGCGCCCGGGGCGGGGTGGGTGGTGGGCACACCCAGCCGCAGCCCGCGGGCTGGCGAATGAGTCAGGCTGCAAGCACACTGGGACTGATGACTGATCCACGCGCAACCATGCCCGAGCCATCGCCCCCCACTGAAACCGTCTGCGGGGCGGTCACAGTAGCCCTGGGCATCTACCTGATCGGCCTCGTGCTTTCCATGATGGGCAACACGATCAGCGGCGGATCACCGCTCGTGACGACCATCAAGAACCGCCTCTTCGCGCCGTGGATGGTACCGGCCTGGCTCGACCTCGGCTTCGACTATCGGCTCACCTACGGCCTCGACGACGATGCGGACCACCTGATCGAAGTGCGGCCATTCGCCGCGCCGGGATCTGCCGCGGCGATCCGGCTCCCCGACGGCCAGACGGGCGAACAGGCACGGCGGTGGCATCGACTGGCCCGCGCGGTCGTCTCCGTCGTGGATGATCCCGACCGTGAGTCCATCCTGCCGACAGCGATCGGCATGGGCCTCATGGACGCGGCGCACAGCGACGACGTGCTCGTGCGGATCATGCGACAGCCGCTCCCCGAACGCACCGGCCTGCCGGCACCACCGCAGCAGGCCTTCGTGGCCCGCGTGCGGCTCGTCGATGGCCGGCCGCAACTCATTCGCCAGGAACCCCGTGGCGAGGTAGCGCCGGTCACAAAGCCTCCGCGCGAGGAGCGTGTGCCGTGAACGCCATGCCCCACTCACCTCGCCGCGATGCGACCACCGCTACCGACCTGTTTGCAACTCCGGGCGTCGGCGGCACGTGGATGCGGTTTTGGTTCACGCCGACGGGCAGTCAGCCGCTCGCCATCGTGCGCATCGCCACGGCCCTGCTCGGACTCCTTCTCCTCTGGAGCTATGTCGGTGACCTGCAGGCGTGGTTTGGGGCGGAGGGTATCCTGCCAGCCGACACTGTGGTCGCCTGGCGGAGGCCATTTGGCTGGCAAATGCCATTTGGACTGTCGCTTTTCGATATCGCCACCACACCGTCCGCAGTTCGCATCCTGTTTGTGATTACGACCGTGGTGTTTGGCCTCTTGTTGGTCGGGCTGCTGACACCGATCACAGCCGTTGCAGCGGCGGTGCTCTGGGCGTCGCTCCTCAACCGCGGCCCGATGCTGGCCGGACCAGCCGACGATTGCCTGGCGATCCTGCTCTGGTGCCTGGCGATCGGCCCCGCCGGCGAATATTTCTCCATCGATCGACTCCTGCATGACCGCATGGGCATGGCGGCGCCGCAGCCGTCTTGGCGGGCCCGCGTCTCGCTCGGCCTCGTCCAGACGCATGCGGCGGCGATCGCTCTCGGGGCCGTTGTGGCCCAACTCAAGGGAGACGCCTGGTGGAACGGCACGGCCGCCTGGTGGCTTGCCGCCCGCGAAAGCTCCCGCGTCGTCGACCTGACGGGGCTTCTCGCCCGCTCGGAGTTTCTCACGAACGCCATCACGCATGCGATCATGTTCTTCGAGATCGTTTTTGCGGCGGGGATCTGGTTTGCGGCCACGCAGCGGACGGTGGCCCGCGTCGGCCTGCTCGCCTGGCCGCTCATCGGCCTCGTGGCCGGGGAGCCGCTCTGGGGGCTGGTGATGGCGGTGTACGCTGCGGCAATCGTCACGAAGTGACGATCCTTCGGAACTCTTCTTCGTCGATCACCGGTACACCGAGCTTCTGAGCCTTCTCCAGTTTGCTGCCCGCCTCGGCCCCGGCGACGACGTAGTCAGTCTTCTTCGACACGCTGCCACTCGCCCGCCCGCCCGCCTTGCGAATCGCCTCCTCGGCCTCCTGTCGGGAGAAGTGCTCGAGCGTGCCGGTGACGACGAGTGTCTTGCCGGTGAGCGGCCCCTCGACGGCCTGCTCCGCCTCGGGCAGGTCGAGCCGCACGTCTGCCGCGGCGAGGCCCGCGATCACCCGCCGTCCATATGGGCTCGCGAGCCATTCGTGCACGCTGGCGGCGATCGCGTCGCCGATCTCGTGTACCTCCGCCAACTCGTCGACACCTGCCGCCTGGAGCTTTCCGATCGTGGGAAACCTCCGGGCAAGGATCGTGGCCACCCGCGGCCCCACGTGACGGATGCCCAGCGCGTTGAGCACCTTCGTCAGTCCGCGATCCTTGCTCCGGGCGATCTGCTCGACGAGATTCACGGCCGACTTCGCCCCCATCCGTTCGAGTCCCGTGAGCTGCTCGACGGTGAGCGAATAGAGGTCGGCATAGTCGGTGACGAGCTCCTGGGCCACCAGTTGCTCCACGAGCTTGTCGCCAAGGCCTTCGATGTCCATCGCGCCGCGCGATGCAAAAAACTTCAGCCGTTCCCGGCGGCGGGCCGGACAGTCGACGTTGGGGCAACGGATGTAGACGCCGTCGGGATCCTTCACGAGCGGCGTGGCGCACTCGGGGCACTCAGTCGGCGGCTGCCACGGCTCGTGGTGATGCTTGCGAAGGTGCTTTTCCACGCGGACCACGTGAGGAATCACCTTCCCCGCCTTCTCGACGACGAGCACGTCACCCACGCGAATATCCTTGCGGGCCACCTCGTCGGCGTTGTGGAGGCTGGCCCGGCTTACCGTCGTGCCGGCAAGTTCGACCGGCTCGAGATCGGCCACGGGCGTCACCGTGCCGCCGCGGCCCACCTGCACGCGGATGCCCACCAGCTTTGTCGTGGCCTCGAACTTTTCGAACTTCCAGGCGATCGCCCACCGCGGGCTCTTGGCCGTCGTGCCCAGCCGCTGCTGCTGGTCGAACCGGTCGACCTTCACCACGAAGCCGTCGACCTCGAAGTCGAGATCGTGGAGTTCCTCGATGAGTGTCGACGCATGGTCGATGAGCGCGTCGAGCGAGTCGAAGGCCGCCGTCCGTGGGGCCACCGGTAGGCCGGCCCGCACCCCCCAGGCAAGCAGCTCCGTCTGGGAAGCGGCACCGAGACCACCGACGTCCCCCACGCCGTGGCAGAAAAACCGCAGTGGTCGCGCGGCACACTCCCGCGGGTCGAGGAGCCGGATGCTGCCCGCGGCGACGTTGCGAGTGTTCGCAAACGGAGGGAGCCCCTTGGCAGCCTGCTCCTCGTTGAGGGTGACCAGGTCGGAGTTGGTCATGTAAATCTCACCGCGCACCTCCACGGAGGCCGGCGGATCGTCGAGGTCGAGCCGCAAGGGCACACCGTGGATCGTCCGCACGTTGTGGGTGATATCGTCGCCTATGAGCCCGTTGCCACGCGTGGCGGCCAGCGCCAGGAGGCCGTTTTCGTACGTGAGCGAGACGGCCACGCCGTCGATCTTGAGTTCCAGCACCCATTGGATCGGCTCCTTCGCGTGCCCTTCGCCCTCCGCGGCAGGCCCTTCGGTGGGGAGCAGTTTTTCCACGCGGCGGCCCCAGGCGGCGAGGTCTTCGATGCTGTAGGTGTTGTCGATCGAGAGCATCGGCACCCGGTGCGTGACCGCCTGCAGTCCCGGCACCGGCTCGTCGCCGATCCGCTGCGTGGGGCTGTCGGGTGTGACGAGTTCGGGATGCTTGGCCTCGAGTTGTGTGAGCCGATCGATGAGGGCGTCGTACTCGCGGTCGCTGATCTCGGGAGACGCCTCCACGTAGTAGAGGCGGTCGTGGTGCCGAATCTGTTCCCGCAGCACCTCGATCTGCCGGGCAGCCGAGGCGGTCACGGATGCTCTACCCCGGAGTCGGAGGCTGCGGCTTGCCGCGCGGCATCACGTTCCCGTCGCGCCCGCTCTCCCTCGAAGTGGTCGAGGGCCACCGCCCCAAACGTGGCCACGGCGAGCACTGCGATCTGGCCCGCGAGCAATGGCGTGCCGTAACGGTCCATCAGCGTCTCGAGCGCATGGGGCGGAGCGGCAGGATCGGTCGGCCTGATGCCGCGGAGCACCGAGAGGCAATACATGCAGGCGGTGATCGTGAACAGAAAACCCACGATGCCGAGCACGGCATAAAACGGATTGGCACGCTTGCGACGCATACCACCAGTATAGGCGGAGTCCAGAAAGCCGCAGGCCACAGGGCTTGCGCCCTGTGCTGGCTGGAGAACAGCACTGCCCGCCTGGAGGGCGGGCTTACAAGAGCGACCGGACGGTCGCCAAGAAACCTGAGGCCACGATGGCGAAGGTTTCGTGAAGTTAGCCGCAGGCCACAGGGCTTGCGCCCTGTGCTGGCTGGAGAACAGCACTGCCCGCCTGGAGGGCGGGCTTACAAGAGCGACCGGACGGTCGCCAAGAAACCTGAGGCCACGATGGCGAAGGTTTCGTGAAGTTAGCCGCAGGGCGCAAGCCCGCGGGCTGATGCGCCAGCCGCACTACGCTGCAGCAGCGCGGGAAAGTTGCCGTTCCGCAGCGGCGACGACATCGGCCACCTCGATGCCGAGCATCGATTGCATGTCGGTCTTGCGATCTTCCCAGGCCGGCCGGAGGTGCTCCGGCGGCTCCACGTTCACGTGCCGCGGCCCGTAGGGACCGTTGCGGCCGCCCGGGATCGGGCCGTAGAGGCCCACGCACGGCGTGCCGACCGCGGCTGCCAGATGTAACGGACCGGTGTCACTCGAGATGAAAAGCCGCGCGAGACGGCAGACCTCGCCGAGATCCTGCAGCGTCGTAGCGGGTGCCATTACGGCGGCGTCACCGGCGTCGGCCACGATCCGTTCGGCGGCCAGTCGTTCATCGCCGCCTCCCCATACCACGAGCGATCGGACACCATGCCGGTGCATGAGTTCTCGAGCCACTGCCGCGAACCGCTCGGTCGGCCACCGCCTTGATTGCCAACCGCTGCTCGGGTTGATGATCGAGGGAGGCCCGTCGAATCGTAGTTCACGAAACCATTCATGCACACGGCTGCGGCTTACCGGCCAGCGGGGCATGTCAAATTCGATGGCCCGTGGTTTGACTCCAAGCGGGCCGAGTAATTCACAATGCCGCTCCATGATGTGAGTGGCGGAGGGACGGATGGCGTGGGTGTAGGCGATCCATGCCTGCTCCCGCGACTCAGGTTTCGCATAGCCGATGCGGGTGTGGGCGCCGGCGAGGGCTGTGGCCACCATGCTCTTGAAGAGCCCCTGCATATCGATCGTGACGTCGGCGGCGAACGACCGCAACTGCTGCCGCAACGACCACACGGCCCGTGGCGATTTCAGCCAGCCCCGCGGCAGCCGGAAAAGGTGGTCGATCGCCGGGTGGCCCGCCAGCACGTCGGCGGCCCGCCCCTCTACGGCCCAGCCGATCCGCGTCGCCGGGAAGGCCCTCTTGAGGGCGACCGCTGCCGGCACGGCGTGGAGCACGTCGCCGATGGCTGACAACTTCACAATGACGATCGAACGCGGGGCATCCATGCCGGGGCCTGCCAAACCAGTCAGGGGGAGCCAACTATGTCACACGCTACCCCACCCCGGAAGCAAGGCCAGTTTCGATGAGAATCCTGTTATACCGCCCCAGCGAGATCGCACATCACGGCATGCGTCACCGCCTGCGGGCAGCTCCACACCAGGAAGAACATCGACTCCCTCACCAGCCGCTCCGCCAGATGCCCCCGCACGAAGCCGGCACCTTTGCAGGCCACCAGCGCCGTCTGAGCCGCCCGCACCACGAGGCCATTGGCGTCGGCCCGCAGGCGATCGCGGCTTTCCTGCTCGATACCGGTGCGGGCAGCTTCGTCGAGCCGTGCTGCCAAGCCATCAACCTCGGCTGTCAGTTGCTCGACGATCGGCACCAGTTCGGCACGCCGCGCCGCTTCCTCAGCGACGATCGCCACGCTCGCTCGTGTGGCCCCCACGGCCAGGGCTGTCGTGGCCAGGCCGCCGGTACGGGCACCGTTCCCTTTGGCCGGGGTGATCACCGCCGCCGGTCTCACGCCTGCGCATCGCACCGCTGAGGTCCGCGACCCTGACAGGGCGAGCATGTCCAGCGGAGGCTCGACGGTGAGGCCGGTCGCCGCCGTCTCCACCACGAAGAACCGTTGGCCGCCGTCGTCGGTGGCGGCCCCGGTGACGATCGTGTCCACCGAGTCGGCACCGGTCACCCACGGACATTCACCGTCGAGCCGCCAGCCGTCGGCCTCCTCCCGCGCGGTGAGGGCGGCCTTGCCGAGATGGCGGCGGCTCGTCGTGAGCTGGGAAATGCCGACCGTCGTGAACGTCTCGCCGCGGCCCAGCGGCGGGAGCCACGCCATGCGTGTCGCGCCCTCCGCCCCTTCGATGATCCGGCAGGCGGCGGCCCATTGAGTAACCGCCAAGGCCGTCGTGAGGCACGCCTCGGCGATCGATGTGAACGCGACCAGACGGGCCGGCTCACTGGCACACGTGCCACCTACGTCGCTCGGCAGAAAGCCCGCGAGGCATCCCGATTCGGCGAGGGCCGCAAACGCACCGCTCCGCCACGGGCCGATCCGCGCGGTTTCCGCGGCCCGATCGCGAAGTCTCGCGCACAGCCCGCCGACCGCGGCGGAATCGGGCGCGAGGGCGTGCGGCGTGAACATGGCGTGTTTTTCGGCGGCTCGCTGGTGCGTTGGTGACGGAGTATACTGCCCAACCTTCTGGCAGGTTTCCCACCATCTCCACATCACGCCCGGAGGAATCGACCATGAGCCAGGCTGAAGAACTCGCCTCGCCCGCCCCTGCCGCCTCGCGGTCCATGAATGGTCCCGTTCAGGGGTCAGGACCAACGCCACTGCGGCTCGACGAACTCTCGCCGCAGAACCTCTATGACAAGTGCCTGGCACTGGCTCACAACCTCTGGTGGAGTTGGCACCCGGAAGTGACCAACCTCTTCCGCGAGCTCGATCCGATCCGCTGGCGGCAACTCGATCACAACCCCATTGCGCTGCTGGCCGAGTTCACGCCCGAGCGGCTCGAGGCCCGCGCCGCGGAACTGGTGCTCTACAGCCGGATCAACCAGGCATACCGCCGCCTCAAGGAATACATGGCGGCCGACTCGACATGGAGCAACGTCAACGCCGGTGTGCTTGGCTCCAAGCCGGTCGTCTACTTCTCGGCCGAGTTTGGCATCCACGAGTCTGTGCCGATCTATTCCGGCGGCCTCGGCGTGCTTGCCGGCGACCATATCAAGAGTGCCAGCGGGCTCGGCATCCCGCTGCTGGCGGTGGGCCTCTTCTACAACCAGGGGTATTTCAAGCAGCAGCTCGACATCGACGGCTACCAGCATGAGGAATACCTCCAGTCGCGGGTCGACCTCCTGCCGATCGAGCGGGCCATCGGCGCCGATGGCGAGCCGATCATGGTGCAGGTCGACACTCGCTCGGGGCCGATCTTTGCCCAGGTTTGGAAGATGGCCGTGGGCCGGGTCAATCTCTACCTGCTCGACTGCGACGTGGACGGCAACTCGCCCGAAGATCGCGAACTCACCAGTCGGCTTTACGGCGGCGACACGCGCACCCGGATCCGTCAGGAACTGGTGCTCGGCGTGGGGGGTGTGCGGGCGATTCGGGCCCTCGGAGTGGTGCCAGGCGTCTATCACTTGAACGAGGGCCATTCCGTCTTCGCAACGCTCGAGGCCGTGCGAGGCCGAATGGACCGCGACGGCTACTCATTCGATGACGCCGTCCGCAAGGTGGCCCGGCAGACGGTGTTCACCACGCACACACCGGTGCCGGCCGGCCACGACCGGTTTGACGGCGGCCTGATGGAGGAGCACCTCGGCCCGATGCGGGATGCGCTCGGTATCTCGCACGACCAACTCATGGGCCTTGGCCGTGTCGAGCCCCATAATCACGATGAGCCGTTCTGCATGACCGTACTGGGCCTCAAGCTATCGCGGCGGGCCAACGCCGTGAGTGCCCTCCATGGCCATGTCAGCCGCAAGATGTGGTCGAATCTCTGGTCTTGGCGGATCGAGGAGGAGGTTCCGATCGGCCACATCACCAACGGCGTGCACGTGCCGAGTTGGCTCTCGTGGCAGATGCTCATGCTTTATGACCGCATCTTCCCTGCCAACTGGTTTCGCCGCATGGGCGAGTCCGACATCTGGCAGAAGATCTACGAGTGCGATCCTGGCGAACTCTGGGAAACGCACTATGCCCTCAAGAATTTGTTGCTGCAGTTTGTCCGTCGCCGGTTGAGCCGGCAGTGCCGCCGTCGCGGCGAGTGTGACGAGGCGGTGGAACAGGCCCGCACGGTGCTCGATCCCAACGTACTCACGATCGGCTTCGCGCGGCGGTTTGCCACCTACAAGCGGGCCGACCTCGTGCTCGGCGACCTCGAGCGGCTGCTCCCGCTTGTGACAAACCCCGACCGGCCGATTCAGATCATTTTCGCGGGCAAGGCCCACCCTGCCGACGAGCCGGGCAAAGCGCTGATCCGCAAGATCGCCAACCTCCGCCATGATCCCCACATCGGTGGCCGGATCGTCTTCGTGGAAGACTACGACATCAATGTCTGTCGGCACCTCATCCAGGGTGTCGACGTGTGGCTCAACAATCCACGGCGGCCGCTGGAAGCCTCGGGCACGAGCGGTCAGAAGGTGGTGCTCAACGGCGGACTCAACTGCTCGATCCTCGACGGCTGGTGGGCCGAGGCATTCGACGGTCGCAACGGCTTCGCGATCGGCCGTGGTGAGACGCACGCCCGCGACGAGATCACCGACCGTCGCGACTCTGAGGCTCTCTACAGAGTGCTTGAGAACGAGGTCATCCCGACCTTTTACGAGCGGGACTCCGACGGCCTGCCACGCACGTGGATCAAGATGATGATGAACTCGATCAGTTCACTGGCCTGGCGGTTCAGTTCTCATCGCATGGTGATGGACTACGCACGGGCCTGCTACGTGCCGGCCGCCGGCGGCGTGTCGTGCGATATGCACAATCGCTAGCGGCAGCCCCGAACCGTCGCTCATGGCTGGTCATGGCTGGTCATGGCTGGTCATGGCTG
>CAZODJ010000035.1:9218-20792 GCA_964578555.1 uncultured Candidatus Kuenenia sp.
AGCCCCGAACCGTCGCTCATGGCTGGTCATGGCTGGTCATGGCTGGTCATGGCTGACTGGTGCTGAACTCCAGTTCCGCCTTCCAGCGATCGACCTGTTGGGCGGCGGCGGCGTGCTTCGCCTTCACTGCCTCGAGTTCGGCCGTGGCGGCCTCGAGCATCTTCTTCGCTTCCTCCACTGCCTTCTGTGCCTCGGCCACCTGCGATTCCGCCAGCTGCATGGTGGTGGCGGTGGCGGCGGCTTTTTGGGCTGAGGTTTTTTCTACGGCGACGATCTCGTTGAAGGCCGCTTCGGCCACCTTCAGTCGCTCTTCAAGCCGCGGTGGATTCGTGTCGGGCGTGCCGACAAGTTCACCCTTGTCGACGGCAAACACCGCGAGCGTGCCTGCGAGGTCTCCCACGAGGAGCCTCTGGCGGTCGCTCGTTACCGCCACCCGCAGCCCGATCTCACCAAGCGCGGGGAAGTCGCGTTCCTTGCCGCCGTCGCCCTTCCAGAGGATTGCTTTCTTGTCGCGACCCGAACTGACCAGCCGGCCATCGGACAGCCAGCACAGGCCCTGCACGCCGCCCGGATGGGCGTCCCACTCCTTCATCTTCTCACCCGAGCGACGGTTCCAGAGTCGAATCTTGCCGTCCTCACTGGCGGTGGCGATCACTTCGCCGTCACCCCGCCATGACACAGCCGTGATGCCGCCGCCATGTCCCTTGAGCACGGCATCCTCACGGGCGCCCCGAGTCTCCCACAGGAAGGCATTGCCGGCGCGATCACCCGTGACCAGCATCCGGCCGTTGGGCGAAAACTCGACCGCCGTGATCCAATCGGTGTGCTTGCGGATTTCGGCGTCTACCTCGCCATCGGCCGTGCGGATGAGCCGCACCACTTTCTGCGGGCCGCCGAGGGCAACCACCCGCTGATCGGCCGAGATGTCGGCGGCGAGCACCTCGTCATACTCGTCGCCCAGTTCGGTCACCCGTTTGGCCGACGCGATGTCCCAGATCACGACACGGCCACTTTTGCCCCCGACGCCGCCACCGGCGACGAGGAGTTTCGCAGTGCGGGAAAACCGCAGCGTTTTGACATCGCCCTCAGGAAAAGGAAGCACCCCACGGAACTCAAGCGATCCGGTGTCGTAGAGGAGCACCTGCCCGCGTCCACCCACGGCCGTAAGAGCGCCGTTGGGTGACGCCGCCAGCCCCGTGATCGCGAGCGGACGACTGCCGTGCGACTCCACCTGCAGCGACAGCCGCGGCGGCATGACCGGCGGACCATCGGGCGCAAGCACGGCCTTCGGGTCAAGGGCCAGGGAGACACCGGCCTTCTTGGCTACTGGCGCGGCCCCCTTGCGTTCGATCGCACCGCCGGCGATCCATTTCGTGATGACACCGAGCATCGTGTCGGGAATGCGATCGGCCTGCGGTGGCATCTTCGGCTCGGAGGCGTGGCTGGCCAACTGCCAAAGATACGAGCCCTCCGCGTCGCCGGGGGCGATCACCTCGCCGGATGAACCGCCGGCCATCGTGCGCGAGTATGACGTGAGGTCGAGCCCCCCCGCCTGCTTGTCGGCGTTGTGGCAGCTGCAGCATTTCTCACGAAACACCGGCAGCACGTCCTCCTCGAACGTCGGCACACCCTCCGCCGCCACGCTGGACGCTGCGGCGAAAAGGGCAAAACCAACGACGAGCAGACCGTCAGGACGAAGAGGACGTCGATCGCCAGTCATGGAAGGGCTCCAGTACGTGGCCTCGCTGGAGGCGAGGCCCAACCCAAGCAGGAAAAGGCCAGGGATGGCTTTTCCTGCGTATAGCTAGTGGTTGAACATGAACTCTGGTGAGTTGAGCAGGGCCCAGAAGACGTCCTCGAGGGCCTGCCCACGATCGCCGGCGGCGGCCACCGCGGCCACCGTTTCAGTCCGTTCCTGTTCGGTCGGCATCCGGCCATAGCACCGGATAAAGAGCAGATCGACGATCTCGGCGTCGGGCTTGCCCTCTTTGATCCACGCCGCCACGAGCCCCCCCTGCTTGATGCGATCGTTGGCCGCATCGCCGTTGAGCAGGTGGAGCGCCTGCGACAGGTTCGGGTCCATCTTCACGGCGCAACTGCAAACGTCCTCGCGGGTCGCCCGCCCAAAGGTCGTCAAGAAATAATTCGTCGTCCGGCCATCCGCCACCTGCACGGCCCGAGCCCCGAGCGGCAGGCCAGGAAACTTGTTCTTCGTGTCGGTCACCTGTGCCAGCACGTCGAGGAGCACCTCGGCCCGGATCCGACGCACAGCGGCGTGGGAAAAATTCGTGTCATCGAGTTTGTTGGTGTCGTTCACCGCGCACGACCGCTGGTAGGTCTGCGACGTGACGATGTCGCGGACGAGGCCCCGGAAATCCCAGCCCGAGGTGGCCAGCCGCCGGCCGAGTTCGGCGAGGAGCGGGCCGTTCGAGGGCGGGTTGCTCACCCGGGCATCGTCCGGCTCGTGCACGATGCCGCGGCCAAAGAAGTGCGTCCAGGCGATGTTGGCGACGTGCTTGGCGAAGTACGGATTGTCGGGCGAGGTCATCCAGGCAGCGAGCGACTCGCGGCGATCGTCGGTGCTCACCTTCGGCGCTTCACCGCCGAGGAACTTGGGCGCCACGGTCGCCCCACTGACCGGATGCTTCATGTCGCCAGCCCCCGAGTCGAAGACGATCGTCTCCCGCGGGTCGGCGGCCCGCTTGCGGGCGATCTGCTTGAAGAAGGCGGCAAAGCCGTAGTAGTCGTCCATCGTCCAGCGGTCGAACGGATGGTTGTGGCACTGCGCGCACTGGATTCGCATGCCGAGGAACGCCTGAGCGACGTTCTCCGCGAGCTTCAGCGTGTCGCGTTCCAACTGGAAATAATTGGAGGGCGGATTCTCGAACGTGCCGCCACTGGCCGTGATGAGATCCCGCACCATCCGGTCGACCGGCTCGTTGGCGGCGATCCGTTGATCGAGCCACTGGTGGTAGAGGATCGCCCCCTTGGGGCTCACATCGTTGCCCTGGGAGCGGATCTGCAGGATCTCGGCCCACTTCATCACCCAGAGTTCGACGAATTCCTTGCGCTTCATCAACTCATCGACCACGCGAGCCCGCTTGTCGGAACCCGTGTCGGCGAGGAAGGCAGCCCGCTCCTCGGGCGCGGGCACGAGGCCGGTCAGGTCGAGCGTGACCCGCCGCAGGAAGGTTTCGTCGTCGCAGATCGCGCTGGGGGCGATTCGCAACGCGGCAAGCTTTGCGTTGACGAGCTCGTCGATCCAGGTGGGGCCCGCCTGGGGCGGAAATGTAAACGACAGATCCTTCGGCACCACGACGAGCGAGCGGCCGACGGTGATCGTGTCGTAGCGAGCCATGATGAACGCTTCGCCGCGATTGCCGCTGGTGACCATTCCGGCGGGCGAAACCTTCGCCGTCGGGTCGTTGTTGGATCCGTACCAGCAGAGGTCGGTCACGTCGCGGTCGGTGCCGTCGGCAAACCGGGCCACGGCGACGAAGGGCTGGGCCACGCCCTCCCCCGCGATCAAGGCCGTCGGAGGATAGAGATCAAGGCCGACGAGCTGGGCGACCGGCCCAGGGTCATCGGGGGCGCTGGCCGCAATCCAGCGGACAAGCCGGTCGGCTAAATCGCTGTCGAGTTCAAACCGTTTGCCTCCGGTATGCGGCACGCCGCCGATCGCCTTCTGCACGAGCAGGCTGCGGGCAGGATCGCCCGGATCGATGCGACGTCCGGGAAATTCGCGGGTAATCCGCTGATAGTCACCGGCGGGATCGAAACCGAAGAGCGACAGTCGAAAACCATCCTTCCCGCGGGCCGCGCCGTGGCAACTTCCCATATTGCAGCCGGCGCGGGCGAAGACGGGCATCACATCGAGCCGGAAGGAAAGCGGCGGCTCCGATGTGGCGGAAACCACCTTGAGCGGGATTTCTTTCGTGTGGCCGGCGTGCTCGACGCGGATCGCAGCCTCACCATCGGCCTGCGGCCGCAGCACGATCCGGTTTTCGGGCCGTTCGATCGCCGCGAGGGCGGGATTGCTGGCCGTGACCGTGGCGACAGACGTCACGTCCTCAGTGCGTCCATCGGCGTGGACGGCCTGCACGATGAGCCGCTGGCGGTCGCGGGACGAATCGAGTTGGGCCCGGGGCGGGTACACCTCGATGGAGACGATGTCGTCTCCCTTCGCTGCCGCACTCAGACCGATCGCCACCGCGATGCAGGCATACACTGAACATGCCACCTTGGTCATGAGCCTCCCTCCTTCTTCTTCTCAGGGGGCAACGGCTTGTCGATTCGCAGCGACGTCGCCGGCGTCTGGTGGATCATGAGCGACTCGCCCTGCGGCACTTCAATCCGACAGAAGATATTATCGTGCTTCCCCGCTGGGGCGTCGGCCGCCACCTTCACGGAAAACTCGATCGCCTCCTTGCCGGGCACCAACTCCACTTCGGGCGCCTCCGTCTTCACCGGGAGGCCCATCAGTCGGACCTTCGCCGTCCCCGTGAAGCTGGCCGGCTTGGTAGCTTTGAACACGAGGGTTGTTTCGGATCCCTGCTCGACCACCGCCTTGTCGGCAGCCAATTCGACGAGCGGCTCGACCACGGCGAGCGTCACCGGCCGGCTCGAAATCCAACTTCCGCGGCCCGCCCGGCGGGCCTGCTTCCGATCCTTCTTGTCGCCTCCGCCCGGCACGAGACTGGCCGCCACCGCGATCTGCCACTCTTGAACCGGCGCATCGGCCGCCGCATTGAGTGGCAGGCTCACCTCCGTCTGCCCCTCCTTCACCTCCACCGCCGAGGCACCGATGCCCGGGGGCTTGAACGGCAACTCCAGCTGCACCTTGCCGTCAAAGTCCGCGGCGCGTTGCACCTTCACCTTCAACTCCAGCACCCCACGGCGAGCGATGGGCGTGGCAGGTGTCACCAGTTCGATCGTCACCGGCGCCTCTTCGACGACGGCCACCGCGAGCCGATCACCGATCGCGGTGCGATAGGGAGTCCGGTTGGGATCGCCGTAGATCATTTCAGTGCCCTGCCGGAGACCACCGACCACCGCAGCAGCCTCTCCTTCGCCGCGTACTGCACGGACCTCTGCCAGGGCCGTGCCACACGGGGCATCGGTGGCGGCCTCGAACACGACGATGCCGCCCGGGGCCGGCTGCTTCAAGGGGGCCGTGATCGCGGTCACCCCGGCGGGAAGCCCGTCGACCGCAAGTGCCACCGGATCTCCGTAATCGGTCCGCGCGGCATTGAAGTAGAGCGCCATCCGGTTGCCCCGCGGCACGGCCACCACCAGCCGCTGCTGGGTTTTCGACTGGGCGGGCGGCACCGAGAGCGTGACGTTCGGGGTGAGGGGCTCGACGTCGATCCAATAGATGAAGTCAGGACCGCCCCGTTGCTGAAAGTCGTTCACACGAAGCAGGAACGAACCCTCCTCGGGCACCGTCACCTGCATCAGGCTGTCGGGGCCATCGGCATCGTCGTTGCCAGTGATCCGTTGCCGCTTGTCATCATTGCGGTGGGCATTGATGACCAGGTCGATGGGTGACCCGAGGCGTCGCCCCCAGCCCGACACGTTCCACTTGCTTCCCTTGGGGGCCTCGATGCGAATCCAATCGACGTCGTCAGTGGCATCCATCCGGCCCATGACCGCTGTCGGTGCGGTTGCCTTCAGCGCCTGTTCCGGCTCGTTGGCCGGCTCCGGAACGGCTGTCACAGGCGCCGTCGTCACCCGAAACGGCACGGCCAGCGGAGAAGCCTTCCCGTCGCGGACGGGCCGCACCCGCGTCAGGCCATCGAGCTTCGCCGTCCCCAACGTGACTTTTTCGGAAAACGGCCCCGCCGGGTCACCGATCCACTCGACCGTCATTTCGCTCCCAGCAGCCCCGCCCGGCGGCCAGGCCACGTGTGGAATCGGAAAATCGCCCACATGCAGCAGATAGACGGCGTTGCCACCGCGGTACGAGCTTTCACGAACACGGAGAAAGTAATCACCTTCCTTTTCGACGGTCGCGGTGACGGCTGCATCCTGGGCCAGCAGGGGGTGATCGTCACAGGCTACGAGCGTGAAGCCATTTGCATCGACGATTTCGAGGTGTGGATCGAGCATCTCCTGATCGAGAGAAACCGCCTCGATGAACGCCGTGATCCGGCCACCGGCGGGAAGGTGAACTTTGAAGACATCCACATCTTCATTGCCGAGTGTGCCCCACACGGCCGTTCCCAGCGCGACCGCCTGCGCCGCATCGGCGTCGTTGTTCGGCTCTTTTTCCTGCGACTGTTCCGAGCCGTGAACGTGGAACATCCGCAGTTCGGACAGGCCTTCGGCCGTCCGCACCCGCATGCGGTGCGGACCGAGCGGGCAGTCGGCCGGAATCGCGAGCGTCGCCTTGACGGCATTTCCCTTGTCTTCGGCCACGGCCTTCACCGCGATGTGGCCTTCCTCGAAGAAGACCTCCTGCGGCTCCTCGAGTTCGCCGCCGGAGATTCGTATCTCGAGTTCGGTGCCGCGTTGGGCGGCCGGCGGCTCGATCCTCGACAGGGCCGGTGCGGCCACAGCCGTCGCATGACAGGCGAGAAGGAGCAGGATGGAGAGGAAGCCACGGGGCATGACCGATTCGCATGCGAAAGCATGCGCCTCTTACGCCAGCAGATCTTTGCGGACCGTGCCTCCATCGACGATCTCGACCGGCCGGTTGCCCGGGGCGACGAGTTCCTTGTCGGCCACGATGCCAAGGCAGTGGTAGACCGTGGTGGCGAGATCCTCGACAGTGAGCGGCGAGTCGGCCGGCTCGGCGGCGATGGAGTCGGATGATCCGTAGACAAGCCCCCGCTTCATACCGCCCCCGGCGAGCACGATCGAAAACACCTTCGGCCAATGGTCGCGGCCGGCATCCTTGTTGATCTTGGGCGTGCGACCGAATTCGCTCGATACCATCACGAGCGTCGAGTCGAGGAGACCGCGGCGCTCCAGGTCGCGGATCAGCGTGGCATAGGCCTGGTCGAAGGCGGGCAACGTGCGATTGATGCCGTCGGTGATTTTCGCATGCATGTCCCAGCCGCCATAGTTGAGCGTGACCAGCCGCACGCCCGACTCCACGAGTCGGCGGGCCAGAAGCATCCGCTGCCCGGCCTCGTTGCGGCCGTATTCGTCGCGAACCGACGCCGCCTCAGCGGCAATGTCGAACGCCGCCCGGGCCTGGGCCGAGCTCACCAGGTCGTACGCCCGTGTGTAAAACTCGTCCATCGCTTCGAGGTTGGCATTGTCGTCCATCTGCTGGAAGTGACGGCCGACGATGTCGCGGAGCTTCTGCCGCGTGGCAAACCGCTGGGCGTCGACACCGCCGGGGAGAGCAAGATCACGAACGGTGAAGTTCGGATTCGCCGGGTCGGAGCCGAGCGTGAATGGCCCGAAGGCGCTGCCGAGATATCCGGCGCCGGCGTCGGGTGCGGGGAGGTTGGGGAGGCAGACATACGGCGGCAAATTGTCCCGCGGCCCGAGTTCATGCGCGACGACGCTTCCAAAACTGGGGAACGTGAGGGCAGGGCTCGGGCGGTAGCCCGTAAACATGTTGTGCGTGCCCCGCTCGTGGGCAGCCTCGCCGTGGGTCATCGACCGCACGACGGTGATCCGGTCGGCAATCTTCGCCGTGTGGGCAAGCTTCTCGTTGAAGACGACGCCCGGCAGGCAGGTGTCGACGGTGCCCATGTCGCCACGGTACTCAAGCGGCGCCAGCGGCTTGGGGTCAAACGTCTCCTGCTGGGCCCACCCGCCCGGCAGCCAGATGTGGATCACGCTCTTGGCCGTGCCGGCGAACGTTTGAAACGACTTCGCGTCGGCTCGAGCCGCCTCGGCTCGGAAGAGGCCACCAAGCGTCAGGCCGAGGCCCGACACAGCCCCCACCTGGAGAAACTCGCGACGCGGTCGACCGCCAGAGGCACCGATCATGGGACACCCTCCTGGGACACTGCGGAAGTCACTACTATACGAGATCGGTCATTGGGTTACGAACGATTCAGCCGGCGGGACGGATCCCCCTTTAAACGGCTACCTCCTTCCAACGTTTCCCAATGGTCCTAAGTCTTTTGGCAGCAAAGCAGTAGGGCCTGTGCGGCAGCAGCCCCCGGGCTTGCGCCCGGGGCTTCCTGGTGGAGGGCGGTCGCGGCCTGTCACCCGCTGCCTTTTCTCACTCGACCGACCGCTTTGACCGCAGCAGATGGTGGTAGTGCTGCGCAAACCGGTGGGCCTCATCCCGCACGTATTCCAGCAGCCGCAGCGAAAACGAATCCCGCGACAGCCGGAGCGGCTCGCTCCGACCCGGCAGAAAAATCTCCTCCTCCCGCTTGGCCAGCGCGATCATGCAGGGGGGCTCGACGCCGAGCGACTCCACCGCATCCATCGCCGCCGAGAGTTGCCCCTTGCCGCCGTCGATCAGGAAGATGTCGGGCAGCGATGCCCCCTCGCGGGCCAGCCGGGCAAACCGCCGCGACACCACTTCATGGATGCTCTTGAAGTCGTCGATGCCGTCGACCGTCTTGATGCGATACCGCTTGTAGCCAGGCTTGAACGGCAGCCCGTCGATGAACTGCACGAGGCTGGCCACGGTCTCGTTGCCGTGCAGGTGGGCGATGTCGACGCCTTCGATGACCCGCGGCGGCTGCTTGAGGCCGAGCACTTTCTCGAGGCCGGCCAGCCCCTTCTTGGGATCGACGAGAAACACCTCCGGCTGCACGTTCTCCTCGAGGTCGCCCCGCTTGTCGAGCGTCTCCAGGAGCCGGATCTCGTCCCGTAGCCGCGCAGCTTTCTCGAATTCGAGCTGCGCCGACGCGGCAAGCATGTCCTGCCGCATCTCCGCCAGCAGCCGCTTCTTGCCGCCGTCGAGAAACGTCTTCAGGCGGTTGATGTCCTTGCGGTAGTCCTCCTTCGAGATCCGCAGGTTGCAGGGGGCGGTGCACTGGTCGATCGAGGCGAGCAGGCAGGGGCGAAACCAGCGCCACTGCTGGTCGTCAGCGTCGATGTCGAGGGTGCAGGTGCGAAACTTGAAGATCCGCTGCAACACCACGATCGCCCCCCGCAGGCTGCCGGCGCTCGTGAAAGGCCCGTAGAGTTTCACGCCCTTTTGCCTGGGTGTCCGCGTGAACTCGACCCGCGGGTAATCCTCGTGGGTCGTGATCTGCAGGTAGGGGAAGGTCTTGTCGTCCTTGAGGTCGGAGTTGAAGCGGGGCTGCACATCCTTGACGAGCCGGCTCTCCAGGAGGAGTGCATCGACCTCGCTCTCCGCTTCGAGATAGTCGATGTCGCGAATCTCGCGGACGAGGTCGGCGGTGCGGCGGTCTTCGGCAGCCGCCTTCAGAAAATAGCTGCCGGCGCGGGCCCGGAGGTTCTTCGCCTTGCCGACGTAGATCACGCGGCCGGCGGCGTCTTTCATCAGGTAGACGCCGGGGGTCGTCGGAAAGCCCCTCACCTTCTCGGCCGCGGCGGATCGATCACGGGCGGCCGCCACGGCATCGGTGTCGGCGGGTAACGTCTCGGCGGCATGATCGGGCAGGTCATCCACGCCTTGATTGTAGCTTTGGGCTCCGAGCCCAGCCGTTTTACACGCCGGCCAGCCGGCGGAGGTCGTACTCGAAGGCGTCGAGACGAGCCGCGAGGGCTTGCTTCACGGCGGGCAGCTCCGCGCACGAGCACGGCGGCGCGACCGCAAAGAGATAAAACTTGATCTTTGGCTCCGTGCCCGAAGGGCGGGCGGCCACCGCGTTGCCGAGCGGTGGAAAGTGGCCCGGCGCGCCTGATCCTGCGTCAGAAAGCCCCGCCAGATCGAAGATGACCAGATCGCCCTTGGCCCCGGCGAACGGCACCGCTGCCGTGCCGGGCGTCGCCGTGGTCAGATTCGCATAATCCCGCGTGCGAACCACGTCGAGCCCGCCGAGCTTCACCGGCGGCTCGGCCCGCAGCGTTGCCATGATCTCCTTCATCCGGTCCATGCCGCTGGCCCCGGGGAGGGTGATCGCGATCTGCCGCTCCAGATGACAGCCGTGCATGCAAAAAAGCTCGTCAAGCTTTTGATGGAGCGTGTGGCCAACCTCCTTGAGGCTGGCCGTGAGTTCGGCCAGGAGCAGTGCCGCCACACTCGCGTCTTTGTCACGCACGTGCGTTCCCGCCAGATAGCCGTGCGATTCCTCGCAGCCGAAGACGAAATGCTCGGGGCCAGCCTGGTCGATTGCCTGGCCGATCCATTTGAAGCCCACTTGGAGCGTGTCGACGGTGGTTGCGTGGTATGCAGCCGTGATCCGCCGGATGAGGCCGGTCGTGACGAGCGTTGTGATCACGTGATCGGTCGGCTCGAGCACACCGCGGCTCCGACGGCTCGCCAGCACCCAGTCGGTCAGCAACGCACCAATCTGGTTCCCTGTGAATGTCTGCCAGCCGCTGCCCGGCTGCCGCGTGAGCGGGGCCGCCGCGCCGAGGCGGTCGCAGTCGGGATCACTCGCCATCACGAGATCATCCCCTCGCGCACTCGCCTCCTCGATCGGCCCGCTCAGCACGGCCGGATTTTCAGGATTGGCCACGTGCCCCGGCACGTTGGGAAAGTCGCCGTCGGGCTTCTCCTGCGGTCCGTAGAGCCGCAGCTTCTGAAAGCCGGCTCCGCGGAGGACCGGCACGACGGCCGAAGCCCCGACACCGTGCAGCGGCGTGTAGAGAATGGAGATGTCGCGTGGGCCGGGGGCCGCCTGCTTGAGCACGGCCGCCACGAAGGCAGGATCGATCTCCTCCTCGACAAACACCACGCGGCCACTGGCCACGCCCGCCTCGAACGACTCTCGATGAACCGTGTCGACCTTCATCACGCGGTCGATGATCCCCTTGTCGTGCGGCGGCAACACCTGCACTCCGCCAGCCCAGTAGACCTTCACGGCGTTATCACTCGGCGGGTTATGGCTGGCCGTCACCATGATGCCGCAGGTGGCCTGGGTGTGCCGCACGGCAAAGGAGAGCTCGGGCGTGCTGCGGAACCCCCGCAGGAAAAACACCTTGAACCCGGCCGCCAGCAGCACCTCCGTGCAGAGCCGGGCGAAGTGTTCGGAGCGATGCCGCGTGTCGTAGGCGATCGCGCAGGTGGGCGTCTCACCGGCGGGCAGCACGCCGCGGACATAGTCGGCGAGCCCCTGGGCGCTCTCCCCGATCGTGCGGTCATTGATCGCGTTGGACCCGACGGGAAACATCGTGCCGCGGCGGCCGCCGGTGCCGAACGGGATCACGGTCCAATAGACATCGTCGAGCGGCTTCCATGCCGCCGCGTCCTTGATTGCGGCATCGATCCGTGCGGCCAGTTCGTCGACAAACTCCGCATAGCGTGGCTCCGTGAGCCAGGCTCGCATCGTGACCGCCGAATGAGCGGTGATTCGCTCGGCCTGCTGGGCGGCGATGAGGGCTTCAAGACGCTTGGCATGGGCGGTGGCTGTCATGGGGAGTGCTTTCAATCGACGAGCGGTTGCGGTTGGGTCGAAACCAGCGACCGTTTTATACTTCGGCCGCTGCGGCGCGAACCGAGTCGTGCCGCGATTCGTTGGCGTC
>CAZODJ010000036.1:0-20518 GCA_964578555.1 uncultured Candidatus Kuenenia sp.
GGTCGCAGAGAAGGAAGAGCCGGCTGACGAGCCGGTCACTCCCGCGAAACCGCTGCGGGATCGGAACGATCCGCTCAAGGATGGATGCCTCACTCGCTTGTCTCGGGAGCCATCGTCCGGCGTCGCGCGGCATACGGATGGCCGGAGAACGCGCGATGCTCCTCGAGGCCCACCACGTCGAGCCGCAGCCCCGACCGCGAAAACTCGGCCCCGAGCTCGTCCAGCCTCTCCATCACGTTGCTGTCCACCAGACGCGTGCCGGCGAGGTTGACGATGACGTTGTTGCGTTGCACCAGCCCGATCTGCTCGATCTGCCGCCGAAACGGAATCCAGTTGGAAAAGACGGCCGATCCAGCCGCATCGATCTGCACGGTCGACTCGTCGATCTCGGTCACGTCGAGAAAGGGCTTGAAGAACTCCCGCGGCGGCACGCCGTTGATCACGTGGATGATGAACTTCGTGGCCACGCCGATCCCGACGCCGATGAGCAGATCGGTCACCAAGACCCCGATGATGGTAGCCACGAAAATGACCAACTGCTCGGCCCCGATCTCGAAGACGTTGATGAACTCCCGGGGCGACGCGAGGCGATATCCGGTGTAGACGAGCATCGCCGCCAGGGCTGCCAGCGGGATGCGATGAATCAATCCGGGAACCAGGGCCACGAATCCGAGGAGAAATACGGCGTGCCAGAAATTGGAAAAACGCGTGCGGCCTCCATTGTCGATGTTCGCCTTGCTGCGCACGATTTCCGAAATCATCGGCAGGCCGCCCAGCGCACCCGCGGCGACATTCGCGACGCCGACCGCCAGCAGATCACGATCCATCGACGTCTTCCGCTTCCACGGATCGACGAGGTCGATCGCCTTGGCCGACAACAGCGACTCGATGCTGCCAACGAGAGCGAAGAGCATCACCCACCACCAGGCCGACAGCCGTGTCGCGGCCGCCGTGAACACGTGAAAGTCGGGCAGGGTGATCGCCGCCAGCAGGTTGCCGGGAACACTGACGAGAAACGATTCGCCCACCCCGTATTCATGGCCCAGGAAGGAGTAGGTGTGTTCATGCGAGAGGTCGAACCACGTCCCCAGTGGCACGGCGACCAGGAGCACGAGCACCTGGGCGGGAATCCGCTGCAACCATGCCGGCCATAGCCGTGGCCGGACAAACGGAAAGGCGAACAAGATCGCCAGGCTGACCAGTCCGATCAGCGCGATCTCCGGATTGAGGTGGGCAATCTTGTCCGGAAGTTCGCGAAGAATCTCGAGCGGCTCGCCACTGGCCTTCTGGCCGAACACGGCAGGCAGCTGCTTGAGCACGATGATGCAGCCGATCGAGGCCAACATGCCGTGGACAACGGCCGTGGGAAAAAACTCGCTGAATTTCCCGACCCGTAACAGGGCGAAACCCACCTGCGCGATGCCGGCCACGCAGGCCACTGCGAGTGTCATGCGGTAGGCCGCCATGTCTGCGGTCGGATCGGTGCCGGCGGTGAAACCGAACGATTGCATCGCCCCCAGCACGATCACGATCAGCCCCGCTGCCGGGCCCTTGATGGTGAGTTCGGAATTGCTGATGAATGTCGTGAGCAGACCGCCGATCACGGCCGTGAAGACGCCGGCCACCGGGGGAAAACCGCTGGCCATCGCGATGCCCAGTGAGAGCGGCAACGCGATCAGGAAGACGAAGAAACCGCTGATGAGATCGGGGCGAAAAAACCGCACGAATCCGGTCGCCGTGCCCCGTGGCACGTCATGATCGTCGCTGCGCTGGGCATGCTCGCGTGGCTCATGGTTCATGGTCAGTGACTCCGGGAAGTCTTTCCGTGCCGGGGGACAGAGCATCGTGGCGCTTGCTCAGCAGCGTCGTGGCGGCCTGCTCCAGAGTGCGGACGAGCGGGCCTGGCATGATGCCCAGCCCGACGACCGTCGCCAACAGGACCGCCATGCCGATCCGCTCTCTCGGCAGGATGGCATGCCGCGGCGCATCGATGATGGTGGGGCCGCCGAAGATTCCAAACCAGCCACGAATCACGGCGATGCCGGAGAAGACCGTGGCGAGAATCACGAGAATGCCTCCATGCAGATGCTCGGCGAGACTGCCGGCGATGATCAGGTCGTCGGCCACGAACGACAGCGTGCCCGGCAGTCCGATCCCGGCAAGACCAAAGAAGAGAAAGAAACCGGCCAGCGCAGGTGCGTCCCAGAACCGGCCCTGGGGCAGGTCGAGCCGCAGCAGGCCGGCCCGCCCCTCGAGCGCAGCAGCAACGATTCCGATGCCCGTCAGCGAGAGGCCGCTGGCGACCCAGAGCGTGAGCCCACCGGCCAACTCCATCGGGAGCGTGCCGGCGAGGCCGGCCAACACGAGGGCCGACTGGCTGAACGCGAGATAGCCGATGAGCCGGCGAAGATCCCGCTGCACGAGGGCCAGGGCCCCGCCATAGACCGCCGTGAAGGGGGCCAATTGGGCCAGCGCCACCAGTTCGTTGGGCACGCCATCGGCATGACCGACCAGCAGCCGGACGGCCGCATAACTGCCGACCTGCGGCACCGTCGCCAGCAGCGAAACGTGGAGAGGAGCTCCCGCGAACAGAGCCGGAAACCAGAAATGGAACGGGACGATGCCCTCACGCATGAGCACGGCCACTGCCACGAGCCAGCCGCCCATCGTCCCGATCCAACCAGATCCCCGCTCCCACGGTGGATCGGCCAGCATCATGGCAGTGCCGATGGCAAGACAGCACAGGCTCGCCACGATCGTGATGGCGAAGACTCGCGCGGCGGGCCGCCCCCCCGGCTCATCACGCGTCGCCCGCCACACAGGAATAGCGGTGGCGACGGCCAACGCGACGATCAGCAGCGGATGAGCCGTAACAAAGAGACCGCAGGTCGCGGCCGCTCCGCTGAGAAACCAGGCCGTGCCCCGGCCGTCGAGAGCACGCCGCGGAGCGGTGCCTATGACAACCACGAAGCAGGCCGCCACGAATGGAAGCAGCACCGCCGTCACCCCATCGACATGGAGCATGGCACCTCCACCGAGCCGAGGCCCGTACTCGATGGCGACGCCGCGTGAGCTCCACCACGCCCAGACCGCCACGCCGGATACCACCGATACCGCCAGCCCGGTGACCGCCGGCCACCGCGGCGCGTCTCGCCAGCACCGCAGCCGCACCGCACCAGCCGCCGCGAGCGGACCTGCCACCGCGATGCCGCAAGCGATGAGAATCGGCACGATCGACGTGGTGGACATGGACACCTCAGCGGCGCAGCCGCAGCTCACCGAGCCAATCGATCCAAGCCCGTTCGGCAGCATCGACCCGCTGGACGACGCCTCGGAACGGTTCGACGATGAACCGCATCACCGCCATCTCTTCGTAGCCACGGTCGAGCGCCACGCGATAGAGGGCCGCCCGCCACGCCTCCGGCAGCAGCGGCAGCCAGGGGCGGGTACTCCCCGGCTCTCCTCCCAACGCCGCGGCCAAGGCATGGCGATCGTGCAGCGCCGAGGGCGACCGCAATATCTGGAGGCTGCGGAGGATCGCATGGCTGACGACGTGCACCAGCGGGATCACCCGCCACCCCAGGCCGATCTCCACGAAGATGAGCCCGGCCTGCATCATCGAGCCATACGCGAGCATGCTCTTCAAGTCGGTCTGCACCCGACCGACGACGTTCGCATGCAGGGCCGTTCCGCCGCCGATGACCACGAGCACCCAGCCCACGGCGGGAGCGGCATCGAGCAGTGCTTCACAGCGGAGCAACACGTAGGCGCCGGCGTGGATCGATAGCGCACCGTAGAAGATCGCGCTCGAGGGTGTCGGTCCCTCCATGGCCCGAGGCAGCCAGCCTGAAAACGGCACCTGAGCCGTCTTGCCGAGGGCCGCGAAGATCAAGAGCAACGAGATGATCGCCGCCGTCGATGACGGCACGAGACAGGCCGCCTGCGGCCACGCACCGTGGAACAATTTGTCGAAGTCGCCCGAGCCGACCGCCGCATGGATGACCACGCCAGCGGCCAGAATCCCGGCATCGCAGATCCGGTAGGTGACAAAGGCCCGCACGGCCGCCTGCACGGCGTTGGCCCGCTCATGAAAGAAGCCGATGAGGAGCATCGAGGAGATGCCGATGAATTCCCAGCCGGCGAAGAGGACGTCGATGCTGCCGGCCAGCACCATGAGGTTCATACCGAGCCCGAAGAGGACCAGAAGCATGAAGAAGCGGGTGAAGCCGGGCTCACGATGGAGATACTTCCGGGCAAAGGCGTTGACCAGCAGGCACAGGCCCGTGGAGAAGCAGACGTAGGGAACGGAGAGACCGTCGGCCACGAGGTCGATCGTCGCCTCATGGTGCCCCACCGCAAACCAGGTGCCGAGGTGGACGATCTCCGGCGTGAATCCCCGCCCGGCCAGCACGGCGAGCATGACCAGCGAGGCGACGAAGGCGATGGCAAAGCTGGCCCCCACCAGCCCGCTCGTGGTCTGCTCCCGAAGGGACCGGCCGGCGACCAGAGGGATCCCAATGGCCACCAGCGCCAGCGTCGGTGCCGCCAACTGGGCCACGACGAGCAGGGCCACCAGATCGTGGATGCTGTTGAGATTCATCGCCGTTCTCCCCTGAGCGCGGCCATCGTGCGAGCCGGTGGAAGATGTCCACGCCGGCCACCGAACCAATCGACCGACCGATCAACCACCGCGATCCGTGATGATTCCGGCTCATAAGGAACAAAGCGTTTCCCATCAAACATCGAAAGCCCAGTGCCGGGAGCGTGCCAGCAGGCTAGCTGCGCCCACTGGTTCCTCACGAGCCGCTCCACGGCCGGCAGCTGCGACACTGCCATGAGGATTCGCTCCGCTGGCGCGTCGATGATCAGAAGCAGGCGCAGCGGCTCGTGGATCTCGATCATCTGCCACGGGAGACCGGTTCGCAGATCACTGGCGTGGCCGTCCATCACACCGATCAACCCGGTGATGTTGTGCGGAAGCTTGGTTCCGCAGCCATAGCCGATCGGATCGATCCGTGAGAGCGTGTAGGCGAGGTTGATGCCGGCTCCAACCGGGCCGACTGCCGCCAATGACCTCGTCAGAATGACTCCGTCGAGGTCGGCATCGGGTTCATAGGAGACGAGAAATGCCCGACGGTCGAGAAACAGGCCACGGGTTCGCCACCGCCGCCCGATGATGCACATCGAGTTGGTGGCATGTCCAAGTTCGGGACGAGCCTGGGCCAGATCGGCTGCCCGTCCTTCCACATGCCGCAATGCCTCGGCGGGTCTCACATCCGGCGCAACGGCGTCAAACCGCCGGCACCGTTCCTGGGCGTCGGCGCCGCGGGCCTGCTCCAAAGCCATGGCGAACCTGGCGAATTCCTCGCGGTGCGTCTCTGGAATCCGGTCTCGATCGTAGAACACAACCGCATCGGAGCAGGTATCGTGCATGCCGCCGACGAACACAGTGTCGGAGGGAATGGTCAGCCCAGCCTCGGCGAACAGTTGCCGCACGTTCGGATCGTTCGCCATCATCGCAAAAGCCCTGGCGTTGGCGCCACCTTTCCCGCCGCCGCATGCGCCACAGTCATGGGCGCTCTCATGCGGATTGTTGAGACTCGTCGACCCGTGACCAAGCAGCACAACCAGCCTGGCAAAGCGTGACGTCAACCCGGCGTCTTCCAAAAGGCGGCGGACCATCCCCACCATCTCCTCGATGGTGAAGCCGTCGAGCGTGCCGTCGGCATGCCGATGGTTGTCGCGACGCTCCAGCAGCAGCCGCGTCGCCACGCGATCGCGGCCACAGCCGGTCATCATCGCGGCCAGTCGTTCCGTAAGCCGCGGAAACACGACCCGGGCGACCAATGGAAGCGCGGCCAGCGCTCCACCGACGGCGGTCAGGAGGCCGCCGGCAAACAACGTGCGATTTCCGGCGGCAAGGCTCCCGAAGACGCGGCCAACCAGCCTTCGCACGGTGCGCCTCACTCGCTGCCTGCCGACAGCAACCTCCTCTGGCACTTCCAGAACGACATGCTCCGGCCGCACGACAATCGGGCACAGTGGCGTGGCGTGCCAGTCGTCGATGCCACGGTAGTACATCGGCACGAAAAAGAACCCGGCGGCCCCGAAGGTCTCGATCGCCGCCCCCTGCTCTTCCAGGTGCCGACGCAGCGATTCACAGCGGTCGTCCATGCAAAACACCGCCTGGATGCCGGGCCGCCCGTCCCGAGGCGCACCAGAAGCGATATCGTGAGCGGCAAGGGCATCGAGCATGACGATGCGATGGCGGCGCTCGTAGGCCTGGTGGAACAGACGTCGTCGCGTGACAGCGTCGAACCCGCAGACGACCCGTTCCACCTGCACGAGTTCGGCTTCGTCGAGGCTGCGGATATCGGCGCCGGTAAGCCCGACGAGCCGCGCCACCTGACAAAGGAGAAAGGCGCGGGCGACGCTGCCGGGGCCACGGCGGGGCGGATACCGGTCCCGCAGTTCGGTCCACAGGCCATTCAGGTCCCCGCGGTGGCCCATGCGGGATGCCACCCACTGCGTAGCCACCCGGTCGATGACCAGCCGGAGGGCGAGGAAGTCGACGAGTCGCGCCGGTACCCGGTGGACCGGCGTGCGGTCCGGCCGCTGTTCCAACTGATGCATCATGGCAGCCCATCCCCGCAGCGCCAGCAGCGACCTGGAGATCACCTCGTCACGCCCTGCCACAGGCACGCCGAGCTGATCGAGTTCCACGGCGATGACATCGAGCGGATGCCTGTCACGAGCCGCAGCGAATGCGGACGGAAGCCGCATGCTCCAGGGCTCCGTCGGCCCCCAGGACCAGTCATGAAGACCAGCCGCAGCCTCGAACAGACCACGATCACGCCTCGGCATCGGCCAGGCGGCCACACCCTGATCGAGAAACGCCGCACACAAGCGGATCAGGAGCGGATGGACAAGGACATCAGGATCGAGCCGGGGATCCACTCCGACGATGAGGTCGCGGGGCCGCACCGGTGGCCTGACATGAATCACCGCCGGCCGAAAGAGCGACACCGCCTCCAGGCAGGCGCGCCACAGGTCCTGGGCGTCTTCGCCGCGGAAGGGCTGTTGCTCGGCGAGCGTCCAGCGGACGGCGGTGTCATCCTCCTGATGAACCGGATGTTCGAGAAGTGCCAAGAGCACCATCCGCCGCGTGATACGACCGCCCGCGAGCGCTTCGTCGCCTTCCACGCCGAGGTCGGCGTCGAGCGCCGCTTCCAGGTCGACACGATGGATGCGCCCCCGCGTGAACTCCTCGCGATAGACGGACTCGGGCAGGAACGGCTCGGTGTCGAACGTCTGTGCGGCCTCGATGAGTGCCTCTTCGAACGGACGATCTTCGAAGCCCTGAAGGATGTTTTGTGCCACGAAGACGTCGATCGGCCCCTGCGTGGGCAGGAGAGCGGCCGTCTTGGCAATCATCTCGGCGATCTGGTCGCGAACGAGCGGCGAGGACATGAAGGCACCACACGCCAGAGGACATCGGTCACGGCTTGCAGTGCGTTCACCACGCCGCCGCCAAGCCATTCCGCCTGGAACAACACGGAGGCCTCCGGACCGCGCCGTCGCGACCAGCGGCCTCAGGCAGCAGGGGGGCCGCGGCTCGTGCCGATCGACAGTCGCGATCCGGACCGCATCAGCGCAACGCTCGGCGATGCGATCCCACTTAGGCGTATGTCGGTCGACTCACCGGCCACCCGAGTGGCGAAGAGGTGCATCTTCGACTCGACCTCTTCCTCCCGCTCTTCTTCGACACTTTCACCACGGGATTCGCCCGCCATGTCGTACTCGGGACTCGCGGCAGAAACCGAGGCATCCGGCCATGGATCATGCGTCAGAGCAGCCGAGAGCAGCGGCATTCCGACCAGCATCGCGGATGATGCCGTGAAGAGAACAAGCAGATGTGCCGCGCGACGCGTCATAGCCAAGACGCTACTTCGGTGCTCCCGGAGCGTCAATCGCACCCCGCTCGATCAGTGCCCCGCCACATGCATGGCGGGGCGGTACCAGGTCTCCCGCAGCCAATCGGCGATGAGGCCCACCTGCTGTGACGTGAGCATCGGCGCCGCCCCCTCCTCCGCAACGCCGAAGCTCGGCATCCGGTCGTTGGAGTCGCCGTAGAACCGCTCGTGCGTGGGATCATTGATGATGCCGACGAGCCACTCCCGGGATCCCCAGCCGGTGAGGTCGGGAGCCGTACCGAGATCCATTTCATTGTCGCCAAACCGGTGACAACTGCCGCAGCGGTCACTGTCGGCGATCAGTTTCCGTCCTTCCGCGACGAGTTCCTGATGAGCCTGCGGGTCGGGCAGGCCGGCCTCGGCAGCGAGCGCCACAATGACGGCCTCGACCTGATCCTTGCTCCAGGTGTCGGCATCGGTCATGTCGCCCGTGACGTACGACACCATGTCGCCTTCCTTGTGGGCGGTGTTGCCAAAGTACGCCGGGCCGCCGACCTGATCCGGATCGAGCAGGCCGCGGGCCCAGCCGACCGTGCCAAAGCCGAAGAGGTTGGCGGCCGAGGCCTTCGCAAACTGGGCTGCTGCCTCGGGAGCCTGGGGATCGACATGGGCATGGCAGCTCGCGCAGTGCTGGGCGAAGAGCAGCGGCCCCTGCATCTTCGGATCGCTGCGAAGCAGTTCGAGCATGCCGGCCGGCGGGATGCGTTCGGGGCGTCCGGCCAGTTCGATCGCGCGGGCTGCGTCGAGCTTCGCCTGGTGGGCGGCAGCGAGGAAGGCCTGCGAGCGTCGCACTTTTTCGAGTGTGTGCCACTGCTTCTTCATGGCGGCGACCTTGGCCGGGTCGTTGCCCACCGCTGCGGCGAGTTTCTCCTCGTCGCCGCCGGTTTCGTCGTAGACCGCCTCGGCGTCGGCGAGCGAAGCCTTGTCGACCCAGAGAGCGTAATAGTCTTCGTTGAGGGCCAACGCCGTGAGCAGGCCGGCGCCGGCGAGGATCGCCAGCGTGAAGACCACATTGAAACGGTGGCCGAGGTTCCAGCGGCCGATGATCGGCATCAGGAACATCACGCCCATGATCAGTCCGGGCACCACGATCGCCCCGAGAAATTCCCCCGTGGCTCCCCAGCCCTCGAAGACCTTCAGGAACTGAAACAGAAACAGGAAGTACCACTCCGGTCGGGCGGCGGCATAGGGAAGCGACGGATCGGCCGGTGCGCCAAGTTCGGCGCCCAGATGCCCCGGGTCGATCGGCTCACCGGCAAGCATCGCCTTCAGCGCCGGCATGAGAATCACGCCGAGCACGACGGCCATCACGGCCAGCATCGCCACCGCGTCCTTGAGCACCTGATCTGGCCAAAACATGGCATCGGGCTTGGTGATCGGCTGCTTGGCATGGAGGCCGTGCTTGCGGAACAGCGTCAGATGGACGACGAGCATCACGATCAGCGCCCCGGGAAGGAAGCCGGCGTGGATGGCGAAAAAACGGGTCAGCGTGTGATGGCCATATTCGTTGCCGCCGATGACGAGCTGCTGAATCGAGGGCCCCAGCACCGGCACGATGCCGGCGAGGTTGGTCGCCACGATCGTGGCCCAATATCCCTTCTGATCCCAGGGCAGCAGGTAGCCGGTCAGCGCCATCCCGAGCACGAGCATCATCAGAATGAGCCCGAGCCAGAAGTTCACCTCGCGGGGCGCCCGGTAGGCCCCGTCGATCACCACCTGCAGGAGATGGAGGGCGAGCAGCACGACCATCGCCTGGGCCATGAAGTGATGGATGCCGCGGAGCAGCCAACCGCCGGTCATCTCGTGCTGGATGTAGTAGACGCTTTCCCACGCCGTCTGGGCACTGGCCGAATAGCTGGCCCAGAGAAAAAGCCCGGTAATGAGCTGCGTCATGAAGGCGAAGACAAGCGTGCTGCCCCAGACGTACCGCCAGCGGGCCCCGCCTGGCACCCGCTCGTAGAGCGCCTCGTGGACGACTGACCGAAATCCGGTGCGGTCGTCGAGGAAGTCAGCCAGTTGCCCAAGCAGGCCGCGGCGCGAGCCCGCCTGGGAAGCTTGTTTCTGGCCCCGATTGGCATGCGTGCTCATGCGTTTGCCACCTTGTCGGCGATGCCGGCCCGAAACTTCTCAAACTTCACCTCGACCTGGCCGTTCTTGCCGACACGGCACTCCAAGCCGTCCATCGGCCGGGGGCTGGGGCTCGGATGCACGATGCCGCCGTCGAGCGTGAACGAACTGTTGTGGCAGGGGCAGCGGAAGCAGCGGTTGGCGTCGGCCATCTCCACGAAGCAGCCGGCGTGGGGGCAGGTGGCCGAGAGAGCCTCGACCGTGTCAGAGCCCTTGTCACGCCGCAGATAGACGGCCCCGATCGGCTCGGCGGCGAAGCCGGTCCAGGCATCGACGCGGTCGGAGATCACGGCAAACTGGCGGGGGATGCCGTCATCCGGCACCGCCGACAGTTCAGTGACGGGCAAAAATTTTGCGGCGCCGCTCCGGCGGGAGAGGGGGTCGAGAAAGGCCCACAGGCCGGCGGCCACCGGGGGCACGACAGCGACGCCGCCGCAGACCATCGCCAACAGTTTGGTGAGAAACCCGCGTCGTTCGTCCGCCATCGCTGCGACTCCGATGTTGAACCGACAATTTATTGGTTCCGCCAGGCCTCGTCCACGGCCGCCGCCACGTGCTGGTAGGCGTCATCGAACGGCCCATCGATGATGGCCCCAGCCGCCGCCTTGTGGCCACCGCCGCCGAACCGTCCAGCAAGCGCGCTACAGTCGACGTGGCTGCGGCTGCGGAAGCTGACCTTCGTTCGTCCGTCGGGCTGCTCGATGAGGATCGCCGCCAGCTGCGTCCCCTTCACGGCGAGGGTGAGATTGATGAGATCTTCGGTGTCGCTCGGCAACGCGTGCACCGCCTTGATGTCGGCCTGTCGAACGGTCGACGTGATCACGGCGCCGTCGTGCGACGTGGTCGCCCCGGAAAGCGTGCGGCCCACGAGGTGGAGCCGGGGGAGTGAATCCTGCTCCATCAGCTCACGGTAGATGAACGGAGGGCTGGCCCCGGCGTCGACGAGCCGGGCGGCGATGCGAAAGGTCTCGCCGGAGACCGACGGAAACCGGAAGCCGCCGGTGTCGGTGACGAGCCCCGCATAAATCGGCGTGGCGATCTCGGGCGTGAGCGGCACCCGAAGCCGTTGGGCGATCTCGTAGATGATGCGGGCAGTCGCCTCGGCGGCCGTGTCCTTGAACCACCGGTCGCAGATGTCATCCTCGCTCACATGGTGATCGACCACCACCACCCGCTCACGGTGGGCCTTGAGCACGGCTCCCATGTCGCCGAGCTGCGCCCAGGCGCTGGTGTCGACGACGATGAAGAGATCCCGGTCGGCCAGATCGGCGGGCTTCACCTTCTCGGCGAGCGACTCGAGCTTCCCGGCAGGATCAATCCAGCGGAGCGAGGCCGGCGTGGCCTGGGCATTGACCACCCGCACGTCCTTGCCGAGGGCCATCAGGATGCCAGCCATCCCCAGCTCGCTGCCGAGCGCGTCGCAGTCGGGCCGGATGTGGCTCGTGAGGCAGACGCGGTCGCTGCCCCGCAGGATTTCCAAGAGGGATGCCCAGTCCAGCCGCATCACGATGTCCTTTCGCAGACGGTACTGCCTTCGCAGTGGTCACTGTTCCCGCGCGATCTCAGCCGCCCGGGCCACGTCGATCGAAAGCTGCCTGGTGAGTTCGTCGATCGACGGAAAACGGTGAGTGTCGCGCAGCCGCGTGAGGAAGTCAACGTGGAGCGTTGCGCCATAGAGATCTCCACGATAGCCGATCAGGTGCGCCTCGACCGAAACGGCCTCGGCACCAAAAGACACATTGGGCCCGATATGGATCGCGGCGGGATGCCGTGCGGCCCTGCCGCCGACCGTCGCCCATCCGGCATAGACACCCTGGCCGGGCAGGACCGTCGCGATCGAACCGAGGTTGGCCGTGGGGAAGCCAAGTGGCCCACCCCGCTTCGCGCCCTCGATCACGATCCCGGTGAGCCGGTAGGGAGCCGTGGCGAGCGCCGCCGCCTCAGCGACCCGGCCGGCGGCCACTAGGTCACGGAGTCGCGAACTCGACACCGCCGCATGCTCCACGATCACAGGCGGCACCACGTCGAGCGACACGCCCGCGCCGCGGCAGAGCCATTCGAGGAGCGCGATATCACCCTGCCGGCCGGACCCGAAGCGAAAGTCGGCCCCCTCGACGATCGCCGCTGCCCCCAGCCGCGTCCGCAACACATTGCCAAAAAACTGCTCGGCAGAAAGGGCCATGAGCGCCGTATCGGCCGGCTGCACCAGCACGGCATCCACTCCGAGCGCCAACAGCAGTTCAGCGCGGCGAGGGATCGTCGTGAGGGGCGGGGGAACGGCCGTGGGCCGCACGATCGCGGCCGGGTGCGGGTCGAATGTGAGCACGACGGCCGGTATGTCCCGGCTGCGGGCCGCCGCCACCAGCCGACGGATAATCTCGGCATGCCCAAGGTGCACTCCGTCGAAATTCCCGACCGTCACGCCACACGCGGCCGGCGGGTCGATCCAGCGATCGGTGGCGTAGACGATCCAGGGCTGAAGGCTGGCCGGCATCGGGGAGGGGTTCACAGGCATGGCGAGCTTCGCGAGTCTACACGTCTCGGCGGCCCGCCCAAGGTATCATCAGGAAGTCCGTTTCGAGGGATCCGTATGAACGACGCGACGACCGCCGCCCAGGCACACGAAATGAGTCCTCATCCGACGCTCAGGAAGCCGGCGGTCGAGGACAAACAGATTTTCCTCTCAGCCGACATGGCCTGCCGACTGGGCGCGATCGACATCGGCTCCAACAGCGTGCGGCTGATGGTAGCCGAAGCTCTGCGGGGCGGCACCTACCGGATTCTCGACGAGGAGCGGGAGCCGACTCGCCTTGGGAAGAGCATGTCGACGGAAGGCGGGCTCGATGCCGAGGCGATGGAGCGGACGATCCAGGCCCTCGGAACCTTCAAGACGATCGCCGCGGGCTTCCAGGTGACCAGCCTGCGGACGATCGCCACATGTGCGGTCCGCGAGGCCCGCAACGGCCCCGACTTCTGCCGCCGTGTCCGCGAGCAGGTGGGGCTGGAGGTGGAGGTGATCTCCGGCGAGCGGGAAGCCCAACTCGCCTTCATGAGCGTGCAACGGGCCTTCGACCTCACCGGCCGCAACGTGGTCGTCGCCGACATCGGTGGCGGCAGCACCGAGATCGTCTTCGGCACGGGCAACCTCATCGAGGCGATCTTCTCCACGCCGTTGGGCGTTGTGCGGCTCACCGAGCAGTTTGGCCTCGGCGAGGGTGCCCCGAGCGATGACTTTCAAAAAGATGTCGCCCGCATGGAGCAGGAGATCGCCGACTGCCTGAAGCGGCAGACAACGAAGCCGCTCTTCGCGCCCCATTTTCTTGTCGGCTGCGGTGGCACGTTCACCACGCTCGCCGAACTGCTGATGGCCTCGAAGCGAGAGTTCGATATTCCCGTCGCCGGCTACAAGGCATCGCACGCGGAGGTTCGCCACCTGCTCGACCGGCTGCGGAAGATCCCACTCCGCGCCCGCCGCGGCATGGCGGGCATGACGCCCGATCGCGCCGACATCATCATCGCCGGCCTCTCGATCGTCGACGCGTTGATGAAGCGGTTTCGTGTCAACACGCTCGTCATTCACACCCGGGGCGTGCGCGACGGCCTCGTCCGCGAGATGATCGACGAGGCGATGGGCGGCCCGGAGGATGATCCGTTGCTCCGCGAGGCCGCGATCGAGAAGCTGGCCGCCGCCTGCTCAGGCGAGCTCGAGCATGGCCGCACGGTGGCCACGTTGGCGGGCCGGATTTTCGCCCAACTGGCAGAGCCATTCGGGCTCTCACCCGACGATCGCCAGCTGCTCGAGTGGGCGGCCCGGCTGCAGGACGTCGGCTACGTGATCAATTACGACCAGCACCACAAGCACAGCTACCACCTGATCCGCAACAGCCGGATTCCAGGCATCCGCGGGCACGACCTCGAGATCATCGCCAACGTGGCCCGGTACCATCGCGGGGCCCTGCCGAAGCGGAAGCATGAAAACTTCTCCCGGCTTTCCTCGGAGGAGCAGCAGCGTGTGCAGCGGATGGCGGGCATCCTCCGGCTGGCCGGTGGGCTCGACCGGAGCCGGTCGCAGCAGGTGAAGGACGTGAAGGTGCAGATCGAGCCCCAACGCGTCGTGCTCGACGTCATCGCCGACGCCGAGCCGCAGGTCGACATCTGGGGAGCCGAGCGCCGCACGGAACTCTTTGAAAAGGTCTTCGGCATGCCGGTGACGATCACCTGGGCTGGCCTCGAACGACCCGCCGTCCAGGCCGAATGATCGCTACAGCCCGCGCCGGAGGACATTGTCGCCAGAACTGCCCGGCCTTCCGTCGATGACACGAGCAAGGAGCATGAGCACGATGGCCCATTTGCGGATCGCAGGCTGGAAACACGTCAGTTGGACGATGGTCTGCATTGCCATCGTCGCCGCGACGGCGGCCGAGGCGGGCCAGCCGCAGAGCCGCGTCGGCGACCCGAAGCCGCTCTCCCACGGCGAGCCACAAAACCAGGCCCCGTACGAGCCAGGCCGCTCCCCTTACGTTACAGGAATCCGCCGTCGGCCCCGCTATTTCGTACCCCCGACGAATCCCCGCACCCCCACCTGGAAAATGTACGGCACCCCGCCGGGGGTCGTCCCCGGCGACTGGCCGACCTACGCTCCCTTCGGATTCGGCGGCTACCGCTTCCCCGCCGTCGGCTCGCAGGCCTATCGTTAGAGCGGATTCAGGATAGCTGTAGCTACGATCTGCCGAGCCGAACACGGTAGGCGAGGGGGTCGGCGAACGCTCGAGGAGCGTCGGGCGTATCCTCGCCCCGCGACGAGACTTTTGCCGTCCCCGAGCCGGCGATTCACATCGGCCGGATGCGCTCTAGCCGAAACGCGGGCGGGCATGGCTCCGAATCCAGAAGAGCCATTCCGTGTCCGATCTGCTCGAACTCACAACTGCGGGTCTCTACTGCCCGAGGGGCGATTTTTACGTCGACCCCTGGCGGCGGGTGGGCCGCGCCATCATCACCCACGCCCACGCCGACCATGCCCGGGCGGGCAGCGATCGGTATCTCTGCGCCGCTCCCGGCAAACTCGTGCTCCGAACACGGCTCGGCGGCGGGGCGGCGATCGATACGCTGCGCTACGGCGAGTCGCTGTCGATCAACGGTGTCGAGGTCTCGCTCCATCCGGCCGGCCATGTGCTCGGCTCCGCGCAGGTCCGCGTGCATCACGGCGGCCAGACCTGGGTCGTCACCGGCGACTACAAGCTCGAAGCCGATCCCACCTGCGCGGCGTTCGAGCCGGTGCGTTGCGACGTGTTCGTGACGGAGTCGACGTTTGGACTGCCGGTCTACCGCTGGCCGGATCCGACGAGCGTGGCAGCCGAGATCAACGCCTGGTGGCGGAGCAACCGCGACGCCGGGCGGTCGAGCGTGATCTTCGCCTATGCGCTCGGCAAGGCGCAGCGGCTGGCCGCCCTGCTCGACCCGTCGATCGGCCCGATCGTGGCCCACGGCGCCGTCATGAAAATGGTCGAGCAGTATCGGGCGAGCGGCGTGCGGCTGCCGCCGATCGACCGCGTGCCCCCCCGCGCCCGCCGTGTCGGCGACGGCCGGGCCATGGTGCTCGCTCCGCCGAGCGCTGCAGGCAGCCGGTGGCTGCGGGTCTTCGGCGAGACGAGTGTGGCGATGGCGTCGGGGTGGATGATGCTGCGGGGCGTCCGCCGGCGTCGCGGGTTCGACCGCGGGTTCGTCGTCTCCGATCATGCCGACTTCCCGGGGCTCATGCAGGCGATCGCCGCGACCGGCGCCCAACGCGTACTCGCTACCCACGGCTTCTCCGAGCCACTTTCCCGCTTGTTACGGGAGCGGGGTCTCGACGCCGACACCCTCGCCACGAAGTTCACCGGTGAGACGGTTAGCGATGCTGATGACGATGGATCTACCGACGACGAGGCCGCTGGAGGCGAGGCGTGAAACAGTTCACCGACCTCTACTGGCGGCTCGATGGCACGACGAGCACGAACGAGAAGGTGGCGGCACTGCGCGACTACTTCGCGGCCGCGCCGCACGAAGACGCGGCGGTCGCCCTCGGCGTGCTCTCCGGCGGGCGGCAGGGGCGGGCGGTGTCGCTCACACTGTTGCGGCAGTGGGCCGCCGAGTCGGCCGGGCTGCCGGCCTGGCTTGTCGAGGAGTGTTATGCCCATGTGGGCGACCTCGCTGAGACGATCGCACTCGTGCTGCCGCCGCCGAGTGCGGAGGCAGAGCGTGTCGATCTTGGCCTCGCCGCGTGCATGCAATCGACCGTGCACGCGCTCCAGCAGGCTGAAGACGACACGGCCAGGCGGGCCATCGTGGAGCGTGTCTGGCAGCGGCTGGCGGCCCGCGAGCGGATCGTCTGGCACAAACTGTTGACCGGCGGCTGTCGCGTGGGCGTCTCCAAGACGCTCGTCGCCCGGGCGCTCGCCGAGGTGGCAGGGCTCGACCCGGCCGTCATGGCCCACCGGCTGATGGGCCGACCAACCGAAACGGCGGAACAGTTCGCCGCCCTGCTCTCCCCCGACGAGACCGAGGCCGATAGCCGCCGCCCGTATCCATTCTTTCTCGCCTCCCCGCTGGAAGGCGATGTGGCAGCGCTCGGCCCCGTCACGGACTGGCAGGCCGAATGGAAGTGGGACGGCATGCGAGCGCAGGTCGTACGGCGGGGAGATGATGCCGCCATCTGGAGCCGCGGCGAGGAACTCGTGAACGAGGCCTTTCCCGAGATCGTCGCTGCCGCGGTCGCGATCCCGGCCGGCACCGTGCTCGACGGCGAGCTGCTGGCCGTCCGCGATCGCCATCTCCTTCCCTTCGCGTCGCTCTCGAGGCGGGCCAGCCGTCGCCGCGTGACCAAGCAGGTGCTCGCCGAGATCCCCTGCGTGTTCGTGGCCTACGATCTCCTCGAGGCCGAGGGACAGGATCTGCGAAACGAACCGCTCGCGCACCGGCGGGCGCTCCTTGAACAGCTCGTGCCCCACTCATTCACGCATCTGCTCGATACCGCGACCTCGTTTCCAGAATCAACGTCGGAAGACAGGTTGCGACGGCTCTTCCTCTCTCCCTGCGTGACCGGCGACTCGTGGGACGCACTCGCCGCCGCCCGCGGCACGTCCCGGCAGCGGGGCGTGGAAGGACTGATGCTGAAACGGCGGGCGAGTTCCTATGCCGTCGGCCGCACCCGCGGCGACTGGTGGAAGTGGAAGATCGAGCCGCTGGAGATCGACGCGGTGCTCCTCTACGCCCAGGCCGGCCACGGCCGTCGGGCCGGGCTTCACACCGACTACACACTGGGAGTCTGGCACGGCGACAGGCTCGTGCCGATCGCCAAGGCCTACTCGGGGCTTTCCGACGCAGAGATCGTCGAGGTCGATCGGATCGTGCGGTCCACCACGCTCGAGAAGCACGGCCCCGTCCGGGTCGTGCAGCCCACGCTCGTCTTCCAGTTGTCGTTCGAGGGTGTGTCGCGGTCGACGCGGCACAAGTCGGGCGTGGCGGTGCGGTTCCCCCGGATCGCCCGGTGGCGGCGCGACAAGGAGCCGCAGGATGCGGGGCGACTGGCCGACATCGAGCAGATGATCGAGACGCCTTCCTCTCCGGGGATGACGGCATGACCGGCACTCGCATCGTGGCTCACCGGAGAACGACCGATCGCGGCGACGACGACCCGATGGCGGAGTTGCGGGCGTGGTGCACGGGTCGAGGCTGGGAGCCATTTCCCTTTCAGGAAGACGTGTGGCGCGGCTGCGCTGCCGGAGAGAGCGGCCTGGTGCATGCTCCCACCGGCACAGGCAAGACGCTCGCCGCCTGGCTGGGAGCGCTCGCCCGCTCGCGCGCACGTGGCGGCCGCGGACTGCGCGTCGTCTGGATCACGCCCCTCCGCGCGCTCGCCACCGATACGGTCGCCGCGCTCGAACAGCCGCTCGCTGATCTCCGCGACTGGCTCGGCCAGCGCTGGCGGGTCGGCCTCCGTACCGGTGACACGTCGGCCGCCGACCGCCGACGGCTGCGGGAGAACTGGCCAGAGGCCCTCGTCACGACTCCTGAGTCGCTCTCGATCCTCCTCTCGCTCGAAGATGCCCACGAGATCTTTGCCGGCCTCGATACGGTCATCGTCGATGAGTGGCACGAACTCCTCTCGACGAAACGGGGCGTGCAGACGGAACTCGCGCTGGCCCGCCTGCGGACGCTGCGGCCCGATCTCGTCACCTGGGGACTGTCGGCCACGCTCGCCAATCTCGACGAGGCTATTTCCGCGCTCGTGGGTCCGACCCGGGCTGCCGCAGCCAGGGTCGTGCAGGCTCGCGTGCCGCGCCGCCTCGAGATCGACACTCTCATCCCCGCGCCGATGGAGCGATTTCCCTGGGCTGGCCACATGGGGCTGCGGCTCCTGCCGCAGGTCGTCGCGGCGATCGACGCCGCGGCCACGACGCTCGTCTTTACCAACACACGGTCCCAGGCCGAGCGGTGGTTCGAGGCGATCCAGTCGGCCCGCCCCGACTGGAAGAAACGCCTCGCGCTCCACCACGGTTCCGTCGATCGAGACCTCCGCACGCAGGCCGAGCAGGGGCTCAAGCAGGGCAGGCTCAAGTGTGTCGTCGCGACCTCGAGCCTCGATCTCGGCGTTGACTTCGGGCCGGTCGAGCAGGTGCTGCAGGTGGGCAGCCCCAAAGGGATCGCCCGCCTGCTCCAGCGGGCCGGCCGCAGCGGCCACGCCCCCGGTGCGACGGGTCGGCTCGTCTGTGTGCCCACGCATGCACTCGAACTGGTCGAGTGCGCCGCCGCCCGTACGGCCGCCGAGGCCGGCCATGTGGAACCCCGGCGGCCGCTGGTCGCTCCGCTCGACTGCCTGGCCCAGCACCTTGTCACGGTCGCCTGCAGCGGCGGGTTTCGCGAGGCCGACCTCCTTGCCGAAGTTCGCTCGACCAACGCCTACGCCACCCTCGACGACACCGCCTGGCGATGGGCCATCAGCTTTGCGGCGCATGGCGGACCTGCGCTGGCCGCCTATCCCGACTATGCCCGGATCATCGAGCGGTTCGGACGCTGGTATGTGGCCAGCAAAGCGCTCGCGCGAAAGCACCGCATGAGCATCGGTACGATCACGGCCGACGCCACCGTCGAGGTGAAGTGGCTACGGGGTGGCCGGCTGGGAACGGTCGAGGAGTCGTTCATTGCCCGGCTCAACGAGGGCGACCGTTTCCTGTTTGCCGGCAGGCCGCTGCTGCTTTTTCGCTTCGACGGCCTCACCGCCTGGGTGAAGCGGGCCCGCGGCTCGGCGGCCCTGCAGGTGCCGCGCTGGAACGGCGGCCGGATGCCGCTCTCCACGCTGCTCTCCTCCGCCGTGCTCGATCTGGTTCGCACGGCCGGCGCCGGCGATGAGGCTATTCCGGCAGAGGCCCGGGCTGTGGTGCCGCTCTTGCAGACGCAGGCGGCCTGGAGTCGCCTGCCCGACCACGACACGCTGCTCGTCGAAAAGTGGCACGGCCGTGATGGCCACCACACATTTCTCTTTCCGTTTGCGGGCCGGCTCGTTCACGAGGGCCTCGCTGCGCTCGTCGCCTGGCGAATCGCCAGCCGCCGACCCACCACGCTCACGTTTGCCGCCACCGACTGGGGCTTCGCACTCTCCGGCCGCGAGCCGCTCGCCCATGACGAGCGGGTATGGCGGCAGCTCTTCTCGCCGGCCAATCTCCTGGAGGATCTGCTCGCCTCCTTGAACGGCACCGAGATGGCCCGCCGGCATTTTCGCGAGATCGCCCGAGTGGCGGGCCTCGTCTCGGGGGCCGGCCGGACCGGCCGTCAGACGCAGGCCTCGGCAGGCCTTCTCTACGACGTGCTGCTGGAGCATGACGGCGACAACATGCTGCTGGCCCAGGCCCGCCGCGAGGTGCTGGAGCAGCAGTTCGAGTTTCAGCGGCTCCACGAGGCCCTCGACGCGATTGCCATCAAGGAGATCCGCATCGTGGAGACGCCCCGCATCTCGCCACTGGCCTTCCCGATCTGGGCCGCGTTCGTGCAGTCGCGACTCACGACCCAGGGCTGGCTCGAGCGGATCACGGCGATGGCCACGGAACTGGAACATGCCGCCGCATCGGCGCCGGCATGAGCCATATCGTCATACTGGTGCACCATGAAGATCGGGACCGCCTCAGACGCCGAGATCGTGCTGCTGCCAGGCCGGGCAGCGCTTCTGCCGGCATCGGCCACACTGCTGGTCGCCGATCTGCACCTCGGCAAGGCGGCGACGTTTCGCAAGGCCGGCATCCCCGTGCCCGAAGGCTCGGCCCAACGTGACCTGGCCCGGCTGGCGGACCTCGTCACGCGGCATGGCGTGCGACGGCTGCTCGTGCTGGGAGATCTTTTTCACGCGCGGGCAGGCTGCACCGAGCAGGTGCAGGCCGAGTTTGCGA
>CAZODJ010000037.1:0-20514 GCA_964578555.1 uncultured Candidatus Kuenenia sp.
GCCCGCTCGATCTCCTGCGGCTCGCGGGTGGCCGGCGGCACCTTGGCGACACGGCCGTCGAGCCACGGCACGCGGACCTCCGGCGGCGGTGCGACCGCTTCGAGCGCGGCCTTCACCGGCGGCAGCCCCCAGAGAAACACGGCCAGCGACAGAAACGCCCACGGCATCCAGGCCCAGGCGATGCGACCGGCCGAGTCGTGCGGCTCATCATCGGCCGCCGCTATCGCGAGAGCAGCGGCGACGGCTCCATGCTGCCAGATCGTTTGCGGCCGCCACATCCGCAGAAAGATCGCCATCGCCACGAGGCTGGCGATGCCACCGACCACGTCGACCAGCGCCGGCCCCACGAAGTTGGCGACCGCAAACTGCACACTGGCAAATGACACGCCGCAGACGACGACCGCCGGCCACACGCCAGCAAGCCCCCGCCAGCCCGCCATCGCCACGACCATCCAGGCCGGAATGATGAGCGAGAAGAAGGGAAGCTGCCGGCCGGCCAACGCCGAGATTGCCTGGACGTCGAGGCCGGTCACCTTGGCCAGCGTGAGGATCGGCGTGCCGAGGGCGCCGAAGGCCACCGGGGCCGTGTTGGCGATGAGGGCGATGCAGGCCGCCTCGAGCGCCGGAAAGCCAGCCCCGACGAGGAGTGCTGCCGAGATCGCGACGGGCGCGCCAAACCCGGCCGCCCCCTCGAGAAAGGCGCCGAACGAGAAGGCGATGAGCAACGCCTGCACGCGGTGGTCGGCGGAGAGCCGCGTGACCGATCGCTTCATCACGTCGAGCCCGCCGGCCTCGACCGAGAGGGCGTAGAGAAACATCGCATTGAGAATGATCCAGCCGATCGGGAAGAGGCCGAAGGCCGCGCCGTGAAACGCCGCCGCCGCGGCAGCATCGGCCGGCATGCCGACCACGCCTACGGCGATTGCCAGCGCCGTGGCGAGCCCGGCTGCGGCGGCCCGCGTCGCCGACCAGCCGGCAAAGGCCAGCAGGCCGAGCAACACAACCAGCGGGAGCAGGGCGAGGAGTGTGGAGAGCGGCTGCGACCCGAGTGGGTCATACACGTGGGTCCACACCGTCGCTTCCATGGTGGGAGAATACCTGCGAGCCACTGCCAGCGGGAAGCGATCGCCGCCACCGCGGCCCGGTCGCGTGCGATCCCGGCTTTCTGGTGGAGGGCACAGTGAGCCGACGGGCTGACGCCCGTGACCTGCCATAGGCTCGTTGACGGTGTCGGGGCCCTCGCCGACAATCGTTTTTGTCCGCAACCGTTCACCCATGGAGGAGTGTCGTGCAACCCAGCCAGCAGGCCGTGCCGAATTTTGTGGAGCAGGAAGATCCCGAGGTGTGGTCGGCGATCGCCGCCGAGCAGACCCGCCAGGCCGAAGGCCTGGAGATGATCGCCAGCGAAAACTTCACGAGCCCCGCCGTCATGCAGGCTGTGGGGAGCGTGCTCACCAATAAATATGCCGAGGGCTATCCCGGCCGCCGCTACTACGGTGGCTGCGAATTCGTCGACAAGGTCGAGGATCTCGCCCGCGACCGGCTCAAGGCCCTCTTTGGCGCCGAGCATGCCAACGTGCAGCCCCATTCGGGCAGCCAGGCCAATGCGGCGGTCTACCTGGCGTCGCTCCAGGCCGGCGACACCGTGCTCGCCTTCGACCTCGCCCACGGAGGCCACCTCACCCACGGGATGAAGCTCAACAGCTCCGGCATCCTTTACAACTTCGTCCATTACGGTGTTCGCCGGGACGACCACCTCCTCGACTTCGACCAGGTGGCCCGGCTCGCGCGTGAGCACAAGCCGAAGATGATCGTGGCCGGCGCGAGCGCCTACCCGCGGGAGATTCCCCACGGCACGTTTGCCGAGATTGCCCGCGAAGTCGGGGCGAAGCTGCTCGTCGATATGGCCCACTACGCCGGTCTTGTGGCGGCCGGCATCTACAACAATCCCGTGGCGGTGGCCGACTTCGTCACGAGCACCACGCACAAGACGCTCCGCGGCCCTCGCGGCGGCGTGGCGATGTGCCGTGAGGCCGATGCCAAGGCACTCGATCGCGCCGTCTTCCCCGGCACGCAGGGGGGCCCGCTGATGCATGTGATCGCGGGCAAGGCGGTGGCCTTCGCCGAGGCGTTGCGGCCGGAGTTTAAGGCCTATGCCGTGCAGGTCGTCGAGAATGCCCGGGCGCTGGCGGCGGAGTTGGCCGCCGGGGGCGTGAAGCTCGTCAGCGGCGGCACCGACACCCACCTCATGCTCGTCGACGTGACCCCGCTGGGCGTCGGCGGCAAGGTGGCCGAGGAGACGCTCGACCGCTGTGGCATCACCTGCAACAAGAACATGATCCCCTATGACGAGCGAAAGCCGATGGATCCCTCCGGCATCCGGCTCGGCACGCCCGCCCTCACCACGCGGGGCATGGGCGTCGATGAGATGAAGCGAATCTCCGCCTGGATTTTGCGGGTGCTCAAGAACCCTGCCGACGAGTCGCTGGTCGAGACGACCAAGCGGGAGGTGGCCGAATTGGCCGAGCAGTTCCCCGCGCCGGCGGCGCGACTGTTGGAGCCGGTGGCCTGATGGCGGCTGCGACCGGCCGACGAGTGGTGCGAGTGGGGCTCGTGCAGTCGGCCTGCACAGGCGACCGTGAGGCAAACGTCGCCCAGGCGCTGGCCGGCATCGCGGCCGCGAAGGCGCAGGGGGCTGAGGTCGTCTGCCTGCAGGAACTCTTTGCCGGTGAGTATCCCTGTCAGAGCGAAGACCACGGCAAGTTCACCGAGGCCGAGGCCGTGCCGGGTCCGCTCACCGACAGGATCGCCGCGGCGGCGCGGGAGCACTCGGTCGTCGTGGTGGGGAGCGTGTTCGAGCGGCGGAGCCACGGGCTCTTCCACAACACGGCGGTCATTTTCGAAGCCGACGGTTCAGTGGCGGGCGTCTACCGCAAGATGCACATCCCCGACGACCCGCACTACTACGAGAAGTTTTACTTCGCGCCGGGTGACACCGGCTTCATGAGCGTGCCAACGAGCCGGCTGCAGGTGGGCCCGCTCGTCTGTTGGGATCAGTGGTATCCCGAGGCGGCGCGGCTCACCGCGATGGCGGGGGCCGAGGTGCTCTTCTACCCGACGGCGATCGGCTGGCTCGACGGTGAAGAATCCCTCCACCGCGAGCAATATGAATCGTGGGACACGATGCTCAGGAGCCACGCGATCGCCAATGGCGTGTTCGTGGTGGCGGTAAATCGCACCGGCCGCGAAGGTCCGCTCCGGTTTTGGGGCGCGAGCGTGGTCTACGCCCCGAATGGTCAGGCAATCGTGAAGGCGGCGCATGACGCTTCCGAGACGCTCGTCGTCGAGTGCGATCTCGGCCGCATCGAGTGGTCGCGGACACGGTGGCCCTTCTTCCGCGACCGGCGGATCGACTTTTATGGAGACCTCCAGAAGCGCTGGGGGGGCTGACATGGCCACGCCTCCCACGCCCGCTGAGCTCGGCTACCGGCTGCCAGCCGAGTGGGAGCCGCATGCCGCCACGTGGCTGGCCTGGCCGCACCGGCGGGCGACCTGGCTCGGCGAGTTCGCGCCGATACCCGAAGTATTTGCGAAGGTGGTTCGGCTGCTGGCTCCGCACGAGCCGGTGAGGGTGATCGCGTCGGGGGCCGCGCTTGATGATGCGCGGCGGCATGTCGGCGACGTCGAGGGCGTCGAGTGCATCGACATTCCCACGAATGATTCGTGGCTGCGGGATACCGGTCCCGTGTTCATCCTTCCGCGTGGCGATTGCCCGCTGCCGGCGGCGGCGGTGGCGTGGGGCTGGAATGCCTGGGGAGGCAAGTATCCCCCTTGGGATGACGATGCGCGGGTCGCGGAGACGATTGCCGCACGGTCCGGCCTGCCTGTGTTCGAGCCGGGCGTGGTGCTCGAGGGAGGCGCGATCGAGATTGACGGCGACGGCACGCTGCTCGTCAATGAGCGGTGCGTCGTCGATGACCGCCGGAATCCCGGCGTTTCGCGGGAGGCGATGGAGCGGATTCTCATCGAGCAGCTCGGCGTGGAACGCGTGATCTGGCTCGGTGGTGAACTGGCGGGCGATGACACCGATGGCCACATCGACCAATTGGCCCGGTTCGTGGCGCCGGGGCATGTCGTCGCCGCCCGGCAGCCCGATGCGAGTGACCCCAACTCTGTCTCACTCGAACACAATCTCGCGCTGCTTCGGCAGGCGACCGACGCCCGCGGCCGCTCGCTCGAGGTGACGCCGCTCGACATCCCGGCTCACTTCTCGTTCGACGGCGTGCAACTGCCGGCAAGTCACCTCAACTTCTACGTGGCCACGGGCATCGTGCTCGTGCCGGTGTTTGGCGGGGCCACCGATGGGCCGGCCCTGCGGATGTTGGCGGAATGCTTCCCGGACCGCCGCATCGAGCCGGTTGACTGCCAGGAACTCGTCCGCGGCCGCGGGGCCCTCCATTGCATCACCCGCGACCAGCCGGCATGGCCCGCGTAAGCCGGGAAAGCAGGGGGCTTTTGGCCTTGCCTGAAGCGGTGCGGTTCGCGACTATCCCGGCTCTTCCCCCGGCTCCGGCCCGGGCTGTTCGTGGAGGGATCGTAGGATGGAACAGATGGCACACGCGGCACAGGGACTCATGGCGCTGCTTGCGCGGCTCATGATGATGGTGATCTTTCTGGCCAGCACGTTTGGCAGCAAGGTCCCGAGGTTCACCGAGACGGCAATGATGATGCAGTCGCAGGGCATTCCCAATCCGCGACTCATGCTTTTTGGCGCCATCGGCCTGATCCTGATCGGCAGCCTGTCCCTCGCCGCCGGGGCGTGGACGCGGATGGGCGCCGCCTTCCTGGCGATCTTCCTGGCTGCCGCCACCTTCTACTTCCACGACTTTTGGATGTTTGCCAATCCGGTCGAGCGGGAGGCGCAGGTGATTCACTTCATGAAAAACCTCGCGATCTGCGGCGGCCTGTTTGGGCTGATGGCTTTCGGTGGCGGTCCGTGGAGCGTCGACGGCTGGATCGAGGCCCGCCGCGAGGAGGCGGAGGCCGGAGGCGGCGCGAGCCGCGGCAAGGCCGGCGACGCCGGTCAGCAGAAGCGGGCCGCGTGAGTGAGTCGAGGGGCCTTGGCGACAGGCTGAAGCCCGCCCCACTACAATGCCGCTCCACCCGTGGGAGAAGCATTGATGAACCGTGCCGTCGTGGTTGCGTTGCTGTGGGGCGCCATGATCTCCGCCCCCGCGTTTCCAGGAGAACACCCAGTGTCCGAACCGTCCCTGATTCGCGCTCCATCAGTGCGGTCCTTTGGCACGCTGCCCGGCGGCCGTGAGGCTCATCTCTACACGCTCGCTGTCCCCGGCGGCTGGCAGGCGACGATCACCGACTACGGTGCGATCCTCACGAGCCTTCATGTGCCGGTGCGGGGCGAGGTGGGGAAGACCATCGATGTCGTCCTTGGATTTGATTCGCTCGAGGGCTATCTGAAAGGCCATCCCTACTTTGGGGCCATCTGTGGCCGCGTGGCCAACCGCATCGCCGGCGGGCGGTTCACGCTCGACGGCAAGCAGTATCAGCTCGCGACCAACAATGGCCCGCACCATCTGCACGGTGGCACCGTCGGATTCGACAAGCTGCTCTGGAAGGGGACCCCACGGGTCGACCCCACCGGCCCCGCGGTCGACTTTGAAGTCGTGTCACCGGCGGGCGACGAAGGCTATCCCGGTGCGGTCACCGCCCGGGTCACCTATCGTCTGACCCGTGACGGTGAACTGTGGGTGGAAATGTCGGCCACGACCGACGCCCCCACGCTCGTGAACCTCGTGCATCATTCCTACTGGAACCTCGCCGGTCAGAAGGCAGGCACGATCCACGAGCAGGATCTCACCGTCTTCGCCGACCGCTACCTGCCCGTCGATGCTGGTGGCATTCCGACCGGTGAACTCGCGGCTGTCGAAGGCACGCCCTTCGACCTCCGGCCCGACCGCGGCGTGGCCGTACGGCTGGGAGAGCGACTCAGCCAGTTGCCCCCGAGCGACGATGGAAAAAATCCCGGTGGCATCGACCACAATTTTGTTATCCGCGACTGGCAGCCCGACGGCGGCCTCCGTCCAGCGGCTCTGCTGCGCGACCCGCAGAGTGGCCGCGCGATGAGCATCCTCACCGACCAGCCCGGCATCCAGGTCTACACCGGCAACTTCCTCGACGGGTCGCTGACGGGCAAGGGCGGGGCGGTGTATGCCAAGCAGGCCGCCATCTGCCTGGAGACGCAAACCTATCCCGATTCAGCCCACCATCCCGAGTGGCCGACCCAACGGCTCGACCCGGGGAAGGTCTATCGGCACACTATGGTCCACCGCTTCGCTCCCTGAAGCGGACCATCCTCCCTGGCTGGGTGCCTCATGGTTTTTCCCATCGGCGATGACAATACGGACCGGCAGACCTTTCCCTACGTCACGATCGCGCTGCTGATCGCCAACATCTTCGTGTTCGTGGTGCTCCAAGGAATGGGGCAAAACGAAGACTTCACGATGGCCTACGTGCAGGTGCCGGCCGAGATCATCTCGGGCCGAGACATCGTCACGGAGCCGTCGATTCGCGATGTGAACATCCAGGGGCAGGTGATCGAGGTGCCGGTGCCGGGCCTGCAGCCGACACCGATTCCCGTCTGGCTCACGCTCTTCACGGCGATCTTCATGCACGGCAGCATCATGCATCTGGCCGGCAACATGTGGTTTCTGTGGATCTTCGGCGACAACATCGAAGATGACATGGGCCACGTGAAATACCTGATCTTCTATCTGGCCACGGGCGTGCTGGCCTCGCTGGCATTCGTCGTCTTGAACAGCACCGGTGATGCGGCGCTCACGCCCTGCCTCGGCGCCTCGGGGGCGATCTCGGGAGTGCTTGGCGCCTACCTCGTGCTTCATCCGCACCGTCGTGTGAGCGTGATCCTGCTGCGGCTGATGGTCGATGTGCCGGGCTACGTGGCGGTCGGGATCTGGTTTCTGTTTCAGATCGTGAGCGGGTTTTTCGATGCCCAGTCGGGCGGTGGGGGAGGTGTGGCCTATTCCGCCCACGTGGCCGGCTTCGTGGCGGGCATGATCCTGGCGAAGCCGATGAGCCTCGGCCACGTACGGGACCAGTCCGACCCGATGATGGTGTTTCGGCGGCGGATTCCCTGACGGTCGCGGCAGCGGCACGCTATGATTCCGCTACTCGCCCGGAGACGGGCACAGAGGAGCACACCCCATGATTAAGCGGATTCTCGTCGGGCTCGGCACGAGCCACACTGCCGTTTCCGTGGCGGAGCACGCGGTGGAACTGGCCAGCACGTTCGGGGCTGAACTCCTGGGACTGGCCGTCACCGATCCGCTGCGGCTCGAGTGGACCGGCCCGCGGCCGATCGGCGTCGGTGTGGAGGCGATGACGGCGCAGTTGCGGCAGCAGCGGTTCGAGAAGGCCCAGGCCGACATCGCCGCTGCGGAGGCCAAGTTTGCTGATCGCTGCATCGCCGCTAACGTGCCGCATCGCATCGCGGAGCGGACGGGCGACCCCTTTGAAATCGCCGAAGATCTCGTCAGGTATCACGACATGTGCGTGTTTGGACTGCGGGGCCTCTTCGAGCATGACGTCGTGCCCGAGCCGCTTGACGCCCTCGAGCGGCTCGTGGCCAGCGGCGTGCGGCCGATCCTGGCGGTAGCCGAGCGGTACCGGCCGATCCGTCGTGTGCTCGTCGCCTACTCCGGCTCGCTCGAGAGCGCCAAGACCTTCAAGAGCTTCGTGCAGTCTGGACTGTTCGCCGACGCTGCCGTGCGGGTGGTCCACTTCGGTGCCGACACCGCCACGGCCCAGCGGCGGCTGGAGTCGGTCGCCGGCTATTTCCAGGCGCACGGCCGTACGGTCGATACCGACTTTGCCGGCGGCGACCCGGCTTCCGAGATCGTGCCCTATGCCCAGCAGTGGGGGGGCGACCTGATCGTCGCGGGCAACAGTGCCAAAAATCTGCTCCTGCGGCGGCTCTTTGGCGAGACAGCCCTGAAATTGCTGCGGGACAGCCCGCTGCCGCTCTATTTGTCGCAGTAGTGGGCGGGTTTTTCCCAGGGTCTGCCAGAGGCTGATTGGCTCGGCCGTGTCTGCCGACTATCAATAAAGAGTCTTCGGAGGCACTCACGCCATGGTTGGAACGGCAGTCGAGCGGGTGGAGGTGGTCGTCGTCGGTGGCGGGCCGGCCGGCGCCACGGCGGCCGCGGTCGCGGCCCAAAGGGGCCGACGGGTCGCGCTTTTCGAGCGGGAACGATTCCCACGGTTTCATGTTGGCGAGTCGCTGATTCCGGAAACGTTCGGAGTGTTCGAACGGCTGGGAATGCTCGACGCCATGCGGGGCAGCCGGTTTGTCGAAAAGCACTCCGTTCAGTTCGTCAATGAACGGGGAATGCTTTCTGAACCATTTTATTTTTCTGACCACAGGCCGCGCGAAAGTTCACGGACCTGGCAGGTGCGACGGAGCGAGTTCGATGAGATGATGCTTCGCAACGCCGCCCGGCTTGGCGCCTCTGTTCACGAGGGCTGCCGCGTGCTCGAGGTGCTCTTCGACGGCTCCGGCAGCGGGGCCCGGGCCCGTGGTGTACGCGTGCAGGACGAGGCTGGCCTCGTTCGCACGGTGGAGGCCGACGTCGTCGTCGATGCGAGCGGCCAGGGGGCGATGATCCAAAGTCGGCTGGGCCTGCGGGACTGGGATCGGGAACTCAAGAAGGCGGCAGTGTGGAGTTACTGGAAGGGCGCCTCCCGTGGCACGGGCCGCGACGAGGGGGCCACGCTCGTGCTGCAGCTCGACGAGAAGCAGGGCTGGTTCTGGTACATCCCGCTGCACGACGACATCATGAGCGTGGGCGTCGTGGCGGGCCACGACTATCTCTTCAAGAATCGGGCCACGAAGGACAGCGACGCGATCTACCGGGAAGAGATTGCCCGCTGCCCGGGCCTCATCCCACGGCTTGAGCAGGCGGAGATGATCGAGCCGGTGCGGGTGGCGAAGGAGTATTCGTATCGGTCACGGCAGGTGGCCGGTGAGGGGTGGGTGCTCGTGGGCGATGCCTTCGGATTTCTCGACCCGCTCTATTCATCGGGGATCCTCTTGGCCCTCAAAAGCGGCGAACTGGCCGGCGATGCGGTGGCCGACGCTCTCGAGGCGGAAGACGCGTCGGCGGATCGACTGGGAGCCTGGGCTCCCGACTTCATCCGCGGCATGGAGCGGATGCGGCGGCTGGTGGTCGAGTTTTACGATGGCTTCAACTTCGGCAAGTTCGTCAAGCGGCATCCGCACCTCAAGGGGCACATCACCGACATGCTGATCGGCGATCTCTTCAACGAACGGGTCGACGAGATCGTGGCCCCGCTCGACGAGATGCGCCGCGAGGAAGAGCAGGCCCGAGCCGCTGCGGCCGCGGGCGGCTGAACACCGATTTGGTGGCGGCCGTTTCTCCGTATGCTGGGAGGGTATGAGCCTATCCTCGCAAGCCTCTCCTTCTGATCCCGCGCTCGTCGACTTCGGCGAGGAGCAGAGCGGGGCCATGGGAGGTGGTCGCAGGCTCGAACGGCTCGGTGGCATCCTCGTCGACCGGCCGCTTGTGCAGACGGACCTGCCCGTCCGCCGTCGTCGCGATGACTGGGCCGAGGCGGCCGCGGTCTTCGGCCGTGACGGCAACGGAAAAGCGGCGTGGGTGTTTCGCCGGCCACTGCCGGATCCCTGGCAGGTGCAGGTGCCACTCGTGCCCGGGGCCGATCAGGCCATCACGCTCGAGGTTCGTCCAGCACCGTCGGGCCAGGTGGGTATCTTTCTGGAACAGGTGCCGCAGTGGCAGTGGCTCTATCGCGTCGCGCCCGCGGGAGCGCGGCTGGTATCGCTCTTTGCCCACTCTGGTGCGGCGACGCTCGCCCTTGCCGCGGCCGGTGCGGAGGTGGTGCATGTCGATGCCTCGAAACAGGCCACGGCGCTAGCCCGTCGCAATGCCGACGCCTCCGGGCTGGGAGATTCGCCGATTCGCTGGATCTGCGACGATGCGCGGGCGTTCGTGGCCCGTGAAGTGCGTCGTGGCAGCCACTATGACGGGGTGGTGCTCGACCCGCCGTCGTGGGGCCATGGATCGAAAGGGCAGGCGTTTTCGATCGACCGCGACCTGGTGCCGTTGCTTGCGGATCTGGCCGCACTGATCGGGCCGCACCGCTCGACAGGCCGGGGAGGGCCCCTGCTGCTCACGTGCCATTCGCCAGGCTGGCATCACCGCCGTCTGCGCGACACACTCTCTCAGGCGTTCGGCCTCTTCGACTGTGCATCAGGCCGGCTCGAGTGCGTCGATGCCGCCGGGCGAACCCTCGCGCTCGGCGACTACGCCCGTCACATGCCGTCATGACATCACCTCGCCCGCTGATCACGAGTTCCGCGAATCCACGTGTGAAGCAGGCGGCGCGGCTGCGCGAGGCGGGTGAGCGGCGGGCGACAGGGCTCACGCTCGTGGACGGCTCCCGCGAGATCGGCCGAGCCCTCGCGGCCGGGGTCGAGATCGTCGAGGCGTTTGTCGATGCAGAGAGTCCACCGGACCCGGTCCGTGATGCCTGTCGCGATGGGCTGGCGGCACGCGGCGTGGAACTGGTGCCGCTGGCCCGACGGCCGTTTGAAAAGATTGCATTCGGCAGCCGTAACGAAGGGCTTGTCGCGGTGGTGCGGTTTGTGGCGCAGGATCTCGAGCAGTTCCAGCCAGCCGCCGACCACCCGATCCTCGTCGTCGAGGGTGTGGAGAAGCCCGGCAACCTGGGTGCGATCCTGCGGACGGCCGATGCGGCAGGGATCGCGGGAGTCATTGCCTGCGGTGACGGTACCGATCCGGCCAATCCCGCGGCGATTCGCGCCAGCCTCGGCACGATCTTCAGCGTGCCTCTCGCGGTGGCATCGTCGGAAACGGCGATCGGCTGGTGTGCACGGCAGCAGCGGAAGGTTTTTGCCGCGATGCCGAATGGTTCGATAGTCTGGCATGACGCGGCGTTCACGGGAGCGACGGCGATCGTCCTCGGCAGCGAAGCCCACGGGCTTTCCGCCGCCTGGCAGGATGCCGCTGCTGCGGGTCGAATCCATCTGCACACGATCCGCCTGCCGATGTGCGGTGTCGCCGACAGTCTCAATGTGTCGGCAGCGGCTGCGATCCTCGCGTATGAATCGCTACGGCAATCGGGAAGGGCAGCGCAGCAGACAGCCCCGGAGAGTCAGGGCGGGGGAGGCATGCGTGGCGATTGAGCTTGGCTTTCAAGAGACCGGGACCGGGGCCCCCATCGTCATTCTGCACGGACTGTTTGGCTCGAAACGCAACTGGATCTCGATCGCCAGGCAGTTGGCGACGACTCACCGAGTCTTGTCGGTCGATCTGCGCAATCACGGGGAAAGCCCGTGGGACAATCGCCATGATTACCTGGCGCTCGCGGACGACGTCGGGGCATTCGTGGAGAAGCAGGTGGGCGGGCCAGCTGCCGTGATCGGTCACAGCATGGGAGGCAAAGCTGCGATGGTGCTGGCGCTGACCCGGCCAGACCTCGTCGAGCGGTTCGTGGCAGTCGACATTCCTCCGGGGGAGTCGATCGGCACCCAGGACGTGTTCATCCGGGCGATGCAGGCGGTGCCGCTGGCCACACTCGCGCGGCGGACGGAGATCGACGCATTGCTCAGTGAGACGATCACCGATCCGACGATTCGGGGATTTCTCGTCACCAATCTGCGCGCCGGCCCCGATGGATTCTCCTGGTCGATCAATCTCGATGCGCTGGCCGGTGCGTTTCCAGCGATCCGCGGATTCCCCGACATGTCGGCCGCGCAGCCGTTTGCCAAGCCGGCGTTGTTTCTTCTCGGGGGCCGATCCGAGTATGTGCAACTCCACCATCATGCCGACATCCGGCGGCTCTTTCCCGTCGCCCGGATCGAAGTGATCCCGGAGGCCGGCCACTGGGTGCATGCCGAGGCTCCGGCCGCGTTTCTCGCTGCCGTGCAGCAGTTTCTCGCTGAATGAATTCCGGAGCGTGGTCCGGACCTACGGCGCCAGAATCTCCCGGATGGGCTCGGTGCCGGTGAGTCGGAGGCGAATCCGCTCGTGGCCGCTGGCATGCAGAACAAGGAGTTCGAGGGTGTCGAATCGACAGCAGACCACGGCAAAGAATGCGAGTCCGCGGTCGTCGTCGGCAGCGGGAGGCGGCGGTGCCGGCCGAAAAACCTCGAGCGACGTGCCCGGTGGCTCGCTCGTCGTGTAACAGGCTCGGCTCATCGGCCGCGAGGCATGCCAGGCAGCTGCGGCGATCGCGTCGCCATGGTGGACCGTGGCGCGGGCAGGAATGCGGAGTTGCAGCCGCCGCGTCGCATCGTACCAGTGGAGCGCGACGCGGCTGTCAGCGCCGATCTGCTCCGCCTTCGGGCTGCGAATGTCGGTATGAAACCGCACCTCGCGGCAGACGGCGTCAAAGCCACGCAGGACGACCGTTCGGGCGTGGGGGCCTCCCGCGGCGTCGACGGTCGCCACCGTGAGGAGGTGGAGCGGATGCCGTGCAGACGCCACGGCCGCGGCGAGGTCGGCGGCCATGGCCTGCCAGATGGCAGCGGCAGACTCGGCCGCCAAACGGATCCCGAGGGGCGATTCAGGAAGACCTTCGGATTCGGGCAGGGCAGCCATCATGCCCGGGATCATACCGTGCCCCGCGTGGGTTATCCTATGAACCGGTTCTCTGTCATGCCGAGCGAAGGGCGACCACGTGATGAGCACGATCTACGAAGAGCATTCTGTCAGTGTGATGGAAGACGGTGAGCCGGCCCGATTCCGCTACCGCCTGCTGCGGCCGGCTGCCACGGAGCCTGGCAAGAAGTATCCGCTCGTGCTTTTTTTGCATGGAGCCGGGGAACGGGGTAGCGACAATCTCGCCCAGCTCAAGTACCTGCCCACGTGGCTGGCCGAACCGGGCCTGCGGGAACGGTATCCGTGTTTCGTGGTCGCTCCGCAGTGCCGGGCTGATCATCAGTGGGCGCCCTACGACTGGGCCGCCAAAAAAAGCAGCCCGCTGGCTCCCGCGTTGACGACCGATCTGGCGGCGGCGGTCGCGGCAGTCGATGCGGTCGTGGCTGCCGAGGCCATCGACTCCGCCAGAATCTATCTCACCGGCCTTTCCATGGGAGGCTACGGCGCCTGGGAGTTGGCCGCGCGGATGCCGGAACGATTCGCGGCGGTCGCACCGATCTGTGGCGGTGGCGACGAGGCGCAGGCAGCGAAACTCGTCGGCCTGCCGGTCTGGTGTTTTCACGGGGCCGACGACAAGGTCGTGCCGGTGGAGCGATCGCGGTCGATGGTGGCGGCGATCAAGGCCGCCGGTAGTGAGCCGAAATACTCGGAACTGCCTGCGGTGGGGCACGACTCGTGGACGCCCGCCTACCGGGATAGCGAACTGCTCGACTGGCTGTTTCGCCAGCATCGGTAAGACTCCAGGCACCATGTTGCAACACTTTTCGAACCGTTCGGGAAACCTGCCTTCAGTCCTGACGATGATGATCTCTCTGATCCTCGCGCCGTGCGGGCTGGCTGCCGAAGTGGTGGTCGTGCAACCGGGTGAGGACCTGCAGGCGGTGATCATCGAGGGCCGCGATGCACCACGGCCATTCGTGGTGGAACTGGCAGCGGGGCGGCATGCACTGTCACGGCCGCTGGTTCTTCAGGAAGCAGACTCCGGGCTCACGCTGCAGGGACCGGAGACAGGAGAGGCCCTGCTCGTCGGCTCGGTGGCGATCGACGAGTGGAAGGCCGTGGCCGGCCGAGCCGGGCTCTTTGAGGCGCCGTTGCCCGAACCCGTGCCCAGGCTTTCGCCGCGTCATCTCTTCATCAACGGTGAGATGGCGACCCGTGGGCGGACACCGAACACCGGCTGGCTCGAGTCCCCCGGCACACTGGCGGTCGAGCCACCCTTCACACTCACCATTCCCCGCGAGCATTCCGTTGCCGACTGGACGACCGACGACGGCATCTGGATCGTGGGACTCCAAAAGTGGGCGGGCTTCAAGTTTCCGGTTCATGAGATCGACAGAGCCGCAAACGCCGTGCGGCTCAACGGCAAACTTCACGCCCATCGTCAAGAGAAGAAGGCCAACCGTTTCTGGGTCGAGAATGATCCAGCGTCGCTCGACACACCGGGAGAGTGGCGGATCGATCACCGGCGCGACATGCTCCAGGTGCTCTCCGCTTCGGGACAGCCTCCGTCCTCAGACAGTGTCACGGTGCCGGTCGTATCGGAACTGGTGCGGCTTGAGAACTGTCATGACGTCACGATTCGTGGCCTCCACTTCTGCGAGGTCGATGACGACCTGCCTGCGGCTGGGGAGGTCGACGTGCAGGCCGCGGCAGTCCGTCGGGGTGCCGTGCGGCTTGTCGGAGCCCGGCAGATCACGCTTGTCGATTGCACGTTTCGTGGACTCGGAGGCTATGCCATCGATCTCGGTCGCGGATCCAAGGACTGCCGCATCACCCGGTGTGAGCTCAGGAATCTGGGTGCCGGTGGTGTGCGAATCGGGGAAATGCGTCCGGAAGAAGACCCGGCCGCGGTCGTCAGCGGCCATGAGGTCGAAGGATGCACGATTCACGATTACGGGAGGAGTTATTTCGGGGCTGTCGGGCTGATCGTGTTCCAGTCATCCCATAATCGACTGATTCGCAACGAGGTGCATCACGGCAATTACACGGCGGTGTCAGTCGGCTGGACATGGGGCTACCGGGATTCTCCCTGCCACCACAACATCGTCGAGGAAAACTTGCTCCACCACATCGGCAACGATCTGCTGAGCGACATGGGGGGCGTCTATCTGCTCGGGCCGCAGCCAGGAACCATCGTGCGCCGTAACCGCATTCACGACATTTTCTGCCATGAATACGGTGGCTGGGGGCTGTACACGGACGAAGGCTCCTCGGGAATCGTGCTCGAAGAGAACATCGTCTGGAATTGTCAGTCGGCCGGCTTTCATCAGCACTATGGCCGCGACAATCTCGTGCGCAACAATCTGTTTGTCGATTGCGGAGAGGGAGGCTTGCGGCGGTCCCGCGATGAGGCCCATCGATCGTTCACGTTCGAGCACAATGTGATCGTTTGCAAGGAGCCGCGATTTGTCAGTGGGAACTGGAAGAACGGCGATACGATCCTGCGGAACAATCTGTACTTCTCTCCGGCTGGCGGCTCACCAACCTGGAATGGCGGTTCGCTGGCTGACTGGCAGGCGGCAGAGCATGACCTTGGTTCGCGCGTCGCTGATCCGAAACTCGTCAATCCGGAGCGTCCCGATTTCGGCTTGCAGGCTGACTCGCCCGCACTGGAGTTGGGGATTCGTATTCCCGCGTTGGCGACCGATTCGCAGGCAGCGGCCCGTGGCGCCGTGCGAACACGGGCAAGCCGGTGAGTCTTGGCAATCCGGGGCATGTGCTGCGCCGGCCGGTCCTCAAGTCGGCATCTCGGATTGGACGAAACATCGGGTGACGTCACAGTCCCGTCCCCCGCCATGTGACCGCATCGGCCGCCTGTGACGCCCGCTGGAAATCGAAACGGATGACCGATCGTCTGCCTGAAGCGACGTCTGCCGCCCCCGCTTCACCAGGGCCGACCGACCATGATCTGACGGTCATCGTCCCCGCCTACAACGAGCAGGAGCGACTTCCCGCGACACTCGTCGGCCTGCGTGACTACTTCGATGTCTGGGGCATCGATTATCGGGTGATGGTCATCGACAACGCCAGCACCGACCGGACGTGCGAAATCGCCGCGAAGTTCGGCCCCCGATTCACGACGCTCGGGCAACCGATTCCTGGAAAAGGAGCGGCCATTCGTCTGGGGATGCTGCACGGCACGGGCCGCGTGCTCGCCTTCACCGATGCCGATCTGCCGTATGACCTCGATTCCCTGAAGGCTGGGTACGAATCGATCATTGCTGGCCGGGCCGACGTGGTGTTCGGCGCCCGCGATCTGGTCGAATCGACGATGCGGGCCCGCCGTCGCTGGCTGCGGACGATCGGCACGGGCGTGTTCCGCGAAGTGGTCCGCCTGCTCGTCTCGCGACAGGTGACCGATACGCAATGCGGTCTCAAGCTCTTCCGTCGGGAAGCCGCCTGGGACATCTTCTCGCGAACCACGATCGACGGGTTTGCCTTCGACACTGAAGTGGTCTACCTGACCGGCCGAATGGGTTTTTCGTTTCTGCGGATCCCCGTCACGCTGATCAACGAATATTCGTCGACCCTGTCGCTGTCGCGGCATGCCATTCCGATGGTGATGGATGTCGTACGCCTGCGGATGCGTTCGCTGCGGGGCGACCACGATCTGGTTGCCTACCGCCGCGGCGCGACCTTTTTTCCACCCCTGCCAACCGACCGCCGGCGGGCTGCCTGACCCGTCACGGACGATCCCCGCCTCACGAATCCACGTTGCCGATGCAAACCAGCACCACCGTCTCTCGCCCTGCCTTGTTTCTGCATGCCGATGACTTCGGCATGAATACCGCCGTGAATGCGGGCGTGATGCGGGCGCTGGAAACCGGACTCCTCACCAGCACCTCGGTTCTCGCCAACGCCCCGGCGGCAGCGGCGGCCCTCGCTGCCTGGTCGCGGCTCGACGTTGTCCGTCGGTCTTCCGCCGTGCCCGCGCGGCCGACTCGACTCCGCCTTGCCGGCGGTCGGGCTGATTGCGACCTCGGTGTGCACTTGAATCTCACGCAGGGGCGGCCGCTGACTCCGGATTTCCCGTCCGCGTTGCTCGATCGCAGGGGCTGTTTCCCCGGTATTTTCGGGCTGTTTGCCAAACTCGGCCACCTGCCGCCCGGAACCGCCCTGGGAACGCGTGCGCGACGGACGGCTGAGGCAATCGCCGCGGAGCTGCGGGCCCAGATTGAGTTCGTCACGTCTCATGGAATCGCCCCGACGCACTTCAACGGGCACCAGTACATCGAGTTGATCCCCGTGGTTGGAGAGATCGTGATCGCCCTGGCCCGCGAGTACGGCGTCGCCACCATTCGAGTTGCCCGAGAGCCGCAGATCCTGCGGTATGCACGGCCGGGAGTCGGTGGGCCGCTGCAGGCATTTCTGGGATTCGTGAAGCGTCGCTTCGCCCGGCAGTTCGCCCGGGCGGTCGCCGCCGCCGGCCTCGCCGCTCCGGCCGCCTTCTTTGGCACCCTTCATGCCGGCAGGATCAGCCCTGCGCTGCTGGAGAACTACCTCACGTGTGGTCGGGCGTATTCCTCGGTGGAGATCGCCGTGCACCCGGCCGAACTGGCCGAGTCTGTCGACGTGCCCACGGAATGGGTTGATCCGCTGGCGACGCTCCGGCCGACGGAGTTGACCTGGCTGTGCGACCCTGCCACAGCCGAGCGAATCACCGCGATCGGTTATGAACTTGGACGCCTCGCCGATCTAGCCGCGCCGGTGCCCCATCGGGATCTCACCCGCCGCGCGGCGTAAGCTCATCGACAAGTCCTCCTTCACAAGAGTCTGTCAACGAAGGAGACACGGCGGTCGTGGATATGGATGGAGATACGAGAAACGGACCCAGGTTCGTTCTGATTCCCGGCTGGAGTTGTGGTCCGGGGGTATGGGACAGGCTGCTCGCCGATACGGGCATCATGGCGGCGACGTGCGCCGATTTCAGCGAGGTGCAGTCCCCCGCTGATTTTCCGGCGGCTGTGATGGCACGTATGGGTGAAGAACCGCTGTTTTTGATCGGCTCATCGATGGGAGCGATGCTCGCAATCGAGGTTGCGGCTCGCATCGACGGGCACATTCGCGGTCTTGTGTTGGTGGGTGGGACCCCACGGTTCATAAGCGAGGATCCAGGACGAGGGTGGCCGTCGCGGGTGTTAGATCGCATGAAACGGAGGCTGCACGAGGATGCATCAGGAGTGATTGCACGGTTTCAGGCGGGTATGTTTGCAACGGGCGAAGAATCGGACGCGGCGGCGTTTCGGCAGGAACGAAGATGTTGCGAATTATGGACTATCGATGCGTTGGTAGCCGGGCTCGACTACCTGATTGCGACGGACCTGACCGAGCGATTGGAGGCAGTGGCATGCCCTGTCCTCTGGATCCACGGTGGGGCCGACACGATCTGCCCGCTAGGTGCCATTGCTCAGGTGCCCCGAAGACATCATTGCCGTGTGATGCCGAACGCCGGGCATCTCCCAGCCTGGACCCGGTCACAGGAGGTCGCCGACACGATACGGAGCTTCATTGAGAATGATGCCTGAGATCGATAAACGGCTCGTTGCCATGCGGTTTGGCCAACGGACGCTCGATTACGATGCCGTAACTCCCGTGCAACGTTCCATGCAGGACGAACTGCTGTCTCGGGCGGTGGACCGGATCGGTGGGCGATCGGTGCGACGCATCCTGGAACTCGGCTGCGGCACCGGCGGTCTGACGGCCAAACTGATCGAGCGGTTTCCGCAGGCACGGGTCGTGGTTGTTGATCTGGCGGCAGAGATGGTCGACCACGTGCGCGGCAAGGGCATGCCGGTTGATGCCGTTGTGGCAGACGCCGAGGAATACGTGCGCAGAGATACCGGTCGCTATGACCTCGTCATTTCCAATGCCACCGTCCAGTGGTTCACCGATCCTCGTGAAACGATCGAAATCTGCCGGGGATTGGTGGGCGCGGATGGCCTGGTCGCATTCACCACGTTTGGCGATCGCACCTTTCATGAACTCTCAGCCTCATTCACCGAAGCCTATGACCAGATGGGATTGAGACCTGCGCCGCACGTGCTGCCGCTCGCCTCGGCCGCCGACTGGCAGGCGTGGTCTTCGGACGTTGACGTCGATCAGAGGGAGCTCACCTGCACGTTTTCAGACGTGCGCTCGTTCCTGCGGTCGGTGCAACTCGCCGGGGCCTCGCTGTCTGTCGGAACTCAGCGACCGATTCCACGCCACGTGCTGGCCCGGATGATGGCTTGTTACGAGGAGCGATTTCCAGCCGTCGCGTCGTCTGATGGAGTCGGATCGCGAGGTGGTGTGCGGGCGACCTATCATGCGCTGACCATCATCGCGAGAGGGTGGCAGGTCGATGCATGCGGCGTCGGAGTGCGACCATGAGCGAGGCGCCGCGGGACGTGGTCGTGTATGGGGCTGGCGGTCACGCCAAGTCGGTACTGGGGGTTCTTGCGGCGACGAGCCGGCATGCGGTCGTTGGGATCCTCGATGATGATCCAGCGAATGAGGGCGCGACGGTGCTCTCGTATCGCGTGTTGGGGGGAATCGATTGCCTCCCGAAGGTCATGGATCGCGACGTGCGGGTGCACGTCGCGATCGGAAGCAATGTCGCCCGCGAGGCTGTCATCGGTCGCGTCCAGGCCGCCGGGTATGGCCTGGCATCCATCGTGCATCCCGCAGCTTTCGTCATGACGGGGGCCACCGTCGGCGAAGGCGTGTTCATCCATCATGGAGCGGTGATCGGATGCGATGCCGTGGTCGGCGACGGTGCGATTGTGAGTGCGCAGGTGATCGTTGGGCACGACTGCACACTCGGTCGGTTCGTGCACCTCACCCCCGGTGTTCGACTCGCGGGTGGAGTGGCTGTTGGAGATGGTGTCTTCATGGGGATGAACGCTGTCGTGCTGCCTGGTGTTCGGATCGGAAGCAACGCCTCGATCGCCGCCGGCTCGGTCGTCACAAAGGATCTGCCGGACGGGGCGGTGGTGGCCGGGATGCCAGCGCGAGTCGTGCGGATGGTCGAAAAAGGTGCCAGCCACCAAGAATAGGTAAACCGCGAAAGCTGTTCCGCCACCTTGCCCAAATTTGGTGGCTGTTACCTTATCTGCCCTAAGGGGGGCAGGTCACCTCAGGGGGCACCCAAGCTGTGCGACTGTCGTGGCTATCAGCTCACCAGCTCGCTCAGTGTTCCGGTTGCATCGGAGAATTTCTCCCCTTCGTAGCCCACTCGTTGAGCAAGCGACAGGAGAACGTTGGAAAGCGGAGGATGCTTGTCTTCTTCGAAGGCCAGGTGCCGGCCGAGCTTCACGCCCAGCTTCGCGCCGCCTGCCACGAGGAGCGGCAGGTTCTTGGGCGAATGTTCGCCCCCCTTGCCGGAGTTCATGCCGCTGCCGTAGAGCACGACGGTGCGGTCGAGCATCGAGCCGTCGGCCTCGGCCGTCTTCTTGAGCATGCCCATGAACCGTCCCAGCTTCTCGAGGTGCCCCTTGTCGATGACCGCGAGCTTGCCGAGCATGCCGGCGTCGCCGCCGTGGTGGGAGAGTTCGTGGTGGTTTTCACCGCCCATGCCGACTCCGCCGGCCTCGCGCGACCACTCGAACGTGATCACGCGGGTCGTATCAGTGAGAAACGAGAGATAGGCCAGTTCCAGCATCACGTCGACCCACATCGGTCGGTCGTGCGCGTCGATGGGCTTGCTATCCAGCTGCAGGCCCTTGTCGGAGACCTGTGGCTTCGGCCGATCGATCCACTGCTCCATCCGCTCCACCTG
>CAZODJ010000038.1:0-2423 GCA_964578555.1 uncultured Candidatus Kuenenia sp.
GGCGTGCTCTTTGGCGAACACCTGCCGAAGCTCGCCGGCATGTCCGACCGGCTGGCGGTGATCCGGTCGATGACGACTGAGACTGGCGCCCACGAGCAGGGCACCTACTTGATGCGGACGAGCTATTCGCAGATCAACAGCATCGTCCATCCATCGATGGGTTCGTGGACGCTGCACGTGAAGGGCAAGCAGAGCCGCGACCTGCCCGGATACGTGCTCGTCGGCAATGGCAATGAGCATCCGGGGGCCGGGTTTCTCGACGCCTCGCTCACGCCCGTGCCGATCGCCGACCCGAAGCTCGGCCTGGAAAACACCACCCGCCCCGCCTATCTGTCGGAGAAGCAGTTCCAGCGGCGGCTGTCACTTGCCGACCGGATCGACCGTGACTTTCGTCAGCTCTACGCCGGTCCGCAGATCGCCGCCTACGACCAGATGTACAAGGATGCGACGCGGCTCCTCGGCAGTGTCGATCTCGAGGCGTTTGACATTTCCAAGGAGCCGGAGGCGGTTCGCGGGCGGTACGGCGATACGACATTCGGCCAAGGCTGCCTGCTCGCGCGGCGGTTGGTGGAGTCGGGCGTGCGGTGCGTCGAGGTCGAACTCGGACCCTGGGACATGCACCAGGACATCTTCGAGAATCTCCCCGAGCGCTGTGGCACGCTCGATATGGGCATGGCCGCGCTCCTCGACGATCTCGCCGAACGTGGCCTGTTGAAAAACACGCTTGTCGTCTTGGCGACGGAGTTTGGCCGCACGCCGGAGATCAATCAAAACGCCGGCCGCGACCACCACCCGGCGGTCTTTTCCTGTGCCTTGGCCGGGGCGGGCATCAAGGGGGGCGTGGTGCATGGATCGAGCGATGAGCGAGGCTTCCGTCCAGAAGACGATGCGGTGACGGTGGCTGACTTCAACACCACGATCGCGGTGGCGGCCGGCCTGCCGCGTGAGAAAGAGTTTTCTGCCCCCAACGGCCGTCCGTTCAAAATCGGAGGCGGAGGCACTCCGATCCGGCAGGTGCTGGCATCGTGAAGCGTCGATAACCGTGGTCCGGCGCCTTGGCGCGCACGCGTTTTCCTCAGCCAGCCGCAGGGCGCAAGCCCGCGGGCTCACGAGCCGGTTGATGCGGTTTTGACGGTGGCATCGGGCATCGTGAAGTGGCAAACTATGGGACTCGCTGAAATCCCGTGCCCAGCTCGCGCGTCAGGAGCCCCCATGCAGAAACCGCTCACGTGGAGCCTCGTTGGCGTAGCGATCACCGTGTGCCGCCTGCTGGGCAACTCGCCAGCGGCTGCGGCCGCACCAGCGGTGACAGACACGTCGCCGCGAAACGTCGTCCTCATCATTTCCGATGATCAGCACTGGCGGGACTATGCCTTCCTGGGCCACCCCCACCTGCGGACGCCGGCGCTCGACCGCCTCGCCCGTGAGAGCCTGGTGTTCACCCATGGCTACGTGCCCTCGAGCCTCTGCTGCCCGAGCCTCGCCTCGATCATCACTGGCCGCTACCCGCACGAGCACCGGATCGTGGGCAACGACCCGCCGGAGAAGCCAGGCGTGGGCCGCACCACGCCAGAGGGCAAGAAACTGTTTACCGAAGGCCGCGCGGCGATGAACCGTCACCTCGCCGAGTGGCCGCTCTTGCCGCAGCTCCTGGCCACGATGGGCTATGCCAGCCTCCAGACCGGCAAGTGGTGGCAGGGACATTTTTCGCATGGCGGCTTCACCGAGGGCATGACGCAGGGGGGCCGGCATGGCGATGATGGCCTCGCGATCGGCCGGAAGACGATGCAGCCGGTCTACGACTTCGTGGGCCGTTGCCGCGAGCAGAAGAAACCCTTCCTCGTCTGGTACGCCCCGATGCTGCCGCACGATCCGCATGATCCCGACAAGGAACTTGTGGAGCACTATTCAGGCCGCACCGACAGCATCCATGTGGCGAAGTACTGGGGCAACGTGGAGCGGTTCGACCGCGGCGTCGGTGAACTGCTCGACTACCTCGACCGCGAGGAGCTCGCGCAAGACACGCTCGTCGTCTACGTCACCGACAATGGCTGGATCACCGATCCCGAGCATGGACGGTTTGCGCCGAAGTCAAAACTCTCCCCCTACGACGGCGGCCTGCGGACACCGATCATGCTGCGGCAGCCGGGAGTGATCGAGCCGCGCGAGAGCCCGGCGCTGGCCAGCTCACTCGACATCATGCCGACCGTGCTGGCGGCCTGCGGGATGCCGGCGCCGGCCGGCCTGCCAGGCGTGAGCCTCCTCGATGAAAAGGCAGTCGACGCTCGCACCCAGCTCTTCGGTGAGTGCTTTACGCACACGCTCGTCGATCTCGATGACCCTTCCAAAAGCCTGCTTTGGCGGTGGACGGTGCGGCAGGAGCCGGATGGCCGGACCTGGAAGCTGATCGTGCCGGTGACCGT
>CAZODJ010000038.1:2523-20047 GCA_964578555.1 uncultured Candidatus Kuenenia sp.
CCATTCCTGGCCATTTTTTGCAAAGGACCATCATGCTCATGCGTTGTCTTGTGTTCGCCGTGGTGATCGCGTCGGTCTTCTCTGCCGTGGCCCGTGGCGACGAAGCGAAAGCCCCCGCGCGGTTCCTTGTGGTGACCGTCACCGCCGGCTTTCGCCACGGCTCGATCGGCACGGCCGAGCCGGTGCTCGAAGAGATGGGTCGCACGAGCGGCCTTTTCCATGTCGACTTCCTGCGGATGCCGCCGGGCCGGCTCCCACAGCCGCAGGCACCGCGCCGCGGCAAGGACACGAGCGATGCCGACTGGCAGCAGGAGCAGGCCGCCTTCAAGGCCGCCCAGGAGCAGTTCAAAAAGGATGACGCAGCCTGGCAGGCGACGCTCAAGGATGCCTTTGCCAAGGCGTTCGCCCCCGAGACGCTTGCCAGTTTCGACGGCGTGATGTTCGTGAACACGACAGGCGACCTCCCGGTGCCCGATCTCACGGCGTTGCTTGACTGGGTGAAGTCGGGCAAATCGTTCGTCGGCATGCATGCGGCGACCGACACGTTCAAGAGTTCTGACGCATACTGCGACTTCATCGGCGGGCACTTCGCCGGTCATCCCTGGAATGCCGGCGGCGAGCACGGTTTCGTCGTGCATGAGCCGAATCATCGGCTCACGGCGATGTTTCCGCCGCGGTTCCGCTGGAAGGACGAGATCTACCAGTACGACCTGCGGCTGAAGCCGGAAAACCTCCGCGTGCTCGTCAGCCTCGACATGCCCGCGAGCACGCCGAAGGAGCCCTGGCACGTGCCGGTGTCGTGGGTACGCGATTACGGCCAGGGTCGGGTCTTCTACACCAACTTCGGTCACAACGACGCCACGTGGAAGGAGCCGATGTTTCAAAAGCACATGCTCGAAGGGATCGCCTGGTCGCTCGGCCGGTTCGACGCACCGGCGGCGGCGAATCCCGATGTGCAGGCGGCTGAGTATCTCCGCAGCGTGATCGCCGCCGCGGCGACCGCGACCAACGGTGATGCCGACGATCTGCTCGCCAAGGCCGACGCCAAGATTGCGAAAGATCCAGCGTGGGCCACCAGCCTGCGGCCGATGCTTGTCGAGCTTCGCGGAATGAAGCCCGAGGTCCGCACCACCGCCTTTGCGAAGCTCCTCACCGAGCTGGAAAAGCCGTGACAAAACAACCCACTATTCAGTTCACTCACGGGGAGGCTCAGGGTCGCCCCTGCTATCGAGCCGGCGTAGCTGACCAGCGCAGGCAGGATGCCGGAGCGCAGTCAGGTCCGAGCGAGCGGAGCCCAGGATGGGCGGAGTGAGCGTCCGGCGAGATGGCAGGGGCGACCCTGAGCCGGCGCGAAAAGAACAGGAGACAGTTATCATGCGATTGATCTGGTTCATCTGGCTGCCGGTCCTGTTGGCATTCGCCGCCGCGGTGCGAGCCGACGCCGCGCCGCCAAACGTCATCATCATCCTCGCCGACGATCTCGGCTTCTCCGATCTCGGCTGCTACGGCGGCGAGGTCGATACGCCCCACCTCGATCGCCTCGCGGCCGGCGGCCTGCAGTTCACGCAGGGCTACAACACCGCCCGCTGCTGGCCCACCCGCTCCGCCTTGCTCACCGGCTACTACGCCCAGGCGATCCGTCGCGATTCTTCGCCCGGGATTCAAGGGGGCAACACCGGCCATCAGCGGCCCGCGTGGGCGCGGCTCCTGCCGGCGCTCCTCGCGCCGGCAGGCTATCGCTCGTATCACTCTGGCAAGTGGCATATCGACGGTGACCCGCGGCAGCAGGGCTTTGCGCGGTCGCTCCAAATCGAAGGGGGACAAAACGACTACTTTGATCCCGAGGGCATCACCGTCGACGGCCAGCCGATCAAGGCGGGCGACGATTTCTACGTGACCACCGCCGTCGGCGACCACGCGGCGGAATGCCTTCGTGACCATGCTGCCCACCATTCGGGCATGCCCTTCTTCAGCTACGTTGCGTTCACCTCGCCCCACTTCCCGCTCCACGCGCCGCAAGATGTCGTCGCCAAGTACCAGGCCCGCTACCAGGCAGGCTGGGACACGCTGCGGCAGGCCCGCTACCAGCGACTTGTCGATCGCGGCATTATCGATGCGCCTCTCGCACGGCTTGAGCCCGAGGTCGGCCCGCCCTACCAGCCGAAGCCCGACGCGCTCGCGAAGTTCGGTCCGGGCGAGATCGACCGGCCGCGGCCCTGGGCGAGCCTTTCGCCAGAGCAACAGGAATTCCAGGCCACGAAGATGGCGATCCATGCCGCGATGGTGGAGATGATGGATCGGGCCGTGGGGAAGATCATGGGCCAGTTGGAGGCGATGAACGCCATCGACGACACGCTCGTGCTTTTCTTGAGTGACAACGGCGCCTCGGCCGAGATCATGATCCGCGGCAAGGGACACGATCCCGCCCTGCCGCCCGGTTCGTCGGGCACCTACTGCTGTCTCGGCCCGGGCTTCTCCAGCTGTGCGAACACGCCGTTTCGTCGCCACAAGACCTGGGTGCACGAGGGGGGCATCGCCACACCGTGGATCGTCCACTGGCCCAAGGGCTTTTCCTCGCGGAGCGCCCTCCGCACGCAGCCGGTGCATGCGATCGACGTGGTGCCGACGGTGCTCGAACTGGCCGGCGTTGCGGCTCCGACGGAGCACCAGGGCCAGCCGGTGCCACCGCTGCAGGGCAAAAGCTTCGCGGCCTGCCTGGCCGACCCCTCGGCACCGCCGCCTCATGAAACGCTCTGGTGGTGCCACGATGGCCACCGTGCCGTTCGCGTCGGCGATTGGAAGCTCGTCGCGGCGAAAAACCAACCGTGGGAACTCTACGATCTCGCCCGCGACCGCACGGAGACCATGAACCTCGCCAGTAGCCAGCCAGACCGCGTGGCCGCGATGGAAAAGGCGTGGACCGCCATCAACGCTCAGTGCCGCCAGTTGGCGGAACTCGACGGCAAGCATGGGCAGCCATCAGGCAAGCAAGCTGCCACGCCCAAGGCGGCGGCTGCTCGGCCCGCGAAGGCGTCGCTCGCTGCTCGCCGGCCCAACATCATTTATGTGATGACCGACGACCAGGGCTATGGCGACATCGCCTCCCATGGCAACCCGATCCTCAAGACGCCGCATCTCGATCGGCTGCGGGACGAGAGCGTGCGGCTGACGGAATACCACGTGAGCCCCACCTGCTCGCCGACGCGGGCGACTCTCCTCACGGGCCGCCACGAGTTTCGCTCCGGGATCACCCACACAATCCTCGAGCGGGAGCGGCTCGTCCCGTCGGCGACGACACTGCCGCAGCTGCTGAAATCAGCCGGCTACACCAGCGGCATCTTCGGCAAGTGGCACCTCGGTGACGAAGACGAATACCAGCCCGGCAGGCGGGGCTTCGACCGCGTCTTCATCCACGGGGCCGGCGGGATCGGCCAGAGCTATCCGGGCAGCTGCGGCGACGTGCCTGGCAACGACTACATGAATCCGATCATCCGCAGTGACGGCACGTTCGTGCAAACGAAGGGCTATTGCACCGACGTCTTTTTCCGCGAGGCAGAGTCATGGGTCGAGGCGTGCCACAAGAAGGAGCAACCCTTCTTCTGCTACATCGCCACCAACGCGCCGCATGCACCCTATATCCCGCCCTCCGGGGATAGTGAAAAGACGTATCGAGAGGCTCTCGCTGCGGCGGGCATCACGAATCCCAAGCAGCTGACCGATGCTGCGTCGTTCTTTGCCATGATCGAGAACATCGACACCAACATGGGGCGGCTGCTGAAGAAGCTCGACGAGCTTGGCATCGCCGAGGACACACTCGTCGTCTTCTCCACCGACAACGGCACGGCCGCTGGGAGCGGAGTCTTCAATGACGGCATGCGGGGGACAAAGGGCACTCCGTACCGGGGCGGCACCCGCGTGCCCGCCTTCTGGCGATGGAAGGGCACGCTGCCGGAGGGCGTCGATGTGCCGGCCGTCACGGCCCACATCGACGTGCTCCCCACGCTCTGCGAGATCACCGGGGCGACGATCCCGCCCGCTGTGGCGGAGAAGGTCGAGGGGCGAAGTCTCGTCCCCCTGCTGAAGGATGCATCGGCTGCGTGGCCCGACCGGCCGCTGGTCACACATGTGGGCCGGTGGGATCGTGGACAGGCAGCGGCAAGTGCCTACCGGAACTGTCGGCTTCGCGAGGGGAAGTGGAGCCTCGTGAATACGAAAAACAGGCCCGATGCCTGGGAGCTCTACGACATTACCGCTGACCCGGGCGAGCAGACCAATCTGGTGGCGATGCACCCGGATGTCGTTAAGCGAATGGTCGGCACCTACGACGCCTGGTGGCAGAGTGTGCAGCCCGATCTCGTCAACGAGGATCTCGACGGCCCGGCAGAGAATCCCTTCAAGACAGCCTATTGGGAGCAGTTTGGCCCGCGGCCGACGCTGATCGACGTGGCCTACGGCAAGCATCCAAAGCAGAAGCTGCACTTCTGGAAGTCACCCGCGGCTGCGGCGGGCCAGCCTGCGCCGCTGCTCTTCTTCATCCACGGCGGCGGCTGGCAGGGAGGCAATCGCATGAGCGGGCTTGCCGGTGTGCTCAAGCCGGTACTCGATGCCGGCATCTCGGTGGTGTCCGTTGAATACCGCTTCATCTCGGAGGCGATTGCAGACGGGATCGAACCGCCGGTGAAGGCGCCGCTCACGGATGCCGCCCGCGCCCTCCAGACCGTCCGCAGCAAGGCCGCCGAGTGGGGCATCGACAAGGAGCGGATCGTCGCGGCCGGCGGCTCGGCCGGCGCCTGCTCGAGCCTGTGGCTCGCCTTCCACGATGACATGGCCGACCCGAGCAGCGATGACCCGGTGGCCCGCGAATCGACGCGGCTGCTCGCTGCGGCCGTGAGTGGCGCCCAGACCACGCTCGACCCTGCGCAGATGAAGGAGTGGACGCCCAACAGTCGCTACGGCGGCCATGCCTTCGGCTTCATGCCGAGCCCCGAGCAACGCGACACCCAGTTTGCCCAGTTTCTCGCGGCCCGTGAGAAGATCCTGCCGTGGATCGAGGCGTATTCGCCGTATGCCCTCGTCACGCCTGACGATCCACCGGCCGCTCTCTTTTATTCCACGCCGCCGGCTCTCGGCCAGGAAGAGAAGGATCCGACGCATACGGCGAACTTCGGTGTGAAGCTCGAGGAGCGGCTCGAGGCCGTGGGAGTGCCGTGTGAACTCGTCTATCCGGGCGCGCCTGACGTGAAGCATCCCACGCTTGCCGAGGCGATCATCGGCTTCCTCAAGCCCGTGCCGAAGGCCGCGACCAAACCCAACATCATCTTCTTTCTCTGTGATGATCTGGGGAGCGGCGACCTTTCCTGTCTGGGCTCGCACAACATCCAGACGCCGAACATCGATGCCCTCTTCGCCCGCGGCACGCAGCTTTCGCGGCACTGGGCCGGTAACGCCGTCTGCGCCCCAAGCCGCTGCGTGCTCATGACGGGGAAGCACCCGGGCCATGCCGCGGTCCGTAGTAATCGGGAGGTGAAACCGGAAGGCCAGGCGCCGATGCCGGCCGGCACGGTCACGCTCGCGCAGCTGCTCAACGATGCGGGCTACGCGACCGCCGGTTTTGGCAAGTGGGGCCTCGGGGCGCCGGGGAGTGAGTCCGACCCCGCCGCCTGCGGGTTCGACACGTTCTTCGGCTACAACTGCCAGCGGGAAGCCCACTCGTTTTATCCCGACCATCTCTGGGACGGTCGCACCCGGGTCGAACTCGACGGGCAAACCTATTCGGCCGACCTCATTGCGGAGCGGCAACTGGCCTTCATCAAGGATCATGCGGCCCACCCGTTCTTTCTCTACGTACCGACGACCGTGCCGCACCTGGCGTTGCAGGTGCCGCCCGACGAGCCTTCGCTGCGCGACTACGAAAAGCACTTCGGCGACGAAGAGCCCTATCTCGGCGGCAAGGGCTATGTGCCCTGTCAGCGACCGCTCGCCACCTATGCCGCGATGATCACGCGGATGGATCGTGAGGTGGGGCGGATCGTGCAGCAGCTCGACGACCTCGGCCTCACCGACGAAACGATCTTCGTGTTTTCGAGCGATAACGGCGCGACAGGCCCAGGCACCGGCGGCATCGACACCGCGCGGCTCAAGAGCAATGGGCTGCTTCGCGACTGGAAAGGCTCGGCCTATGAGGGGGGGCTGCGAGTGCCGACGGTCGCTGTCTGGCCGGGGCACATCCCGGCCGGGAAGGTGATCGACGCTCCGACTGGCTTCGAGGACTGGTTGCCGACGCTCCTCGATCTTGCCGGTCTGCATGACCGAATTCCTGGCGATGTCGATGGCGTGAGTCTGGCGGCGGCACTCGAGGGCCAGGCCGCTGCTCCACAACATCGCATCCTCTACCGCGAACTCACCGAACGACAGTGGCAGACGGTGCTCGATGCCGGTGGCCGCTGGAAGGCGATTCGCCGAGGGAAGGGGAATCGTAAGAACCCCGAGGCTGCCGCGGCTCCGACGGAGCTCTACGATCTCGTGGCCGATCCCGGTGAGACGAGGGACGTCGCTGCGGAGCACCCGGATGTGGTGAAGCGGCTGGAGGCGATCCTTGATCGCGAACATGTGCCGCATCCCGACTGGCCACTCCCCTTCGCCGATGTCGGCAGGCCGCCGCAGCCGGCTCCGGCCGCCGCAGCGACCAAACGGCCAAACATTCTTTACATCATTGCCGACGACCAGTCGCCGTTCGACCTCAGGTGCTACAACCCCGCCTCGACGCTCGACACGCCGGTGATCGACCGGCTCGCCGCCGAGGGGATGGTGTTTGACGCCGCGTATCACATGGGCTCATTTTCCGGGGCGGTCTGCACGCCGAGCCGGCACATGGTGATGTGTGGCCGATCGGTCTGGCACCTGCCGATCGGCCCCGCCAAGTCGTCGTGCCCGCCGGGTATCGCCCAGTTCACGATGGCGCCGGTCTTCAATCGGGCCGGTTATGACACGATGCGGACCTGCAAGCAGGGCAATGCCTACGAGGGCGCCGACAAGCTCTTCACGATCCGCCACGATGCCACCAAGCGGGAGGGCACGCACGAGGGGGGCAGCGGCTGGCATGGCGATCGCGTCATGGACTATCTCGCTGAGCGGGAGCGGACGCAGGACACGGACCCGTTCCTGATCTACTTCGGCTTCTCGCATCCGCACGACACTCGCGACGGCACGCCCGAACTCCTCGCGAAGTACGGGGCCACCAACCACACCGATCCGATGTCGCTGCCGCCGGCCGATCCGCGGCAGCCGCCCCTGCCGCCCACCTGGCTGCCCCGGCATCCCTTCGATCATGGCCATATGGATGTCCGCGACGAAGTTGCCGTGAGCGGTGTCTGGGCTCACCGAGATGAGGCCACGATCCGCAATGAACTCGGGCGGGAGTTTGCCTGTAGCGAGAATATCGACATCCAGATCGGCCGGGTGCTCGAGAAGCTGGCCGTGATGGGCGAGCTCGACAACACGTGGATCTTCTACACGGCCGACCACGGCATGGCGATCGGCCGCCACGGCCTGCAGGGCAAGCAGAATCTCTACGAGCATACGTGGCGGGTGCCCTTTATCGTGAAGGGGCCGGGCGTGAAGCCGGGAAGTCGCGCCCCTGGCAACATCTACCTCGGCGACACGCTGGCCACGCTCTGCGACATTTCCGGGATCGAGCCGCCGGTCTCGAACGAGGGCACGAGTTTTCTGCCGGTGCTCGAGGGTCGGCAGCAGATGGTTCGCGACGTGCTCTACGGCGTCTACTGTGGCGGCCAGAAGCCGGGGATTCGCAGTGTGCGGCAGGGGGACTGGAAGCTCATCAAGTATGAGTCGCCTTCCGGCGGCCTCCACACGCAGCTGTTCAACCTCCGGGATAACCCGCATGAGTTTCTCGCCGAGCACCATGATCCGTCGGTCGCGCAGGCCCTGCCGACGGCGCCCCAGCCGACGCAGAAAAACCTGGCCACTGATCCGGCCCACTCGCAAAAACGTGTCGCCATGGAGGCCCTCCTGCTCGCCGAGATGCAGCGGCACGACGATCCATTTCGGTTTTCCGACCAACGACGGCCGGAGCAGGGGCAGGCACGTCAGGCCGCGTCGGCAGCGCGGCCCAACATCGTGCTCTTTCTTGCCGATGACCTCGGCTACGGGGAGCTGGGCTGCTATGGCAACAAAGCCGCGATCACTCCCAACCTCGACCGGTTTGCAGCGGAAGGCCTGAAGCTCACCGACTGCCACTCGGCCTCGAGCGTCTGCTCGCCGTCGCGGTCGAGCCTGCTCACCGGTCGCACGCCCTTTCGCAACGGTGTCTTCACCTGGATCCCGGAGAAGAGCCCGATCCACCTCCGTACGAGCGAGATCGCGCTGCCGAAGCTTCTCAAGCAGGCGGGCTATCAGACCTGCCACGTGGGGAAATGGCACTTGAACGGCATGTTCAATGCGCCTGAGCAGCCGCAGCCTTCCGACCACGGCTACGACTGGTGGCTGGCCACGCAAAACAACGCCGCGCCGAGCCACGCGTATCCCGAAAACTTTGTTCGCAATGGCACTGCCATCGGCAAGGTCGATGACTACTCCGCGCCGTTCATCGCCAAGGAAGCGGCGACATGGCTGAAGACCAAGCGGGATCCGGCCAAGCCGTTCTTTCTGGCCGTCTGGACGCACGAGCCGCACTATCCGATCGCCTCGGCCGAGCGATACGAAAAGCAACACGCCGGTGTCACCGACCCCGAGGAGCGGACCTACCGGGCCAACGTCACGCAACTCGACGATGCCTTCGGCATGCTCATGAAAGCGCTCGACGAGATCGGGGCCACAGACTCGACGCTCGTCTTCTTCACGAGCGACAATGGTCCCGAGGGCGCAGGCACCACGGGGCCGGGCCGTGGCCTCGCCGGTCCGCTCCGGGGTCGCAAGCGGTCGATGTATGAAGGGGGCCATCGCGTGCCGGGGATGATTCGCTGGCCGGGAAAGATCGAGCCCGGCAGCCAGAGCGACCTCCCCGTAATCGGCAGCGACTTCTTCCCTACGGCCCTTGAGGCGGCTGGTCTCGCCCCGCCCCCCGGGCGAACCCTCGACGGAGTCGACATAAGCGGCGCGGCCGTCGAGCAGCCACGGCCGCTCTACTGGCGGTGGGGCGGCTTCGTCGCCTACCGCGAGGGCCCGTGGAAGATCGTCACCGACGAGGCGCTGGAGAAGCCGGAGCTTTACAACCTCGCCGACGATCTGGCCGAGACGACCGACCTCGCGACGCGGGAGCCGGAGCGACTGGCCGCCATGCTGGGGCGGATGCGGAGCTACACGGCCGGGGTTGAGGCGGAGGCCCCCGACTGGTGGCGGACACATGAGTGGAATCCCAAGCGGCCTGCCAAAAAGCAGCAGGCCGTCCCGGCCGGGTGAGCGAGGTGCTACACTCTGCGACCACTCCCGGGGGCGTTTTCATGGCCGATGGCAACGACACGACGACGAGCCGGCTCGGCCTCGTGCTCTTCTGGATCTATGTCCTGCTCTATGGCGGCTTCATGGGGCTCGTCCTCATGCGGCCCGACCTGCTGTCGTGGCGGCCGCTGGGCGGCGTGAACCTGGCCATCGCCTCCGGCATGGGGCTGATCGCCGCCGCTTTCCTGCTGGCCGTGCTCTACATGGTGGCGCGGGCCGGCCGCTGACAGGAACCCCCGCAGGATGCTCCACGACACCTCGCCGCTGGCCGTACTCATCTTCGCCGCCTTCGTGGTCGGCGTGATCGGCCTCTCCTTCTGGCTCGGCCGCAAGAAGCAGTCGGCCGCGGCCTACTACGCGGCGCATGGCGAGGTGCACTGGTTTGTCAACGGGATTGCCTTCGCCGGCGACTATCTCTCGGCCGCCTCGTTTCTCGGCATCTGCGGGATGATCGCCTTCTCGGGCTACGATGGCTTTCTTTACTCGATCGGCTTTCTCGCCGGCTGGGTGGTGGCGCTCTTCGTGATCGCCGAGCCGATCAAGGCCCTCGGCCGGTTTACCTTTGCCGACGCCCTCGACGCGAAGTTCAACAGCCGCGGCATCAAGATGGCGGTGGCCATCTCGACGCTCGTGGTGAGCATCTTCTATCTGATCCCCCAGATGGTCGGGGCGGGCTCACTGATCACGCCGCTCCTTGGCCTCCCGCATGCCGTCGGCGTGGTGCTCGTCGGCGTGGCCGTCACGCTCATCGTCGTCACTGCCGGCATGGTCTCCACCACCTGGGTGCAATTCATCAAGGGGTCGCTGCTCGTCTTCTTTTGCGGCATCCTCACGCTGCTGATCCTCGGCCGCGGCCTCACGGTGAACGCCGGCCGCCCCGGCACGGAAAACCTCGCGCCCCAAGTGAAGACCATCCGGCCCGACGGCACCGTGCTCATCGATGGCCAGCCCCAGACCCGTGATCACGACCTGCGGCCGGTGGGTACGATCCTGCGGCTGCCGGAGCGGTATGCGGGCAAGACTGCCACCGGCCCGCTCAAGCCGCTGGAATACCTGGCGGCCCTCGAAGACTCGACGATCGTCACCTGGTCGGCCGCGCGGCACTCCGACGAGGAGGGCACGCACGTCACCTATTCGCCGATCGAGAAGAAAGGGGCCGACCTTCTCAAGCCCGGCGGCTACTTCAAGGGTCTCTCCAGCGGCACGCTCGCCGGCCGACTCGACTTCGCGAGCCTCATGCTGGCGCTGTTTTGCGGCACCGCTTCGCTCCCCCACATCCTCATCCGCTACTACACCGTGAAAGACGGCGCGGCGGCCCGCAAGAGCACGGTCGTGGGGATCGCGGCGATCGGCGTGTTTTACGTGCTGACGCTCTACCTGGGCCTGGGGGCGATGACCAGCGGGGCCCTCGACCCGACCGACACCAACATGGCCGCGCCGCTCCTCGCGAAGTCGTTCAGCACCACGCTCTTTGCGGTCATCTCGGCAATCGCCTTTACGACGGTGCTGGGCACCGTCAGCGGCCTCATCATGGCCGGCAGCGGCGCGGTGGCCCACGACCTCGTGGAAAACGTGTTTGCCGTGCCAATGACCGACCACGAGAAGGTTCGCTGCGGCAAGATCGCAGCGGTGGCTCTGGGGGTGATCGCGATGGCCCTCGGGATCCTCTTCAAGAACTTCAACGTGAGCTTCCTGGTCGGTTGGGCGTTCAATATCGCCGCCAGTGCCAACCTGCCGGCCCTGGTGATGCTGCTGTTCTGGCCGCGGACAACGAAGCAGGGGATCATCGCCGCGGTGACGGTGGGCATGGCGGCGTCGCTCGGCTGGATCCTGCTCTCGGCCGACACCTTCGAGAAGGTCTACGGGCTTCCCCGTGATCTGGCCCCGATGCCCTTCAGCCAGCCGGGCCTGGTGACGATTCCGCTCGGCTTCATGGTGCTGGTGGTGGTGTCGCTGCTGACGCCGCGGCGCGAAAGTGAGCAGCTGTAGGGCACCGACCGCCAGTGCGATGGCCTGAGGTTACGCGCCGGCTCGGGGGTCGGGGAAAGCCTCGACTTCGGGGCGAGGATACGCCAACTCGTCTCGACTTCCCCCGACCCCCGAGCCTCTCCGCCCCGCGAATCGTCCACTCGAAGATCATGGCATCTCATTTCATGGAACGCGGTTTACACTTGGGGCATGCCACGCAAAAAGCCGGCCCCACCAAAACGCCCTTTGATCGAGTGCACCGCCGCGCATTTGCCGGCGATCCAGTCGATCTACAACGACGCCATCCTCAACTCCACCTCGCTCTATGAATACGCGCCGCGGAGCGAGGAGACGATGCGGGAGTGGCTGGCGGTGCGGCAGCGGGACGGAATTCCCGTGCTCGGGATCGAGTGGGAGCCAGGCGTGCTCGCAGGCTTTGCCACCTGGGGGCCGTTCCGGCCCCGGGCGGCCTACAAGTATGCGGCCGAACACTCGGTCTATGTCGACGAGCGATTTCGGGGCGAGGGGGTCGGCCGGCAGCTGATGCAGGCAGTGATCGCGGCAGCCAAGAAGCAGGGCCTGCACACGCTGATCGCCGGCATCGACGCCACGAATGTGGCCAGTGTCGCCCTCCACAGTTCGCTCGGCTTTCGCTGCTGCGGCACCGTCCGCGAGGCGGGCTTCAAGTTTGGTCGTTGGCTGGATCTCGAGTTCTGGCAGCTGATCCTGCCGACCCCGGAACATCCGGTGGACGGGTGATTCGGGCAGCCTTTCTCACACCCGCGGCAGCTCGAATCCCTTGCGGTATTCCCGTGTGAAGAGACGGTTGGCCTCGGCGTCGGTCGACTTTTCCGTCTTCGGGTCGATCGTGAGTTCGCGGCCGAGCTTCAAGGGCGTGGTCGCGTAGTCGATCGCGTTCTCCGCTAGGTACGTCGCGAACGTGTCGAGCGACGCGGCCACGTGCTTGTCGCTTGCCGCCAGGCTCGGCCGCGTGCCGGCCGCCACCGGCTCGCCGAGCGTCCATGACACGTTGCCGAGGTGGGCCAGGGCGCTCGAGAGGTGGCCATCCTCGATGTCGAGGTGGAGATCCTTGTGGTTGCGACTCTTGATCGCCTTCACGAAGTTGCCGAAGTGTTGCTGATAGCTCCCTCCTGACCACTTCCCCAGTTCCTTGCCGTCGTAGTCGAAGGCCACGCCCGAGCTGTAGTTGGGTCCCACGGCGAAGCCCTCGGTGCCATACCAGATGTTGCAGGCTCCCTTGAACGGCCCCCCCGCAGCCAATCCGAACGTGACCGGTGTCTTGATCGGCAGGCCGCGCACGTCGGAGATGATGAGGGCGTCGTCCCACTGAAAGATCGTCACCTGGCTGTTGGCGACGTCGCCATTGTCGACGTAGCCGAGCCGACCACCCAGGCTCACCACCTTCCGCGGCAGTTCCTGCTTGCCGATCGCCCAGCGGGCCTTGTCGAGTTCGTGGGGATTCTGGTTGCCGAGGTCGCCGTTGCCGGTGAGATGGGTCCAGTGCCAGTCATAGTGCAGCCGCTTCCGCTTCGGCACGACGGCCGGCGCCGGGCCGGCCCACAAGTCGAAGTCGAGTCCGGGCGGGATCGGGGCGGGCGTGTCGACCAGCCCGATGCTGCCGCGCGGCCGGAAGCAGACGGCATGGGCCACCTTCACCGGGCCGAGCCGGCCGCTCTGCACGAAGTCGATCGCCTCTCGCATGCCGGTCATGCTGCGGCTCTGCACGCCCATCTGGCACATCCGACCGAGCTTCCGCGCCCAGTCGGTCATCACGCGGCCCTCGTCCACGTTGTGGCTGCAGGGCTTTTCCACGTAGACGTCCTTGCCCGCTTGCATGGCCCACACGGCCATCACGGCATGCCAATGGTTGGGCGTCGCGATCGAGACGGCATCGATGTCTTTGCGCTCCAGGAGGCGGCGGACGTCCTGGATGTACTCGGGCGGGCGGATCGCCTCCTTGAATTGCTTTTCACGGAGCCGCGTGTAGGCGGCCGGGTCGACGTCGCAGATCGCCACAAGCTCGGCTTCGGGCGTCTGCAGCCACTCGCCAACATGGGCCGACCCCTGGCCGTTCACGCCGATCACGGCCACCCGCACCTTCTCGCTCGGCGGCACCGTCGTCTTGGCCGTCGAGTCCGCGGCCCGGGTCAATCGGGGGCTGGAGGCAAGAGCAGCGCCGGCAAGGGTGAGCGCGTGTTCGACAAAGTCACGACGAGAGAACGGCATCGGCAGGCTCCACGGTCCGGAAAAAGGCCCGGATGGCTTTTTCCACGGCAGAGAGAGTTTACACGCTGCGTTTGCCGCGTGCCGCCACTCTCTTGGTCGTGCCGTTGCGGCTGCCTACCCCGTGCGGCTCGTGGGAAACCGTGAGCACCCTGGCCTTTTCCTTACCGCGTGCCGCCACGCCGTGGGGGATGGTGGCGTCGAAATAAACGCTATCGCCGGGGGCGAGCAAAACGACTTCGTCGCCATAGTCGAAGCGGATGTCCCCATCGAGCACGAGCAGAAACTGCTGGCCGTCATGGCTCTTGAGCGTGGGCTTGCGGTCGCCCGCCGGCAGGTGGGCGATCGTCGGCTGCATCGTCCGGCCCCGCCACTGATCGGCGAGGTGCTCGATTGCTACGGCCGGCTTGCCGTTGCGGCTTGATTCGACACGGCCGTTGCCGGCCCTGACCACCACGTGCCGCGGCGGCGTGGAGAGGCCCTCGACCAGGTCGTCAACGCCGCACTCCAGCACATCGGCCAGTTTCACGAGCCCCTCGAGCGAGGGCGTGAGTTGGCCGTTTTCCAGCTTGGAGAGCCAACTGACCGTGAAGTCGGCCCGCGAAACCACCTCCTCCAGCGTGAGCCGGCGGGCAAGGCGGGCGGCACGCACACGGCGGCCGAGATCGGCAAGATTGACGGATCCATTCATCGGCTGTCTGGCAGCAGCGCCTCCTCACGGAAGGTGAGGGAGGCGAGTATGCTCGACAGGTCGATCGCCCGCAAGAGGGGACAGCCCTCCAGAGAAGGGTGCCCTCGCAAGCCTTCTGGCCGTGACGCAGATGACTTACGAATTCATTTGTTCACTAGCAGCGGGCTGGGCAGTGGAAAAACTTTCTGCCTGGGCCGCGATTTCGACCCAATTCAGGCGCCCGGCCTGCGAAAATGCCGGTAGGCTTGAAGGACATCGTTCAGGTCCGACGAGATCGTGACCTCGTCGTCGGCGAAGTCGCTCAGCCACGTCCGGTTGCTCTCCACGGCATCGGCCAGAAGGGGCAGGATTTCGCCGAGGGTGACACGGACCCGATTGGTGTCGGTCGGCTCTGCAAGCAGTGCCGTCGACTGGGTGATCGTTTCGGGGCCGGTATAAATCCGCAATTTCCGCAGAGCCATGGGCATACTCCCTTGCCGTTGAATCTTCTGCGGGGGCGGCGGGCCGGATCGGTTCGGCCGTCATCATGACGGACACCGCTCCCACACCAGAGATATCGGCAGGGGCCGGCCGCAAAGTTTGGCCGAATTTCCCGGATTCACGGGGATATGCCGGTCATGCCGGCAATCTGGGTAGTTCAGCGGGAACCACCGGCTTGCGGCGGCGCTGGCTGGTGCGTCATCCCACCGACCTGCGCCCTGCGGCTGGCTGCGAGCCGCTATGTCTTGCCGTTGGCGGTGACGCGGCCGGCGCGGAAGGCATCGCCGATGCTTTTGGGCACGAGTGCCTCGGCCTGCAGGAGTCGGGCGCGGTTGTCGGCTGTCGACGCCTTCATCTCCTGCTCGCGGGCGATTGCCACGCTCCTCCGCTCCTCCGCCTTGGCCCGGGCCACGCGGGTGTCCGCCTCAGCTTGATCGGCCTGCAGTCGGGCACCGATGTTCTCGCCCACCTCGATGTCGGCGATGTCGATCGACACGATCTGAAACGCCGTCTGGGCGTCGAGGCCCCGCTGGAGCACGGCCTTGGAGATGGTGTCGGGCTTTTCCATCACCTCGAAGTGGCTCTTGGCCGAGCCGATCGACGTGATGATGCCCTCACCCACCCGCGCAATGATCGTTTCCTCGGTCGCACCACCGATGAGTTGCTGGAGGTTGGTCCGCACCGTCACGCGGGCCCGGATCCGCAACTCCACTCCGTTCTTGGCGACAGCGGAGAGGGTCGACTTGCCACTGGCGGCGTCGGGGCAGTCGATCACCTTGGGGTTCACACTCGTCTGCACCGCATCGAGCACGTCGCGGCCAGCCAGGTCGATGGCGCAGGCCCGATCGAAGTCGAGGTCGAGGTCGGCCCGGTGGGCGGCGATCAGCGCGCGGATCACGCGGGGCACGTCACCACCGGCCAGATAGTGAGCCTCCAACCGACGGCAGCTGATGTCGCGGCCGAGGCCGGCCTGCGTGGCCATGATCTTGGCCTGCACGATCGTGCGGGCATTCACTTTCCGCAGCGTCATGCCGACCAGTTCCATGAATGTGACCGCCGCCTTTGACCAATAGGCCTGAAACCACAGCTGGCCGTAACTGAAGATCAGCAACAGCATCGTGAGGGCGGCCAGGCCCAGGACGATGGCGGCGACGACGAGCAGGGGTGTGGAGATGGGCATGCGGGCTCCGTGGGTGCGAGGCGTGCAGAACCGACTCAGCAAAGCCTAGTTCGCGATCAGGCCACGATCCACCCGCCGCCGAGCAGCCTGTCGCCGGCATAGCAGACGGCCGGTTGGCCGGGGGAAATCGGCCCCGGAGATTGGTCCGGTCCGCCGGTAAACGCGGCAGTAAACCGGCCGTCGGGCTGGGGCGTGACCAGGGCTGGTGCCGGATCCCGCTGGGCCCGGCATTGCACTTCGCAGGGAAACGGCTCTCGTGGCGGCTCACCGATCCAAGTGGCCTCGGCTGCCTCGAGACGGTGCTGCGGCACGTCGTCGCGGTCGCCGACGACTACGCGGCAGGTGTCGGGCTCGATCCGCACCACGTAGAGCGGCGTGCCCACGGCGATGCCCAGGCCCTGGCGCTGGCCGACCGTGAACTGCTCGATGCCCTGATGCCGCCCCAGCACACGGCCGTCGAGGGTCACGATCGCGCCGGCCCGCGAGCCCCCCAGCCGCGCGGCCACGAGCCGGGCATGCTCACCCGGGGCCACGAAGCAGATTTCTTGGCTGTCGGGCTTGTCGGCGGTGACCAGACCGAGCGCGGCGGCGCGGTCGCGGACCTCCCGCTTCGTGAGGTCGCCTACCGGTAGCAGCATACGTGCGAGGCGGTCGCGACGGATGTCGAAAAGCACATACGACTGGTCACGGTCGGCATCGAGGCCGCGGCGGAGATTGGGCGATCCATCGGGCCCGTTTGTGAGTCGCGCGTAGTGGCCGGTGGCCACATGGCTGGCGCCGATCGTATCGGCATAGTCAAAGAGCCTGCCAAACTTCAGCCACGAGTTGCATCGCACGCAGGGATTGGGCGTACGGCCGCGGCCGTACTCGCTGGCGAAGTGATCGATGATCCGCTCGAACTCGTCGGTGAGGTCGAGCGCGTAGAGGGGAATGCCGAGTCGATCGGCAACCCTGCGGGCGTCGAGCGCATCGGCGGCGGAGCAGCAGCCCTGGTGGCCGGGCTTGGCCGTTGAGAGGATCGGCAGGCCCGTCGCATCGGCGGCTGGTGGCAGCGCGGGCTGGCCGTGCCGCATGAACACACCCACGCAGTCATGGCCGGCCTCGACGAGCAAGGCCGCCGCCACGCTCGAGTCGACACCGCCCGACATCGCCACGACGATCCGCGTTGAGTTCATAGACGTATTATGCGGCTCGGAGTTGCCCGTGCCACATCGCCGGACGCTCACTGCGGACATCCTGTCCTCCGCTGGGAGTGGCCCGCGGACCATATCATTCCCCACTCAGCCGCCAGGCGCAAGCCGGCGGGCTGCGCTGCCGACCAGCGCAGCCGTAGCCAACCAGCTTCCGCATCAGCCGGCGCCGCTGCAGTCAACCGGGCTTGCGCCCGGTGCTTTCTGGGGAGTTCAGCATGGCTCACCGCAGGTGAGCCTCCGTTGCCCTGTCATGCACTGCGTCGCTGGAGGCGACGCCCCCTTCCGACCGGAGGTCGGCAAGAAACCCGAGGC
>CAZODJ010000039.1:0-11274 GCA_964578555.1 uncultured Candidatus Kuenenia sp.
ATGGCGGTTCTCCTCGATATCAAGAACGCGTCGAAGCGGTATGGCGACCAGGTGCTCCTCGATGACGCCTCCGCCACGATCACCGACGACGGCAAGACTGGGTTCATCGGCCGCAACGGCGCGGGCAAGAGCACGCTCCTGCGGGTCATTCTCGGCGAGGAAGAACTCGACGCCGGCGAGGTGATCCGCCATCCCCGGCTCCGGCTTGGCTACCTCCGCCAGCACGATCCCTTCCTCCCGGGCGAGACCACGCTCGACTTTCTCCTTCGCGACTCGGGCCAGCCCGACTGGAAGTGCGGCGAGGTGGCGGGCCAGTTCGAAATCAAGGGGGACAAGCTCTCCGGCCCCGTCGGCAAACTCTCCGGCGGCTGGCAGACACGCGTGAAACTCGCCGCCCTCCTCCTGCACGAGCCCACGCTCCTCCTGCTCGACGAGCCCACGAACTTCCTTGACCTCCGCACACAGATCCTGCTCGAACACTTCCTCCGGGGCTACAAGGAGGCCTGCCTCATCGTCTCGCACGACCGGGCCTTCCTCCGCGCCACCTGCGACCGCACGCTCGACCTCTCGCTCGGCAAACTCACCATCTACCCCGGGCCGATCGACGCCTTCCTCGAGCATCAGCAGGAGCAGCGGCTGCACCTGGAACGCACCAATGCCGCGGTGCTCGCCAAGAAGCGACAGCTCGAAGACTTCATCGCCCGCAACCGGGCCCGCGCCTCGACCGCATCGCGCGCCAAATCGAAGAGCAAGCAACTGGAGAAGCTCGAACTGGAGGAGATCGCCGCCGACGCCCCCACCGCCGCGATCCGTTGCCCGGCCGTCTCCCGCCGCAACGGTGCCGCCGTCCGCTGCCGCGACCTCGCCATCGGCTATCCGGCCAACGGTCCGATGCCCGCCGTGACGGTGGCTGCCGATGTCGATATCGAAATCATCCATGGTGCGCGGGCCGCGATCGTGGGCGACAACGGCCAGGGCAAGACGACCTTTCTGCGAACGCTCGTCGGCTCACTCAATCCCGTTGCCGGCAGCGTGAAATGGGGCCACGGCTGCGACGTCGGCATTTATGCCCAGCACGTCTACACGAGCCTGCCGGAAACCGACACCGTGCTCACCTATCTGGAGCGAGCCGCCCGGATCGGCACCAAGCAGCAGCAGATCCTCGATCTGGCCGGGGCGATGCTCTTTCGCGGCAAGGCGGTCGAGAAGAAGGTGAAGGTGCTTTCCGGCGGCGAGCGGGCGCGGCTCTGCCTGGCGGGTCTTCTGCTCGGCGGGGCCAACGTGCTCGTACTCGACGAGCCGGGCAATCACCTCGACGTGGAGACGGTCGATGCCCTCGCGGCGGCGCTTGTCGACTACGAAGGCACCGTGATCTTCACCAGCCACGATCGGTCGTTCGTGGAGACGGTGGCGACGAGCGTCATCGAAGTGGCAGACGGCCGGGTCGTCGCGTCACTCGGCAGCTACACGCAGTACCTCGCCGCCGTCGAGAAGGAGATCGATGACCACGAGGTGGCGGACGGTCGAAAAAAGGTGCCCGTCGACACAAAGCCCAAAGCTGCGGCGAAGCCACGACCGAGCGGCCGTGACGACCGCGATGTCCGCAAAGAGATCGCCACCCTCGAAAAAACAATCAGCCGGCTCGATGCCGACAAAAAACGCCACCAAGCAGCGCTCCTTGCCACGACCGACCCTGCTGAGGCCGTGCAGCAGCATGCCGCGATGACCGAGGTCGCTGAAAAACTCGCCGCCGCCGAAGAGCGATGGCTGGCGCTGCAAGAACAGGTAACAAACTGAAGCCGACGAGATCGTTACGTGCTCTATCGGCAAGGGGTTGCCCGTGCCACAGAGCCGGCGTAGCTGGCAAGCGTAGGCATGGATGCCGAAGCGCAGCCAGGTCCGAGTGAGCGAAGGCCTGGAGGGCCGCAGCGAACGTCCGGCGAAGTGGCACGGGCAACCCCTCCCCCCGGACAATGTATTCTTTTCCGTGCCAAAGCAGGCACGAGGAGCACTCCCCCATGGACTCAATCAGCCGACACGAGCAGCTGCTGCGAGTGTTCCATCTCATCGATATCCTCTTCGCCGCCCGCGGCCCGCTCTCGATTGCCGAGCTCAAGGACGAGCTCAAGAGCCGCGGCGTGATCGACGACATGTCCGACAAGAACCTGCGTCGTGACGTCGACTTTCTCGTGAAGTTTGGCTACGCGCTGAAGCAAACCAAGAAGCGGAGCCCCCGCGGCAGCCTCTGCCAGGCCTTCGCGATCGAGGTCGGCAAGGGGGCCGCCGAGCTCCGTGGCCCCGCCATCTCGCTCCCGGAACTCTTCTCGCTCGCCGTGGCCCGCGACTTCCTCGCCCCGTTGGCCGGTACGTTCTACTGGCGGGGAATCGCCCAGCTGATGGCCCGGCTCGAGAAGCTGGTGACGCCCGAACTCATGGACTACGTCGACAAGCACAAGGACGGCCTCGTCGTCCATCCCAAGCCAACGCGGGCAAAGTATGCTGCGCTCACGCTGAATGCCGTGAACCGGGCGATCCGCAACCAGCTCGAGCTTGCCATCCGCTACACGAACCTCGCGACCGGCAAGGCGAAGGCCTACACGATCCGGCCCGAGGCGCTCGTGCTCTACGACGGCAGTCTCTACATCGCCGCGACGCGGGCCGACCGCGGCCCCGAGGATCCGGTGCGGTTCTTCAAGCTCGACCGCGTGGCCGGCGCGAAGCCCACGTCGAAGTCGTTCACGCCACGGGGCGAATCGGTCGAATCGCTCCTGGCCGATAGCATCACGATCTTCCGTTCGGCCGATCCGCCGCAGCGGTATCGGCTGCGGATCGCTCCCGCGCGGGCGACCTGGGCGCAGGAAAGACCGTTTCACCCCGGGCAGCAGGCCCGTCTGGAGGTCGACGGGAGCCTGCTCCTCACAATCGAACGGGCCTGGGACGACGAGATGATTCCGCAGCTTTTGGCCCTCGGGGAGCATGTCGAGGTGCTCGAGCCGGAATCGGCGCGGGAGCGGCTGCTGGAAAGTGCGCAGCGGATTGCGGCACAATACATGTGCCGGCATCTCAAAGAGTTTGATGCCATCTATGCCGGTCGTTGACCCCTGGAGACGTCTTGCCGATGCGCTGGTTTTGGATCGATCGCTTTACGGAGTTTGTGCGGGGCCAGAAGGCGACTGCCGTGAAGAGCGTCACGCTCGCGGAGGAACACCTCCACGATCATTTTCCCGGTGTGGCAATCATGCCGACCACGCTCATCATCGAGGGGATGGCACAGACCGGAGGCATCCTCGCGGCCGATGCGATCAACTACAAAAAGCAGGTGGTGCTGGCGAAGGTATCGGCTGCCGACTTCAACTTCGACGTGGTGCCTGGCGACACGATCGAATATCGGGCTGAGCTTACGCAGACGATGGCCGGCGGTGCGCTCGTGAAGGTGACGACGCACGTCGGCGGCCGTGACCACGGCGAGGCGGAGCTGTTTTTCGCCCACCTTGAGACAGGCAAGGTGGTGCCCAAGCTCTTCAAGACGGACGAGATGCATACCTGGCTCGACAACCTGCGGATCTACGACGTCGCCATCAACCCCGACGGCACTCCCGTCGAACGCGGCACCGGTGACTGAGCGACTGCAGGGAAACGCCGATGCCTTCCCGTCTTGCCGATCTCGTCGCGGCCGCGCCCAAGGCGGAGCTCCACGTCCACATCGAGGGCACGCTCGAGCCGGAACTCGCCTTTGCGATCGGCCGTCGCAACGGGATCGCTCTGCCCTATGAGTCGCCGGAGGCCATGCGAGAGGCCTACGCGTTCACCAACCTGCAGAGCTTCCTTGACATCTACTACGCGGCGGCGGCCGTGCTCCGCACCGAGCAGGATTTTCATGATCTGGCCTGGGACTATCTCGAACGGGCGAAGGCCGACAACGTGGTGCGTGCCGAAATCTTCTTTGATCCGCAGACGCACACGTCCCGCGGCGTCTCCTTCGAGACGGTGATCCGCGGCCTGTCTCGGGCGATTGATCGAGCACGCGACGAACTGGGGATGTCGGCCGCGTTGATCATGTGCTTCCTGCGCCACCTCACCGAGCGGGAGGCCTTCGAGACGCTCGAGCAGGCGGAGCCGTGGCTCGATCGATTCATCGGGATCGGCCTCGATTCGGGCGAGCGGGGCAATCCGCCGGAGAAATTTCGCAGCGTGTTTGCCCGCTGTCGCAGCCTCGGGCTGCACGCGGTGGCCCACGCGGGTGAGGAAGGGCCGCCGGCGTCGATTGCCGGGGCGCTCGATGCGCTCGGTGTGGAGCGGATCGACCACGGTGTGCGGTGTCTGGAAGATGAGTCGCTGGTGGCGCGGCTGGTGCGAGAGCAGATTCCGCTCACGGTCTGCCCGCTCTCCAATGTGCGGCTGCGGGTGGTGGATACCCTGGCGCGGCATCCCCTGCCCCGGATGCTGGCCGCCGGGTTGCGGGCCACCGTCAACTCTGACGACCCGGCCTATTTCGGCGGCTCTGTGAACACGAACTTCCGTGCCTGCCTGGCGGCCCTGCCGCTCACGAAGGCCGACGCCCACACGCTCCTGCGCAACAGTTTTCTGGCGAGCTTTCTCCCAGCGCCGGAAAAGGCCCGCCACATCGCTGCGGTCGATGCGATGTTTGAGGCCGACACGGAGTGACTCGTGTCACCCGCGGATTGCATCGACCAGCCGGTGGCAGCGGTTGGCGATCTGCTCGTTGTCACGGAGATCCTCGATCAACAGCGGCGTGCCATCGGCCCGGCAGGTCGGGATCTGCCAGTTGGGATACTCGCGAAACGTGCCCGGCTGATTCTGCGCCCGCGTGTCGCCCACCAGATCAGGCACGGCGACCGCCAGGAGTCGACACGGGCTCTGGGCGATCAGTCGATAGAGCGCCTCGACGACCTCCTGCCGAAAGTCGGTGGCCCGGCCTACCGACGGGTCGAGCAGCCCGCGTTCACGCAGCAGGTTTTCCCAGGCCACGAGCCACCGCCAGTGATTCTCCCACTCCTGGTCGACGTTGGTCGTGAGCAGGCCGAGTTGCTGCCTTAGACGGACGTGTTCCCCGCCGATGTAGCCGGCCGTGGGCGGAAGATCATGCACCGTCACCGTGGCGAGACAGTTTTCGCGCCACCGCTCCGGTGGGAGCGGGCTGCCGTGCTCACCCTCGAACCAGAGCACCGACGTGCCCGCGATGCCACGGTCATCGAGGTAGGTTCGCGACCAACCGTCGAACGTGCCGAGATCCTCACCCACCACGAACGCTCCGGCCCGCTGGGCCTCGAGCGCCAGGATGCCGACGAGCGCCTCATGGTCATACCGCACGAACGTGCCCCGGGCCGCGGGCGTGTCGCGCGGGATCCACCACAGTCGAAACAGGCCGAGCGCATGGTCGACACGGATGCCGCCCGAGTGTCGTAGGATCGTCCGCAGCATGTCGCGGTAGGGAACGTAAGCGGCGGCCTCGAGCGCATCAGGCCGCCACGGCGGCTGCGACCAATCCTGGCCGAGTTGGTTGTACATGTCGGGAGGCGCGCCGACGGAGATGTCATGGGCGAGCACGTCCTGGAGCGTCCACGCATCGGCCCCCTCGGGATGCACGCCGACGGCGAGATCGTGAACCACGCCCGCTGCCATGCCCGCGGCCCGGGCGGTCGCCTGCACGCGGGCCAGCTGTTCATCAATCAGCCACTGGAGCTTCGTGAAAAACTCGACCCGGTCGGCAAACCGCTCACGAAACTCGGCCACGGCTGGCCCGTCGGGATGCCGTGCTCCTTCGGGCCAGTCACAGGTGTGAATGCCCCATGCCTCCGCGAACGCACACCAGGTCGCGAAGAGCAAAAGCCCCTGCCCCTCCCGCTGCCGGTAGGCGTCGCACGCCGCCTGCCGATCGGCCGAGAGCGGTGCTGCGAGCAGGATCTGCAAGGCTTCCTTTTTCGCCCCCCAGACCGCATCCCGATCGAGGAGGTCAGCCGATGTGTTGAGCCGCTCGAGCGGGGTGGCGAGCGACTCGATCCGCTTGCGGTCGGCCGCGGAGAGCGAGGCATATTCCGGAATATCTTCGATGTGCAGATACAGCGGATTGAAAAACCGCCGCGTGGCGGGCAGGTAGGGGGACGGAGCCAACGGCGGCGATACCTCCGCCGCGTGCATCGGATTGACGAGCACGAAGCCGGCCCCCTGCTGGCCGGCCCAATGGGCCAGGAGAGCCAGGTCGTGCAGATCGCCCAGCCCCCAGGATGAACGCGATCGCGTGGCGTAGAGCTGGGCCATCAGCCCCCAGGTACGGCGGTCCCGCATCATCGCCGGAAGTTCGAGACGGTCGGGCGTGACCACGAGCGTGTTGGCCCCCTCCGTCTGCCGGCCATCCGAATGCGCGAGCGTCGCGCGAATCGTGTGCCAGCCCAGTGGCAGGTCCGTCGGCACGTCACAGCCAACTTCGCGAATCAGATGCCCATCGACCTCCCGCGTGGCGTGGTCCTGCGCGGCATGTGGTAGCGGATGCCGTCCTCCCTGCTCGAGATCAACCCAGAGCGTGACGGCCGATCCCACTGGAAGATGGACAAAAAACTGCCGGGCGTGGCCCTGCCGAGATACGACGACTGGCGGGAGCAACTGTCGCCACGGACCGTTGGTAACGCGATCCCATGCGGCGGCCCGGCCGGACTCGGTGGTGGCATCGACATGGATTGCGGCGAGCACCTTCGTGAGCGTGGCACCCACGACCTGCACATGCCCGCCCTGCTGCGTGTAATACTCTGTCGCGACACCGAAGGCACGGGCCAGATCGGCGACGTCGGCGGAAGGCGGAGACGATGCTTCTGGCTCGGTCGACACGCAGTGTTCCTCTTCTGGTGGGCGGCTCTCACCGCGTCAGCAGTGTAGGAGCGGCGCCGATAAAACGCGACGGGGCAATGAAATCCGCCGCCCGGCCTTCACGGCCTCCCCGTGCGCTGTCAGACTTGGGGGCGAAATGAAGACTGTACGGAGAACCGTGATGAATCGCCTTGGCGTGATGTGGCTACTGGGTGTCATGCTGCTCGCTCCGACGATGGCGTCGGCACAGCCGGCCGGAAAGAAGTCGGCGGCGGCCACGCGAACGCTCGACGCCTCGGCCCAGAAACTCGAGGCCGAGTTTCTCAAGGGGGTGGCCGATCTGTCCGCGTCGTACGAGGAGGCCGGCGACAAGGAGAAGGCGATGGGGATGCTTCGGGCCATCCTCAAGCTGCGGCCCGACGCCGAACCGATCAAGGAGAAGCTCAAGGAACTCGAGGAATCGGTCTTCACGGACCAGCAGGAGATGCTCGACCTCGACATGTCGAAGGGCTGGGTGTCGACCGGCATGGTCGTCGAAAAGGGGAAGAAGGTACGGCTCGAATCGGCTGGGTCATACAAGCTCATCGTCAACGACAGTCTGGGGCCGGAGGGCTATCAGAGCGAATCTGACGAGGTGTTTTTCGACGGCGCGCCGATGGGGGCGCTGATCGGCATGGTGATTCCTCCGGGAACGGTGGCGAGCCATACCAAGGGCAAAGGGCCCCAGCCCTTCATGGTCGGCGACAAGAAGGAACTCGGGCCCCCGGAAACGGGGCTGCTCGTGGTGCGTGTCAACTCGCCGCCCGGCGCGAAGTGCGTGGGCCGGCTCAAGGTGCGACTCAGCGGCAACTACACCGAGCTTGCTCGCTAGCCGCCCCCGAGCCGGGCTCGTCTATCAGAGTGTCAGCAGCGCGAGTTCGGCAGTGAGTCCGGGCCCAAACGCCATCGCCATGCACGGCCCCGTGCTGCCCTCCTGGGCGAGGCGTTCGAGGATGAAGAGAATCGTGGCGCTCGACATGTTGCCATGATCAGCCAGCACGCCACGGGAGTAGTGCAGAGCGGGTTCGGCAAGACCGAGCGCTTCGGCGACGGCTGTCAGAATCCGCGGCCCGCCCGGATGCACGGCCCACGATCTCACGTCGCTGCGCTCAAGGCCGTGCGCATCAAGCAAGGCATCGACGCCAGCCGGCAGATGCATGGCGATCGCATCAGGCACGCGGGGCGAGAGCGTCATCTCGAAACCGTGGTCACCGATGATCCAGCCCATCTGGTCGGTTGATTCGGGGAGCACCTGCGACCGCTGGCCGAGGAGTTGCGACCGCGATCGCGTCTCCGAGTTCTGTGCTGTAGCCACGATCGCGGCGGCACCGTCGGCGAAGATGCTGTTGGCGACGACATGATCACTGCGGGTGCCATACTGAAAATGGAGGCTGCAGAGTTCGACACAGACCACGAGCACGATCGCGGCGGGATCGGCCGCTGCGAAGGCGTGGGCCACTCGCAGGGCGTTGAACGCCCCATGGCAGCCCATGAAGCCGACGTGGGTGCGGGCCACCGTGCCGGGCAGGCCGAGCGCGGCAACCAACTCGAGATCGACGCCTGGATTGGCAAAACCCGTGCAGGAACAGGTGACGATGTGCGTGATCGCCGCCGCCGGTCGGCCGGCCTCGCGCAGCGCTGACCGAGCCGCCGCAATCGCCAGCGGCCCCGCCTCATGGGCATAGCGAGCCATCCGCTCTGCGGTCGTCGGGCCGGCATCGTCGCCATGCGCTGCCGGAGGAAAAAAGGTTTGGGCGTAGGCGGCGTTGCCGGGTTCCTCCAGCAAGACCGACCCACGCGTGCGAATCCGCGTCTGCCGGTAGATGGCGGCCAACGTCCGCTCGCGACCGGCCTCGGCGTTGGCGAAGTCGATCGCCAGCGTGGCGGCATCGGCCTGGGCGATCTGCCGCGGTGGCGTGGCGGTGCCGATACCGAGAATTGAAAGGCTCATCGGGCAGACACTCCCGAGCTGCTCGCACTCCCCACGAGCATGGGCACGAGGGGCGCGGCGATCCACGGGGCCGCGGCGGCGACGCGGATCGCGGAGCCGACGAGAAATGGATGCCGGAGCACGGCGGCAATGCGTCGGCAGCGGCCATGGTGCTGACGTGCAAATGCGGCGTAGGCCTGGCTGTAGGCAGCCGCCGGTGACGGGCTTGTGAGCAGGGCGTCGGCAGCGAGGCGGCCGCCGGCGAGCGCCCAGCCCATCCCCTCCCCCGTGAATGGCTCGACATAGCCGGCGGCGTCACCGACCCGCAGGATTCGGCCGCTCGCGCCCGCCACCGGCCCGGCCGACCGTGTGAGCGGGGGCGTTGCCTGGAATGGGGCGCGTGCAAGGGCGCGACAGGCTGGAGTCGCCCAGTCTGCGTGACCGGCAGCTGCGCAGAGAATCTCAACCACCGCGGCCGCGATGCCTCCCGCGGCCGTGATCATCTGCCGATCGATGGCGGCAGCGACGTCGATGCGTCCATCCTCGAGCTGCACGATCCCGCAATAGCCAGCGCGGGCCACGGCCATCATGAGCTCTCCGACAGGCGTGTCGATCGCGCCCACCGGGAGTGTCGTGCCCACGCCGATGCGGCTGTGTGGCTGAATGACGCGCGGGCCACTGCCGGGCACCCGCACATGATCGGCGAGTCCTGTGGCAATGACGGAGGCTTCGGCCCGCAGCGAAAGCGTTGCGCCGGCCTGCTCACCAGCCTGCGGGCGACAGGTAACGTTCACCAATCGCTGGGATGCGGAATCCGCCGTGATGGCCGTGACATCGGTCCACGGCAGCCATGCCGCGCCGGCGTCGATGGCCGCCTGCGCGAGTCGCGTGTCGAGCGCCTCGCGGGAGAGGGTGCCGCCCGGTGGCATGGGGAGCGTGACGGACCGCGCGGCGGCGACCACCCGCACCCGCTCGAGCGGGTGTGCCCCCAAGAGCCGGCCGTGTTCATCGGGGGCAAATCCCAGCCTGCGGAGTTCGTCCAGCGCCGTCGATGAGAGACAGCAGCCACACACCTTCGGTCGTGGCATACCATGCCGATCGACGAGCAGGACACGGCGGCCATCTCGAGCCAGGCGAATCGCCGCTGCAGCACCGGCTGGGCCGCCGCCGATCACGATCGCGTGCCACACAACATCGGCAGCCTCCTCAGGCCGCACGGTGGCAGGAAGACCGGTGCCCAAGGACTCCGCGATCATGTCGGTGCCTCCCGACGCCATGTGATCAGCACCCGCTCCGGCCACGTGCGGCGAATCATCGCCGAGGCCAGCCCGGCCCCATCGAGCAGTCGCCGGTATTCGTCGGGGGTGCGGGCCGCCCGCACCGACAGCGGGCCGTCGACGCGGGCCACCCGTGACCGTGAGAGCACGCTCGTGCCCAGCACGGCCAGGACCAGGCCAAGTCGGCTGCGGATAAGATCGGAGACCACGAATCCCATCCGGCAGGAAGCAGCCATCGACTGCAGCACCCGAATGGCCGGTTGGTCATCAAGGTGGTGGAAGAAAAGCGAACTGATCGCGATGTCGCACGGCATGCATCCGCTGGCAACGATATCTCGGGCCGCATACGTGAATCGCAGCGGCAGGCCGGCCAGAGATGCACGGGCGGCTGAGATGCGGGCGGCAGCCCGGTCGAGGCCGCGGCGGCTGAAGTCGACACCGGTCATGACGATCTCACGGCCACCGAGGGACCGAGCCAGCCGGAGACCGCACGCGAGCGTGACGTCGCCACCACCGCAGGCGAGATCGACGACATGAAGCGGGCCCGTTGTCTCATGCGGCACGATCGCCGACACCGCCGCCGCGATCTGAGTTGCGGTCCGCGATACCGCGTTGATCGTCGCCAACGCCTCGAGCGCGCGGAGATGATCGGCCTCCGGCAGGCCGGGATCATCCATCAGCTCAGCCTGCCGCACAGGCTCCAGAGACAGCAAGCCCATGCAGATTCTCCACGGCGTCGCCACGCACTCACACAACCATCACTATACCCGGTCAGTCGAGGCGACGTGGGGCCGCGGTCACTGGCAAGGCGTGCAGGGCATTTCTCCGCCCGTCATGCTGCCGGGCACGATGTATTCACCCGGCGGGCAGGGCGAGCCCTGCATCGCGGCATGCTGGACAGGTGGGCCACAGGGCTCTCCGGCCATCGTGGGTGCACCGGCCAGTGTAGTGCCTGGTGCCGGCACACCCGCTACGACAGGCGGTGCGCCACCAGGAGCTCCGGCCACGACTGGCTGCTGGTAACTAGCCGGCTGCGGGTAGACGGGCGGTGCGTAGGGAGGCGCGTAGGCGTACTGGTCTTTGCGATGATGGCCGCAGCCGACGCTGCCAAAAAGCAGGCAGCATGAAAAGCAACACAGCGAGAGAGCGGCGGCGCGCATACAGAGAACTCCAGACGCCACCCTGTGATGGCGGAGAGTCGCAGGG
>CAZODJ010000039.1:11374-19940 GCA_964578555.1 uncultured Candidatus Kuenenia sp.
CGCGTCATCCCGCGGGCTCGAAGAGCGCGATGCTCGCCGTGAAACCATGCATGAACGTGCGGCTGCCGATGGGGCCGATTTCCCCTTGCGCGAAAAACCCCGTGGCTGGCAGCGGTCCGAGAACCTGCTGCAGGCAGGCGGCATCGTGGTGGGGCGTGCTGAAGAGCCGACTCCCTCGGCCGTTGCAGGTGAAGACGAGCGCACCGGCGGCAGTCGAGCCCCGCTCCTTCTCGCGGGTTAGCAGCGACACGAGGTCGTCATGGGCACTGGCCGCATCACGAACATGAAACTGCACCGTCTGTCCGACTCGCACCAGATCACCGACGGCCAGCACGCCTGAATCGGGATCGGCTCCCGCCACGGTGCGGACGAGAAAGTCGCCCTGCTGGAACGACTCCTGGTATTCGTTGGCCGCGCGGCCAACATGGAGCGACGTGCGCACGAGCACGCGGTCGTCGTGACCGAGTTCGGCGTAGATCTCACGAAGCCGCTCGAGCGCCGGCTTGCCGCCGAGCTCGATGATCACGTTGGCCTCGGCCCGTGTGATCACCAGCGGCTTGCCGATCGGCCGACAGCCCTGGGAGACGACCGGCCTGATGCGAACGCCCCCGCCGATGACGACACCCACCGCGCCCGAATCATAGGAACGATTCCCTACCACGAGCGTGTTGCAGCCGGGCTCATAGCCGCCGCTGGCCATCCCGCCGACGACCGGCACCCCCGGGTGATCCTCGTCCAAGCGGGCCAGCAGGCGATCGACGGGGCAGGTGAACGGGTCGGCGAGGAGCAGGAGCGAGGCGTGCGGCGGCCAGCCGTCGTCGAGTTCCGCCGGCCAACCGACAAACGAGCCGCCGTCGGCGGTCTGCGCATACTCCAAGGCCAGCGGCACGAGCGTTGCCCCGGGGAGCCTGGCCAGCCAGACCGACACGGCTGGACCGCTTTCGTGCTCCACGGCGCCCGCCAGGAGTCCCTCGACCGTCGTGCCAAGCACAACGCGGGCCGGCACCGTTTCCGAAAGGGTTTCCATCGCGGGGCGGATCGCCGACCCATAGGCCTGCGAGACGAAGACGACGGCGAGATCCGCCTGCTCGCCCGGCCCCAACGCGGCGACGGCCCCCTGCACGGCCGCAGCGATCGCCGTAGCCAAGTCCGCCTCTGTGGAGGCTGCCGCACCACAGCGGAGGCCCTCCATGGCAGACGGATTCGTGGTCGGGGTGATGCCATCCATGGCGATCGCGTGCTCAGGTGACGATATCGGCGAACGATTCAAACGGCTCGTGCTCGAGCAGACCGCCCGGATCCCGGTTCCCAGGGCGCACGGCCAACGCCGTAGCCATGCCTGCTTGCCGCGCCGCATCGAGTTCGGCACCGACATCGCTCAAGAACAGGATCTGCCGCGGCTCACAGGCCATATCGGCAGCGATGCGGCTGTAACTGGAGGCCTCCCGCTTCGGGCCGGTCGTTGTGTCGTAGTGGCCGCGGAGGTGCCGGGTGAGATCTCCCGCTGCCGTGTGGGCAAAAAAGAGCTTTTGGGCCTCCACGGAGCCCGACGAATAGATCCGCACATCGAGGCCCGAATCAGCCCAGCGGGCGAGTGCCGGGGGCACATCGTCGAAGACATGTGACACGAGTTGTCCCGATTCAAATCCGCTTCGCCAGATCATGCCCTGCAACGCCTTGAGCGGGGTGCTTTTCACATCGCGGTTCATGAGGTCGAGCGTTGCCTGCACCACCCGCTGCATGCCGGCCGGATCATCGAAGGAGGCGTCGGCGATCCCTGCTTCGGCCGCCAGTTGGGCCGCCGCCGCCCGCACTGCGTCCGTACCCACTTCGTGGGACAGGAAATCGGCGACGTGGTCCTTCGCGAAGGCGAAGAGCACGTCGTACACGAACGAGATGGACGATGTGGTGCCCTCGACGTCGAGCAGGATCGCCTGGCCTTCGAAGACGATCACGTCGCCGTCCCTTCGGCTCGTGCGATCCAGGCCGGCCCGAAGCAGAGCGGCTCGAAGCCCGCATGGACGCCATCCTCGAGGTAGTGGGGCGTCCAGCCGCTCGTGTCCTGAAAGAGCCGAATCGCGCGGATGCGACGGTCGGTGCAGAGATCGAACCAGTGTCGTGTGCCCAGCGGCACGCTGATCATGTCGCCGGCCCACACCTCGATGGCAAACACCGGCTTGTCACCGGGGTTGATGTGAAACACGCCGCGGCCCTGCAGGATAAAGCGGACCTCGTCCTCGGTGTGGGTGTGCTCCTTGTTGAACTTCTGGAGCATCGCATCGAGATTGGGCGTGTCGGGGTAGATGTCGACGACGTCGGCCGTGACGAAGCCGCCACGTCGCTTGAGTTCCTCGATCTCGGGATCGTAGGCGGCGAGAATCTTCTCGGCAGGGGCGGCCGGATCGACGCGATCCTCCAGCGGCCAGACCGAATACTCGATGCCGTGGTCGGCGAGAAACGCAGTGATCTCAGCCGGATCGGTGATCCGCCGGGCCTCGGCCGGCACGGTGACGATTGCCATGAAAACACCTCCAGAAAGCAGTGGCGTGAAAAAGGAGTGACAGGAAACGGTGCGGGTGCCTGAGCGGCCGGTCAGGTGGCGGCTGCCAACATCCGACTTCGGGCGACCACCTCGAAGAGAAACTCGTGAATCTCGATGTGGCGACGGGCCTCGTCGAGGTCGCGGCCCCACGTGTAGAGGCCGTGCCTTGCAAGCAGGAAGCCGTGGAACGGCGGCCGCGCCGAATTGGTCCAGTCGGCGGCGGCGAACCGCGTGCGAATCTCCTCTGCGAGCGACGCCATGTCTTGGCTATTGGCGAAGATTGGCACCTCTTCGATCGTGTCGTGGGTGGCGATGCCGGCAAGACCCTTGAGCATCTCGTAGCCCTCGATCCGCAGGCTGCCGCGGTCGAGGTCAGCTCCGGAGAGGATCGTGCTCCAGACCGAGTGCGTGTGGAGCACGGCGCCGACGGACGGAATCAACTCCGCCAGCAGACAGTGGAGCAGCGTCTCGGCTGATGACTTTTTTCCGGAGCCATCGACGGGCCGGCCGGTCGCATCGACCCGCACGAAATCGTCGCGACCGAGGGCCGACTTGTCCTTGCCGCTCACGGTGATGAGCAGTTCCAGCGGCTTGCGCGACACGACCACGCTGTAGTTGCTGCTCGTGCCCAGCGACCAGCCACGGCCATGAAACTCCCGCCCAATCGCCTGCAGGCGGTCAACTGCATCAGTCTCAATTGGTGGGGCGACGGTTCCATTCATAAGCCACAAAATGTATGCCACACCGCCCCCCGTGCCAACGGTGTTTCCACATCAGGCAGCCCCGGGCGCAAGCCCGGGGGCCAGCAGCGGCGAAGGCCGCGTGGATTAGAGGTAAGGCGAGAAAAGCCGCGCGATCCCGTCACGGAGCCGTACCGGCAGGCTACGGCCGTCGACCTCGGCGAGCGTCCTCGGCGTCGAGCGGGCGATCACGCCCTCGATATGGGCGTCGAGCCGGGCCGCGAGATTGCGGTCATAGGTCTCCACGTTGAACTCGAAATTGAGCCGCATGCTCCGTTCGTCCCAGTTGCCACTGCCAAACATCGCCCAGGCCCCATCAACGACCATCAGCTTGGTGTGGTCAAACGGGGGCGGCGACATCCACACGTTGCAGCCGCGGCCGAGCACCTGCCAGAGCATTGCCGTCGAAGCCCAGCCGACGAGTTCGAGGTTGTTGTGGCCCGGGAGCACGATGTCGACCTGGACGCCCCGCATCGCCGCGACATCGAGCGCCTGGCAGACGGCGTCGTCGGGCAGGAAGTAGGGCGTCATCAGCCGCACCGATTTCTGCGCCGCCGCGAGGGCGCCCACGAGCACGAGCTTGATCTGGCCGACATTCTGGTCGTCTGGCCCGTAGCGGATGCCGCGGGCGAGGCCCGCGCCCGCCGGCGCGATCTGCGGTCGCCAGGCCTCGCGAAAGTAGCCGTCGATATGGTCGCCGGCCAGCACCTCGCCGGTGGCAAACGACCAGTCCTCCAGAAACACTTCGAGCAGGTGGGCGACGACCGGGCCACGCAGTTCGAAGTGCATGTCGCGAACCGGGTGGCGGGGCTTGTGGGAGAGCCAGCAGCCATCGCGGATGTTGAGGCCTCCGGTGAAGCCCACCTCGCCATCCACGACAAGGATCTTGCGATGGTTGCGGAGGTTGGCATACGGGAAGTAGATCGGCACGCTCGTGGGGAGGAACCGGTCGACGCGCACGCCGGCCTTCGCCAGCCGGCCGACGATCGAGGGCCAGGTGTAGCTCGAGCCGATTCCATCGATGAGCACCCGGACCTCCACGCCCCGCTTCACGGCGGCGGCGAGGGCATCGGCGAAAATTCGCCCCGTGGGGTCGTTGTCGAAGATGTACGACGCCATGCCGATGCTCCGCTTCGCCTCGGTGATCGCATCGAGCATCCGCGGGTAGGCCTCGTCACCGCCATCGAGTGGCTCGATCCGGTTGCCGTCGCAAAGGTCGCGGCCGGTGACGTCGCGGACGAGCCGGTCGAGTGACCGCAGGGGCGAGTCGTCGGGGCCGATGGCTTCCCGCAGTCGGTCGGGCGAGGCCACCGCATCGCGGAGTTCGTGGGTCACCGTGATGAGGCCGGCCCGCAGTTGGCTGGCGCGGGAGCGAATCCGGTTGACGCCGAAGATCGCATAGGCGATAGCTCCAAACACGGGCGAGAGCCAGATCAGCCCGACCCAGCCGATCGTGCTCCGCGTGTCGCGCTTGACGAGAATCGCATGGGCGGAGGCGACCACGTTGATCGCCAGGATCGACGTGCCGAGCACGTGCGGCCAGAGCACGAGCCACCACCGCCAGACCGCTTCAAGGGTTGCTTCCATGGGAGCGTCAGCCGACGATGCCGCGGGTCGACGATTGGATGCCCGCGAGTCGCATCCGCAAAGCCTCGGCACTGGGGGCCACCTCGCAGGCGGCCTCCTCGTCGACCAGGCCCTGCTTGCAGAGGTGGTAGAGGGCTTCGGTCCAGCCGATCATGCCCGCGTCGCCGGCCTCGATCACCTCGGAAATCTCGGTGTCACGGTCCTCCAGGATGAGTTTGCGAATGATCGGCGTGGCGATGAGCACCTCGCAGGCGGGCACCCGGCGGATTTCGGGATTCTTCGACTTGAGCAATTGCTGGCAGATGATGGCCTGCAGATTGAAGGCGAGGGACTGCCGCACCGCATCCTGTTCTTCTTCCGGAAAGAGGCCGAGAATGCGGCCGATGGCCTGGGCAGAGCGGGCTGCATGCACCGTGCCAAAGACGAGATGGCCCGTCTCGGCCGCCTGCAGTGCAGCCCGAAACGTCTCGGCATCCCGCATCTCGCCGATCAGCACGACATCGGGATCTTCGCGGACCATGGCGCGGAGAGCGGTCGGAAAGTCGGGCACGTTGATATGCACTTCCCGCTGGTTGATGACGCACTTCTTCTCGGTGAAGAGGAACTCGATCGGGTCTTCGATGGTGAGGATGTGCTCGGCGCGGGTCTCGTTGATATGGTCGAGCATCGCGGCCATCGTCGTGCTCTTCCCGCTGCCGGTGACGCCGGCCACGAGGATCAGCCCCCGCTGGGCGTCGGCGATTCGCCGCAACACGGGGGGCAGCCGCAGGGAGTCGAACGACGGGATCGTGCGTGGCACGAGCCGCGCCGCGACGGAGAGCCCCGAGTCCTGCCGGAAGATGTTGATCCGGAACCGGCATTCGGCGTCGAGGTCATAGGCGATGTCGACCGAGCCCTGGGAGACGAGCTTCTGCTGTTCCGTGTCGTCAAGGAGGCCAAGCACACGGGCCTCGAACTCCGCGACCGGCAGCGGCTCCCGTTCCACTCGGCGCAACGTGCCGTCGATCCGTACGCGTGGCGAGCAGCCGGCCCGCACGTGGAGGTCACTGGCGCCGGTCTTGATCACAGCCCGCAGAAAGGCGTCGGTCTCAGGTGAACCGCGGCGGGGCCGCGTGCGCAGGAGCGTGTGATGGACGGCCGCGTGGGCAGGAGAATCAGCCGTGTGGTGCGGCGCGGAAACATCGGTCATGACGGAAGCCCCAGGAGGATGAGCGTGGCCGGTATTCTGCCATACGCGCAAACAGCCTGTCGCTCCGGGCGGGAAACTGGCTACAGGGCTGCCTTGATCGCCTTTACCTCGGCGGCTTCCGGCAGCGCCTTGTAGTAGTCGTCGAGCGGGTAGCAGCCGCTGCGCAGACCGTGGCGGGGGGCCGTGGTGCAGTCGGAGAACGTGCGGCAGATCGCGGTGCGAACCAGCGGCTTGCCCGCGAGCGAATCGGCCGGAAGGTGCGGATAGGAGAGCACCATCCGGCCGAGCCCCACGGCGTCGATCCAGCCCGCCCGCACGGCTCCTTGGGCGGCATGCACGAGATAGTCTTGAAGATAGGTATAGCCCGAGCCGATCAGCGGCAGATCAGGCACCGCCTCCTTGGCCTGTCGGCAGGCGTCGAGTTGTCGCCACACGCCCATGAGCGGATCCTCCGGCGGGGCGTAGCCGTCGGAGGGCGGAAACGCTGCCGGCCGCTGGATGTGGGGCACGGTGTAAGGGCTCCCTGCCGAGAGATTCACCGAGCAGACGCCCATGTCGCGAAGCGTGTTCAAGAGTTGAATCGGCTCGTCGAGATTGATTGCGAGCGGGTTCATTTCGTCCACGCCGAATCCACAGTCGTAGGGCAAGGCATCGGCAAACGGAAACGGCTCGCCGTGATCACCGACCTTGTGCCACGGCACGACATCGAAGAGCGACAGTCGCACGCCGACGAGAAGCCGCGGGCAGACCTCCCGCACCCGCTCGATGATCGTTCGCAGCAGGCGGGTGCGGCCCGCGAAGTCGCCGCCGTAAGGGCCAGGTCGTCGTCGCGCCGAAAGAAACTCGTGGAGCAGATAGCCATGACAGGCCTTGATGTCGACCATGTCGAAGCCAACCGCCTCGGCATCACGGGCGGCGGTCAGATAGGCGTCGATCAGCCGTTCAACGTCGGCGTCGGTGAGCACGCAGGCGGTGTTGCTTGGGTCGACGGCGTGACGGGCGTCGAGGAGCGGATGGTGGTAGGCGATCCGCGGCTGCCGCCCGGCCGGTGTCGGTTTGGAGAACCGTCCCGAATGCGTGAGTTGGAGGGCGACGATGAGATCGTCGGTGGTACCAAACCGCTCTGCATGGGCGTCGCGAACGGCCTGCAGCAGCGTTGCAAAACCGTCTCGACCGCAGGCAGGGGCACAGAGTTGGTTGGGGTTGGCTCTGCCCTCGGGCACCACAGCCACCGCCTCGCCGCCCCAGATCAGCTTGGCGCCGCTTTCCCCGAAATGCCGCCAGCGACGCAGCAGTGTGTCGGTCGGCCGGCCATCGTCGGTGGCGTCCCAGCCTTCCATCGGGTGGATGCACCAGCGGTTCCCAGCCTTCCGAGCGCCGAGCAAAAGCGGTGCGGCCAACGGTGAGCCTTCCGCTGCCGAGAGCGGCGCGTCATCGAAGAGAACCGGTGCTCCAAGCGACTTGCAGTGGGCACGAAGATCGGTGACGGTGCGGAAGCGGGCGATGCGGGGGAACTGCATGGGGCTGGCGACCAGAGTCAACTTCTTGAATACTTCGCACCATGGTACCAGCCTCGGCAGCCGCCATCGATCCCGCGATGCTCGTGCGCCCGCGCCGCACGATCCGCGGCATGTCGGCGATTCTCCTCCCCTTCACTGCCGACAGGCAGATCGACTGGGATGCCTTCGCCGGCCATGTGGCCCGCACGGCCGCCTGCGGCATCACGCCGGCGGTCAATATGGATACGGGCTACGTGCAGCTGATCGACGATGCGACCCGCGAGCAGGCGTTGCAGATCACCCGCGACACCCTCGGCAGCGGCGAGTTTGTGGCTGGCGCGTGCGTGGTCGATGCGGAGGGAGACGTCTTCGACGAGGCCGCCTACGGGCGGCAGTTCGAGATGATCGCCGCGGCCGGCGGCCTGCCCGTGATCTTTCCATCGTGGGGCCTCACGACCGGCAGCGACACGGACTTTCTCGATCGCTATCGGCGGCTGGCCGGCCGGGTGGACCAGTTCATCGGCTTCGAACTCAGCACCGCCTTCGTGCCCTCTGGCCGCGTGCTCGCGATCGAAGCCTACGAGCGACTGATGCAGATACCCAACTGCATCGGGGCCAAGCACTCGTCGCTGTCGCGGCAGCTCGAATGGGAGCGGCTCGTGGTCCGCAATCGGGTGCGGCCCGAGTTTCACGTCTTCACGGGCAATGATCTCGCGATCGACATGGTGCGGTATGGGAGCGACTGGCTGCTCGGCCTCTCGACCGCCTTTCCGGAAGCGTTTGCCCAGCGGGATCGCTGGTGGGCGGCCGGTGACAATCGCTTCGACGAACTCGACGACGCCCTTCAGGCCCTCGGTGACTTCGCCTTTCGCGCACCCGTCCCGGCCTACAAGCACACGATGGCAATGGCCCTCCACCTACGAGGCCTGCTCGCCAGCGACGAGCCGCATCCTGACAGTCCACGGCGGCCGGCCAGCGACCGCGAGATCGTCGCCACGATCCTCGCCCG
>CAZODJ010000040.1:0-17628 GCA_964578555.1 uncultured Candidatus Kuenenia sp.
ACGCTCGAGCTTGGTGATGCGGCCGGTGGCAACCCACTCGGCCACGAAGATGTCGCCCTTCGGGGTGAAGCAGGCGTCGTGGGGATGAACGAACTCGCCGTCCTTCCACTGGTCGGGCTGGGCCCGCAGGTTTTTCACCTCGTCGAGCCGTTCCACCGCCCGGCCGAGTTGGACGACCGGCTTGTTGGCCTCGTCGAGCAACGTCACGCAGGCCTTCAGTTCCGGCACGACCATCAGGTTTTGCCAGGTGTCGAGGTTGGCCGGCAGGCCGAAGCCGGTGACCGTCTCCTTGTAGCTGCCGTCCATCGCGAACACCTGCAGCGTGTGGTGGGCCCGGTCGCAGACCACGATCGTGGGCTCGCGTGACGAGCCATCAGCCGCGGGGCGACGGTCGATCCAGATGCCGTGAGGCGTGTTGAACGTGCCCTCACCCTTCCCCTCGCCACCAAAGCAGCTGATCCACTTTGCGTCTTTGTCGTAGCGATGAATCTTGAATGTGCCGTAGCCGTCGGCGAGCAGAAAGCCGCCGTCGTCAAGGAACGCGAAGTTGGTGGGCAGGAAGCCCTGCCGGTTCCAGCTCGGCTTGGTCGAGATGTCCTCGCCGGGGGCATAGGCGCCCGACTCCATCGGCGCCTTCCGGAACCAGACGATCTCGCCTTGTGTCGTCATCTTCGCGAAGGCCTTCACGCCCTGATAGCCACACACATAGAGAAACTCCTCGTCGCCTTCTTTGCGGACCTCGATCCCGTGGCCACCTCCCTGAAACTCGCCGCCGAAGGCGCGGATGAATTTTCCTTCCGGGTCGAACACGAAGATTGCCGGATGGTCCTTGCGATCCTTCCGGCCTTCGTGGATCACATAGAGATTGCCCGCGGAGTCGACCGCCACGTTGTGCGTGGTCTGCCAGGTATAGGGGTCGGGGAGTTGCGGGAAGTTATGGCGGACGCGGAACTGGTGGGCCCCCGTGCCGATGATCGTCTCGCTACCGAGCCGGCGGGCCCGGGCTGCGGCCGGCTTGGCCGTGAGGGCCACCGCCGTGGCGGTGGCAAGGCCGGCGAACCCGCGGCGGCTCAGGCGGGTGGAAGCGATGCCCGATTTTCGTGCAGTCATGGCTCGATGCTCCTGGTCCATGGGTGGCAGGTGTCTCATTCGTGAGGCACAAGGGGGCTCCCCCGGTGCAGCCGCGCCGCGCCTGCGCGACAGGGCGTGCAAGCCGCGAAATATATCAAAAAAGCCGGTTGTCCGCCGGGCTGATGGCCGTCAGGCGCTTTCGTTGCGCGACACCCATCCGATCCCGGATGTCGTTAGAATGCGTGCGAAACGGCGAGCCGGCATTTGGCACGCCGCGTGCATTCCAGATACTCAGCACCGACGGTCGATCATTGCGAGCGGCCCGGTCAGACGAAGCCTCCTCCGAAAAGAAAGCAAGAGAGAGATCAGCCATGAAGAAGATTGAAGCCATTGTTCGCCACTTCAAGCTCGAGGAAGTGAAGGACGCCCTCAATGCGATGGGCGTGAAGGGAATGACCGTCACCGAGGTGCGGGGCTTTGGTCGCCAGAAGGGCCACACCGAGACCTACCGCGGCGCCGAATACTCGGTCGACTTTCTGCCCAAGGTGAAGATCGAGGTGGTGGTCGACGAAGCCGAGGCCCAGGGCGTGATCAACAAGATCATGACGACGGCCCGCACCGGCCAGGTCGGCGACGGCAAGATCTTCGTGACACAGCTGGCCGACGTGGTGCGAATCCGCACCGGTGAGACGGCTGGGGCCGCGATCTAATTGATCATGGGAAAAGCCCTCCATGGCCTTTTCCCACTGGTTCGACCGGCCGAAGAGCCAAGGTTTTCGGCCGGTCGAGGGCTACCGCGTCCCGCCGCGGCCACTGTTCTTCAGAGTCTGCTGGCCTGAGTGCCCGCAGGGCCGTCGGTGGCCCTGCGGGCTACAGGAATCCCGCCCAGTCCCACCCGCTCGCTGCCGAGCCACGCCAGGCAGCCAGCTCGGCCTGCAGCGCATCGCAGGCAGCGCGGCGGTCGCGGATGTCGCCGACCGCTGGCCGCGCCGCGAGCACCGGCACAGTCGGTGGCTCGCGCCACGCACCATTCGGGATATTCCCTGCGGCGAGCGACATGACAAAGCAATCGATCCCCTCCGGCGCCACCGGTGGCGGCTCGCCCCCATCCACCTGCAGACCGAGGAGCATCGTGCCCTTGAACGGACTGATCGCGTCGATCAGCGATGCCATGGCGGCCGCATCGGTGCCGCGCGGCAGCACGGTCATCATCACACTCGGATGCCGTGCCCAGCGGAGACAACCCGCCAGCGGGTCGCCGCCACACCGCGCGATGATCGCCACGCCTGCCTCATCGGCTGCCGTGCAGTGAACTTCCTCGGGATCGTCGAGCACCGCCGTCGCCAAGAGGTCACGAAATACGCCAGGCTCGAGTTCAGTCGCCACACAGACCACGCCGCGCGGCACCCACCGCCGTCCCTCCAGCCACATCGACCTCCCGCGAATGCCCAGTCGCCGCAGGCCGACGAGACGATCGCACGACGCGATCACGTCACCCCCCGCCCGCACCTCAGCCAGGAGCCGATACCGATGCGGCAGTTCCGGTGTCCAGTAGCCAGGCTCGGTGAGAATGCCGCGGGCCACCGCCGAACGGTCGACGCCGGAAGCGCCGCCATCGCTTCCGCCCGGGCTGGCCCCAAGATCGGAGAGCCGCGCGGCGGCCGGCAGCGTGATTGCCAGCCGTGACTCGGGGCCGGTGAGCGAGCCGCTGATCACCGGGAGCTCTTCCGTGGGCCGCAGGCCCGTCGCCCGCACATAGACCTCCGCCCGCATGTCGTCGCAGCGACCGAGAATGACGTCGATCCGCGGTTCGATCCTGCCGGACCCTGCCATCATGCTCCCGCCTGCCGCCCAAACCGCTCGCGGGCCAGATCGCCGAGGTGTTTGAGATCGAGCTTGCCCGATCCCAGCACCGGGATTTCATCGATGCGGGCAAATGCATCGGCTCCGGGAATCCACAGGTTGGGCAGGCCGCGATCGGCAAGCCGCCGGCACAGGGCCCGCGGGTCGTCGATGTCGCAGGCGTGAAACACGACCAGCCGTTCCCCCTTCGCCGGGTCGGGCACGGCCGACACCACCGCCAGCATCTCGCCGTCGGTCGCGCCGAGTTCCTCGTTGATCGCCTCCTCGACATTCAGGTGGGGCACCATCTCGCCTCCCACCTTCGAGAACCGGCTCTCTCGGCCGGTGATCGTGATGAAGCCGTCGTGGTCGAGCACCGCGATATCGCCAGTGCAGTACCAGCCGTCGTGCACCACCTTCGCGGTGAGGTCGGGCCGGTCGAGATACCCCTGCATCACGTTCGGCCCGCTGATCCACAAGAGGCCCTCCCTGCCGACGGGCAGGTCGGTGCCCGTCTCGCGGTCGGTGATCCGGGCCTTGCACCCGAGGATCGGCTGGCCCACGGTGCCCTCGCGTGTATCGATCCGCCGCCCCGGCACATGCCGCGCCGGTGGCACGTTGGCCGCCACCAGCGGTGCGAGTTCGGTCGCGCCGTACGCCTCGCTCGGCCGCACGCCAAACGTCTTCTCGAAGGCGTCGGCTACGTCCTTCGTAAGCTTCTCGGCGGCGGCGAACACCACCTCGAGTGTCGAGAAATCCTCGGCCGGTGTGCGGCGGATGTAGATGCGCAGAAACGTGGGCGTGGCCATCAGGATCGTGGCATGATGTTCGCGGGCGAGACGGCCCACCGTCTGCCCGTCGCGCGGATCGGTGTGATACACGACCCCCGGCTCGAGCGTGAGTGGCGTCCAGAGCGTGGTCGTGTAGCCATAGGAATGGAAGAAGGGGAGCACGCCGAGGGCGACGTCGGCCGCCGACAGGTGGAGCATGTGGTCGATCGCTCGCACGTTGGAGCCGACATTCTCCTCCGTGAGCACCACGCCCTTCGGATCGCCCGTAGAGCCCGACGTGAAGATGATCGTGAGCACGTCGTCGGGCCGCAGCTGATCGATCCCGAGCAGTTTCTCGAGGATCGGCAGCGGCAGGAGCCGCGCCTGCATGAAGGCAATGAGCTTCTGGCCGGTCGTGAGCTGCGAGCGAAGCGACCCCGCGTCGAGTAGTTTCTCGCCCACGTCGAGCTTCACGCGGGCCAGGAACGCGGGGCTCGAGATCACGTGCCGGAGCCCGGCCCGCTCAATGCAGACAGCGAGGATCCCCTGAGACGTCGTGTAGTTGAGGTTGACCGCCACGCGGCCGGAGAGAGCCAGAGCTGCATTCACGATCGCCCCGCCAGCCGTCGGTGGCAGCAGCACACCGACATTCTTTTCATCCGGCCCAAGCACCTTCTCGAGCACCAACCGCGCCGCCATGATTCGCACGAGGAGGTCGCGACCGGTGAGTCGCGTGCCGAGCGAGTCGGCCATCTTGAACCGCCCCCCGGCGCTGCGGAGTTGCCGCAGCATGCGGCGCGGCAGAACAAGCGGGTCGTTCGGTGAATTGGTATTGGACATCGTCACTCCCGGAATGGGGCCGATCGCGTTGCCCAGTCAGGCTCAATCATTAGAATCGGGCTGCCCCATGGAGAAGCGGGCTGCCCTATTAGAAACGGGCCGCCCCGGACTGAACAGTTCACCGCCGACCCCGGACCCGCCCATGCCCCGCTACCAGCCCGCACGGATCGAGCCAAAGTGGCAGGCCTGGTGGGACTCACACGACACCTTCGCCACGCCCCGGCTGCCGGCCGGTCGCAAGGCCTATGTGCTCGACATGTTTCCCTACCCCAGCGGCGACGGCCTGCATGTCGGCCACCCCGAGGGCTACACCGCCACCGACATCGTGGCTCGCTTTGAGCGGATGCGGGGCACGACCGTGATGCATCCGATGGGCTTCGATGCCTTCGGCCTCCCCGCCGAGGAGCATGCGATCCGCACCGGCACCCCCCCCCGCGAGAGCACCACCCGCAACATCGACACCTTCCGTCGCCAGCTGAAGATGCTCGGCTTCAGCTACGACTGGAACCGCGAGGTCGCCACGACCGACCTCGACTATGTCCGCTGGACGCAATGGATCTTTCTCGTGCTCTTCGACACGTGGTTTGATTCCGCGCAGCAGAAGGGACGGCCGATCGCCGAACTGCCGATTCCGCCCGAGGTAGCTGCCACGGGTGAGGCCGCGATTGCCGCCTACCGCGATGAGCACCGCCTTGCCTACCAGTCGGAGGCGCCCGTGAACTGGTGCCCGGCGCTCGGCACGGTGCTCGCCAACGAGGAGGTGATCGGCGGTGTGAGCGAACGGGGCGGCCACCCCGTGGTACGGTTGCCACTGCGGCAGTGGATGCTGCGGATTACCGCCTACGCCGACCGGCTCGAAAAGGAACTCGAGCACCTCGACTGGCCGGCCAGCATCAAGAAGCTGCAGTGTGACTGGATCGGCCGCAGCACCGGTGCGGAAGTCGATTTCCTCATCCCGCCGGCTGGCGATGCGACTGCATTGGAGGCGTGGCGAGAGTCACGGGCGGCGAGCGCGTTTCCAGCCAAACCCGGTAGCGACGTGCTGCGGATCTACACCACGCGGCCCGACACGCTCTACGGCGTGACGTACATGGTGATTGCCCCAGAACATCCGCTGCTCGACGCCCTCACCATGCCCGAGCAAAGGACCGCGATCGAGGCCTACCGCGAGGCGGCCGCCCGCAAAAGCGACCTCGACCGCACCGATCTTGCCCGCGAGAAGACGGGTGTCTTCACCGGGTCGCACGTGATCCACCCCCTCACGGGCCAGCCCGTGCCGGTGTGGGTGGCCGATTATGTGCTGGCCACCTACGGCACCGGTGCCATCATGGCCGTGCCCGCCCACGACGACCGTGACCACGAGTTTGCGAAGCAGTTCGGGCTCGACGTGGTCGCCGTCGTCGCGCCGCCTGAGGGGACGAGCCTGCAGCCGGGTGAACTGTTCACCGGCGACGGCACGGCGGTCGCCTCCGGCCCCTACACCGGCCTCGATACGCGCACGTTCATCGAACGTGTCGGCCGCGATCTCGAGCAGGCAGGCGTGGGCCGCCCCGCCGTCAACTACAAGCTGCGCGACTGGCTCTTCAGCCGGCAGCGATTCTGGGGTGAGCCGTTTCCCATCCTTCACGAACTCGACGCCGCTGGAAATCCCACCGGCGCGATCCGCGCGGTCGCGGAGAGCGAACTGCCCGTGCCGCTTCCCGACCTCACCGACTTCAAGCCGGGTGCCACGCCCGATCCGCCCCTCTCCCGTGCCGCCGCCGACTGGCTCTTCGTGGAGCAGAATGGCAGACGATATCGGCGGGAGACCAACACCATGCCGCAGTGGGCCGGCTCATGCTGGTACTACCTGAGGTTTCTCGACCCACAAAACACCGATCGCTTCCTCGACCCGGAAATCGAGAAGGCCTGGATGCCGGTCGATCTCTACGTGGGCGGAGCGGAGCACGCCGTGCTCCACCTGCTCTACAGCCGATTCTGGCACAAGGTGCTCTACGACCGCGGGCATGTGTCGCAGCCCGAGCCGTTCGGCAAACTCGTCAATCAGGGAATGATCCTCGGCGAGGTTGAGTTCACCGGCTATCGCAGCACGAAGGGGGGATGGGTGTCGGCCACGGAGCACGGCCCCGACGACACCCCCATGAAAGTGGCTGCCGAGCACGTGGAAAAACAGGGGGAGCATTTCGTGCTCCGCGACGCTCCGCAGATCCGCGTGGAGAGCCGGGCCCACAAGATGTCGAAGAGCCGCGGCAACGTGGTGAATCCAGACCAGGTGGTCCGCGATTTTGGCGCCGACTCGCTGAGGCTCTACGAGATGTTCATGGGACCGCTGGAGGCGACGAAGCCGTGGAGCACGACCGGCGTTGGAGGAGTGCGCGGCTTCCTCGATCGCTGCTGGCGGCTCGTGGTCGATGAGAAAGCCGACGGGATCACGCTGGCCCCGCAGGTCTGCGAAGACGCTCCCACCGATGAGCAGCTTCGTGAGTTGCACCGCACGATTCATAAGGTGTTGAAGGACATCGAGAGCCTGTCCTTCAACACAGCGATCGCGAAGATGATGGAATTCGTGAACTTTGCCACGCCACTCGAGCGGCGGCCACGGGCGATCCTCGAGCCGTTCGTGACCATTCTCGCGCCCTTTGCCCCGCACCTCGCCGAGGAGCTGTGGGAGATCCTTGGCCAGCCGGCGCCGGTATCGCTGGCCGCCTGGCCGACCGTCGAGGAGAAGTGGCTCAAGGATGACACCGTCGAGATTCCCGTGCAGGTGCAGGGGAAACTTCGCGGTCGGGTGGTCGTGCCGGCCGACGCCGATGCTGCCGCGTTACAGGCCGCTGCCACTGCCGATCCGAAGATCGCGGAACTGCTCGCCGGCAAGACGGTCGTGAAGGTCGTGGCCGTACCCGGTCGCATGGTCAACTTTGTGGTGCGGTAGGAAGGCCTTCGGCCTGCGCTGAAAACGGGCATTTTCTCCCTCCACCGCTTCTCGTAGCATGGAGACGGTTTTCCCCCTTCAGGGCCCCGCGCAAAGGACTTCTCGATGAGCGTGCAACGCGTGTTGGCACTCGTGCTGGGCGGCGGCCGCGGCACACGCCTCTATCCCCTCACTCGCGACCGCTCGAAGCCGGCCGTGCCGCTGGCGGGCAAGTACCGAATCATCGACATCCCGCTCTCCAACTGCGTCAACAGCGGCGTGAAGCGGATCTACGTGCTCACGCAGTTCAACTCGGTGAGCCTTCATCGCCACATCCGCCGCACGTACACGTTCGACCCGTTCAGCGGCGGCTATGTCGAGATTCTCGCCGCCCAGCAGACGCTCGATAGCTCCGGCTGGTATCAAGGCACGGCCGATGCCGTACGACAAAACATCCGCTACTTACAGCAGCCCGACATCAAGCATGTGCTGATCCTCTCCGGCGATCAGCTCTACCGGATGAACTACGCCGACATGCTCCACACGCATACGTCCACCGGTGCCGACGTGACGATTGCTGGCATCCCCGTGCGCGACGAGGAGGCCTCGGCTCTGGGGATCATGCGGTTTGACGAGAGCGGCGTGGTGCAGGGATTCCTCGAGAAACCGCAGACGCTGTCCGAATTGGAGCACGTGCGGACCGATCCGGGCTGGATCGATCGCCACGGCATCCCGTCGAAGGGCCGCAGCCTCATGGCGAGCATGGGTATCTACCTGTTCGACCGCGACTGCCTGCTCGACCTGCTCACGAAGACCGACTACCAGGACTTCGGCCGCGAGGTGTTTCCGGCGGCGATCCGGGCCAAGAAGGTGCAGCTCCATCCCTTTGACGGCTACTGGGAGGACATCGGTACGATCCGATCGTATTACCAGTGCAACATCGACCTGGCGGCCACGCAGCCCCCGTTCGACCTGGCTAGCGCCGAGGCCCCGATCTATTCGCGGGCCCGCTTCTTGCCGCCGACACGGATCGACGGAGCGAGTGTGCGGCACAGCCTCATTTCTGATGGCGGCGTGATCGGCGAGGGGGCCGTGATCGAAAACAGCGTGATCGGGCTCCGGTGCCGGATCGGCCGCAACGTCGTGATCCGCAACTCGGTGATCCTCGGCAATGACTTCTACGAGGACGAAGACACCATCGCCACCAATACGACCCGCGGCCTGCCGCCCTTGGCGATCGGCGACGGCACGATCATCGAGGGAGCGATCGTCGACAAGAATGTGCGGATCGGCAAGCGGGCACGGATCGTCAACGATCAGGGCTGGGAAACGCTCGCCGACAGTGATCGCTTCACGGTACGGGACGGCGTGGCGGTGGTGCCGAAGGACGCGGTCATTCCCGACGGGTGGGCACCCGAGCCGTCGCTGACGTAAGACGGGCCTAAAGAGGCGTTACTCGGCTTGTGGATACGCGGCCGTCGTGGTGCCGGAGATCACCGCTCCATCGACATGCTCGGCGACGACGACCGCTTCCGCGTATTCCGCGACGACCAATCCGGCCTTGGTTCGATCGTCATCCCCATCGACGATCGGTGGCCATGGACTCGGCGTCGCGTTGAGCGGCAGGATGCCATTGCTGCGGGCGCAGAAATCGTTTTGCGTCACGGAGCCGTTCGGTACCGGTCCCGAATAGTCGAACGGGCTCGGGCACATCGTGCAGCCCGTGGCGGCAACCGCCAACAACAGTAGCGGCCAGGCGGCGCGCCTCATGGCATCCTCCACAACAGCCGGGAAAAACCCGTCAGCGGCTGTTCCCTCCCCCAAAGTCACCCACGGGTAGTTTCGGCCAGACCGCGCCTGCATCTTCAGAAAAACCGTTACACGCCCACCCCCATGGCCGCCATCAACACCTTCATGTCCTCCCAGACATCCCGCTTGGCAGCCGGATTGCGCAGCAGATACGACGGGTGATAGGTGCAGATCACGCGGGCGGTGCCGTGGTCGAACCACCGGTGCCGAAGCTTCCCGATCGGCTCGGTCGTCTGCAGGAGGGCCTGGGCCGCCGACGTGCCCAGGCAGCAGATGAATTCCGGCTGGATGATCGCCAGTTGCCGCTCGAAGTAGCTCCGACAATTGGCGACCTCATCGGGATGCGGCGGCCGATTGCCGGGCGGACGGCACTTGAGCACGTTCAGGATATAGACCTGGTCGCGGGAGAGCGTGCAGGCCTCGATGATCTTGGTGAGCAGTTGCCCGGCCCGCCCCACGAAGGGGATGCCCGAGGCGTCTTCGTCCGCGCCCGGGGCCTCGCCAAAAAAGCAGAGTCGGGCGTCGGCCGGCCCCACGCCGAAGACGGTCTGCGTGCGGCCGGCCGCCAGATCACCGCAGCGGGTACAGGCAGCCACGTCGTCGCGGAGGATGGTCAGAGCATGCACGCGGTCAGCCGGGCCGTCGGTGGAAGGAGTGGCCGCGATGAGGGCCTCAGCCTGGCGGGCCGTGGCGGAAGGTGCCCGCGAGCCGCGCGGCCTTTTAGGGAGATTGGTCACACCTGCCAGGGCGAGGCTTTCGAGCCGCTGGGCGAGGGCTTTGGGAGAGGGAGCATCCATGCGGAAGAATGTGACTGGTCGATGGCTGGCAAGGCAACCCCTGCGTCAATGACGTGGGGTCGCGCAAGCGAAGCGAGGCCAGGATGGCGGGGTACAGGTTGAGTTTTGCCCACCAGCGACGTGAGGCCTGGAGGGCCGCTTTTCTTCGCGACGGAGTCGCGCAAGCGAAGCGAGGCCAGGATGGCGGGGTACAGGTTGAGTTTTGCCCACCAGCGACGTGAGGCCTGGAGGGCCGCTTTTCTTCGCGACGGAGTCGCGCAAGCGAAGCGAGGCCAGGATGGCGAGCTTCGCGTAAAGCTACAGCGCACGCCGGTGTCGCTTCGGGCCGCGGCCCTTGCCCAGAAGCGGCGTTGCCGTGGGCTTCTTCGGCGGGGCGGGCTCGGCCGCCATGGCGACCGGAGCGGCAGCCTCGCCCGGATGTCGCTCGCCCTGGGGGCTCTCGGCATCCCGCATCCGACGATCACAAGCCTGGAAGCCCTCGATCTCGTCCCGCGCGAGCAGCTTATCGATTCGCAGCTCGATTCGCGTGAGCTGCGGCCCCTCTTCGGGGGCCACGAACGTGTACGCGACGCCCTCACGGCCCATGCGACCTGTGCGGCCGACCCGGTGGACGTAGTCGTCACAAAACTCGGGGATGTCGTAGTTGATGATGTGCGAGACGCTCGACACGTCGATGCCGCGGCCCACCACGTCGGTAGCCACGAGGATCCTCACCGAGCCCTCGCGAAACTGCCGCATCACGCGGTCACGAACATTCTGGGCAAGATCGCCATGGATGCAGGCCACGTCGGCCGTGTCACCGCCGCGGCGGCTCCGCTTGCGGGCGAGTCGTTCATGGACCTTGTCGGTGCCCCGCTTGGTGCGGCAGAAGACGATCACCTGCCGAGGCTGCTCCCGCTCCAGCAGCCGCTCGAGCAGTTCAAACTTCCGCGTCGGGTCGACCGTGAAATACCGCTGCTCGATCGTTTCAACGGCGATATCGCGGCTGGAGAAATCGAGCGTCTCATGGTCGCGCATGTACCGCTTGGCGATCGTGATCACAGGCGGCGGGACTGTTGCGGAAAGCAGCAGCGTCTGCCGGCTCTCCGGGCAACGGCGGAGAATCTTTTCGATGTCGGGGCGGAAGCCGATGTCGAGCATTCGGTCGGCCTCGTCGAGCGTGACGATCTCGAGGTCGTTGAACATGATCGTGCCGCGGCTCATGTGGTCGAGCACACGGCCGGGCGTGCCGACGATCACCTGCGGCCGCTTGGCAAGCTTGTCGATTTGTCCCTTGATCGGCTTGCCGCCGTAGACCGCGACGCACCGCAGTTTTGAACCATGGGCCAGTTTCTCGAACTCGTCCTTCACCTGAACGGCGAGTTCGCGGGTGGGTACGAGCACGAGTGCCCTGGGACCGTCACCTCGGGGGGGCACGTGGGTCAGCCGTTCGAGGATTGGCAGCACGAACGACGCCGTCTTTCCGGTGCCGGTACGGGCCTGCCCCAGCACGTCGATGCCGGTGATCGCGCGGGGGATCAGCCCAGCCTGTACCGGAGTGGGGTGGGAGTAGCCGGCGCGGCGAACCGCTTCCAACGTCGATTCCGACAGGCCCAGCGAATCGAAGCTTCCCTGCTGGTCGCCACCAACCGGCTGTGGGCCATCAACCTGCGGGGCGTCGGAGTGGTGGCCCCGGTTTTCAAAAGACACTACGGATATTCCTCTTTCTTTTCGTTGAGGGAAGGGTACCACGCTGCCGAAATCCGGGCAAACGTAGGGCCCGGGCCCGCCGCTACGAGCGTTCTGGCAGAAAGCCGCCAGGCGCGAGCCGGCGGGCTGACGCGGTGATCAGCGCCGCTGCTGGCCCCCGGGCTCGCGCCCGGGGCTGCCTGATGGATGGAGGTCGGCAAGCAAGCCGAGGCCACGGATGGCGAGGCTCGCGGTTGAGGCAGGCCTCACACGCGAGTGAGGCCTGGAGGGCCGTGTTTCTTCCGACCGGAGGTCGGCAAGCAAGCCGAGGCCATGGATGGCGAGGCTCCCGGTTGAGGCAGGCCTCACACGCGAGTGAGGCCTGGAGGGCCGTGTTTCTTCCGACCGGAGGTCGGCAAGCAAGCCGAGGCCATGGATGGCGAGGCTTGCGTGAAACTAGCGGTCAAACAGCTTCTTGATCGCCCAGAACGTGGCGGCACGGCCAGCACGGGCGATTGACCGCGTGAGCGGAATCCGCTTCGGACAGACTGCCACACAGTTTTGTGCATTGCCACACATCTGGATGCCACCCTGCGACGTAAGCGACTCCATTCGTTCGTCGGCGATCATCTTCCCGATCGGATGCGCGTTGAAAAGCATTGCCTGGCTGATCGCATGCGGTCCCACGAAGCCCTCGTCAAACGCTGACCGCCGCCGTTTCTCAAACGCCTCCTGTGACTCGTCATCGCGACGCACCACGTCGATCTTCGTGAACTGGGGGCAGGCCTCCAGACAGCAGCCACAGCTGATGCAGGTGGAGAGCGGATAGGCGTCTTCCTGCTCCTCCGGCGACACCCGCGGGCCGGGGCCGTGGTCATACGAGCCGTCGACCGGCACCCACGCCTTGACCCGCTCCAGCGACCGAAACAACCGGCTGCGGTCCACGCACAGGTCGCGGACCACGGGAAACTTTGACATCGGCCGCAGTTCGATTTCGTCGCTTTCATCCAGCAACGTATCGACCAGCGACGAGCAAGCCATGCGGGTGCGACCGTTGATGAGCATCGTGCACGACCCGCAGACCTCCTCCAGGCAACTGCAGTCCCAGGCCACCGGCGGCACCGGCTGACCATCTTCTGAACGGGCCAGAGCTGCGATCCTCTGCAGCACGCTGATCACGTTCATGTTGGGCTCGTAGGGCACGTCAAAGTGCTGCCAGTAACTCTCCTCACCCGGCGAATCCTGCCGAAGCACGCGGACTCGGACTGATCGGGGGGCCGACGATTCAACCAGCTGGATCATGGGCTTGCTCTCCTCAGGCTCCTGTCGTTGCCGGGGCCGCCGCCGCTGCAGCATGGCCGTTGGTGGCAGCCTTGGCGGCCTGCCGTTCCTTCCAGACCTCCTCGATCACCTCGCCACCCACCAGGCCGTAGAGTCGTGGCCGCGGCGGAATGAGCGACGTGTCGATATCCTCGTAACTGATTTCAGGATGGCCATCGGCACCCTGTCGGGCGACCGTCGTTTTCAGCCAGCGACGGGTGTTTTCTTCGAACCGGTCGCACCAAGCCTCCGCCTCACGACGCTTTTCGGCCGGATCGGTCGCTTCGATGCCCGGCATGGCGAAGTCGGGCTTGAAGTGGGCCCCGCGGCATTCGTCTCGCTGGAGGGCGCCCTTCAGAATCAGTTTCGCCAGCGGGAACATGTCCCCAAGCGACTTCGTGAACACGACGTTTTGGTTCGTCCAGTTGCCGGTATCGGAAATGGCACACTTCCGCCACCGTTCCTCCAGCGTGCAGACCTCGCCATAGGCCGCTGCGAGCTGATCGTTGCGGCGGACCACCGTGGCGGTACGGGTCATGATGTTGCCCAGTTCCTGGTGGAGGTCGTAGGGATTCTCCGCGCCTGCCGTGCGCGAGAGGAGCGCCCTGTGCCGCTCTTCCTGCCGCCGGATGGCCGCAGCAAACAGCGGCTCCGTGCCGGCAGGCGAACGACCGCCGGCGATCACACCAGGAGCACAAAAGAGCCCTGTAAAAATGCACGACAACAGCGAGTTGGCCCCGAGCCGATTCGCCCCGTGATACTGATAGTCGCACTCACCGATGGCATAGAGGCCGGGAATGTTGGTCTGCTGGTTCCGGGGCGAACCCTCGACGAGGCCGCCGGTCGCATTCTTTTCGTAGTCGACCCACAGGCCTCCCATCGAGTAATGAACGGCCGGGAAGATCTTCATCGGCTCCGATCGCGGATCGACCCCTTGGAACTTCTCGTAGATCTCGAGGATGCCGCCAAGCTTCCGGTCGAGCGCCTCGCGGGGAATGTGGGTCAGATCGAGGTAGACACAGAGACGATCCTTCTCGACCGACAGGCCGTCGGTGGTGCAGATGTCGAAGATCTCGCGGGTGGCGATATCGCGGGGCACGAGGTTGCCGTATTTCGGGTACCGTTCCTCCAGAAAGTAGGAGCGGTCGGCCTCGGGAATGTCTCGCGGAGCCCGCGGGTCTTGGGGCTTTCGCGGTACCCACACGCGACCTCCTTCGCCACGGGCGCTTTCGCTCATCAGCCGCAGCTTGTCGGCGCCCGGAATAGCCGTGGGATGCACCTGAATGAATTCACCGTTACCGTAGTACGCTCCAGCCTGATAGGCCCGGCTCACGGCACTGCCGGTGCAGACCATCGACATCGTCGACCGGCCGTAGACCAGGCCGCAGCCGCCGGTGGCCAGGATGACCGCGTCGGCCGGAAACGCCCGAAACTCCATCGAAACGAGGTCCTGGCAGACCGCGCCGCGGCAGCGGCCCGAGTCATCGACGACCGGCTCGAGGAAGTCCCAAAACTCCCATTTCTTGACGAGCCCTTCGACCTCCCAGCGACGGACCTGCTCATCGAGCGAGTAGAGCAGCTGCTGGCCGGTCGTGGCCCCGGCGAAGCTGGTGCGTTTGTAGAGCGTGCCGCCGAACCGGCGCTGGTCGCGGAAGCCCTCCGGTGTGCGATTGAACGGCACGCCGAGCCGGTCCATGAGGTCGACGATCCGCGGCCCCCAGTCGGCCATCTCCTTGACGGGCGGCTGGTGCTGCAAGAAATCGCCGCCGTACACCGTGTCGTCGAAGTGCTTCCATTCGGTGTCGCCCTGCTGGCGGGTGAGTGCATTGACGCTGTTGATGCCGCCTTGGGCGCAGACGCTGTGCGACCGCTTCACGGGCACAAGGCTGACGAGGTCGACATGCATGCCGAGTTCGGCCATGCGCATCGTGGCGGCCAGGCCGGCCAGGCCGCCGCCAATCACGAGCACTCGCGGTTGTGCCATCGGATCAGTTCTCCCCGGGAATGGATTCCTTGCCCTCGAGCATCTTCTTCACCTCGTCCATGCGGGTTTCGATGACACGGGCCTCGGCGATGTCGATCGACCGCATGCCGGCCAGCGCACCCAATCCGGCGCCGCCGAGCAGCACACCGATCGCGACGCTGATCCAACTCGCCCGACGCATCGCTGCGGGGCTGGTCCAGAGGCCCCAGGTGATGCCGAGCGTCCAGAGTCCGTTGGCGAAATGAAACACGGTCGACAGGACGCCCACGGCGTACAGGATGGTCACGATCGTCGGCTGCAGGGCCGCCGCCGCGGAACTCGATGCATGGTGCGGATCGAACTTGCCGCCCCCGAACGGCGTGCCCAGCCAGTGCAGTTGCAACACGTGCCAGACGATGAACGCAAATGCGATCATGCCGGTGGCCCGCTGGAGCGTGTAGCGGACATTGCTCACATAAGGATAGGACCCGACGTTCGGCAATCCGTTGGCGATGATGATGAAGCCCACCGTCGCATGGAACAGCATTGGCAGGAAAATGAACGCCCACTCGATCGGCACCAGAAGCGGACCGAGCGAATGGATCAGGTCGACCCGCGATTGAAAACTACCCGGGCCGGCGAGCACCGAGGCGTTGGTGAGCAGGTGCACGACCAGAAACGCGCCGACTGGGATCAATCCAGACAGCGAGAAGAGCCGATAAATGAGGAACTGATGGCGGGCGAGAAAGGAAGGCGACGACTCACGATCGCTCACAACGGGCCTCTTGGGGCATGCAAGGCGCCGGACGGGGCGGGCTGCTTCTCGCCGTCGCGGCAACTGTCCTGATCGGCGTCCGACGACCGCAGCGCTGTCGCTCACCGATCCATCCGCAGTAGGGAGTATAGGTGAGTCGGATCGACCGGCAACGGGACTACGACATTTGGCGGCGCCACGTGCACGATTTATACTTTTTCGGAACGTTTCGCCCGGCAAGGAGGGCACTCGGTGACAGATTCGCACGCACTTCGCAGCGACGGTGCCGACCGCGACCATGCGGTGCCGCCGTTGCTCACGGACCAGCCGGCCCGGGTGCTCGCGAGCCTTCCGGATGGCGTGGCCGTGGTGGATGGCACCGGCAGGATTCAATGGGCCAATCAGCAGTTTTGCCAGTGGTGCCGGGAACAGGTTCGGGAGGGAGTCAATCTTTTCGACGCATTGGGTCGGCCCGACATCGAGGGACCTGATCCGGCGCCGTTGCAGGCCGCGTTGGCAGGCCGCAGCACCGGCGAGACCACGCTGCGAACCGCCGACAACCGCTACTTTCATCTTCATGCTGCGCCGCTCGATGAAGAGGGTTTCGATGAACCGCGGCTCGTCGTCGCCGTTCGCGACGTCACGCACACGATTCTTGAGCAGCAGAAAAGGGCTGCCATCCACCAGGCTGGCCAGACCCTCGCCGATCTCTCGCCGGCCGAACTGGCCGACATGACCGTGGCCGAGCGGATCGAGCTCCTCAAGAGCAACATCATCTACTACGCGAAGGACCTGCTTCAGTTTGACGTGGTGGAGATTCGCCTGCTGGATCAGCGGACGGGGCGTCTGGAGACGCTGCTCTCGGAGGGGATGCAGCCGGAGGCAGAGGCGAGAATCCTCTACGCCAAGCCGGAGAACAACGGCGTGACTGGCTGGGTGGCGGCCACGGGTCGGAGCTACCGGTGCAGCGACACGACCCGAGATCCCCTCTATCTCGAGGGCTGCAAGGGGGCGAAGAGCTCGATGACCGTGCCCCTGCTCATGCACGACCAGGTGATCGGCACGTTCAATGTCGAGACGCCCGAGCCAGGCGGCTTCACCGAGACAGATCTGCAGTTCCTGGAGATTTTTTCCCGGGACGTGGCTGCGGCGTTGAATACGCTCGAATTGCTCGTGGCCGAAAAGGCGACGACGGCCGCCGAGAGCATCGAGGCGATCCACGGGGCCGTAGCCCTGCCGGTCGACGACATTCTCAACGACGCGGTGGGCGTGATGGAGAAGTACATCGGCCATGACGCCGATGTAGTCGACCGCCTGCAGCGGATCCTCCGCAACGCCCGCGATATCAAGCAGGTCATCCAAAAGGTTGGCGAAAAGATGGCTCCCAGTTCCGCCCATACGCAGTTGCGGCAGGGGGATCGGCGGCGGGCGCTCCTTGGTCGGCGGATTCTCGTGGCCGATGCGGATGAGCAGGTGCGGGCAGCGGCCCACGCGCTCCTGGAGCGATATGGCTGCACCGTGGAGACTGCCCGCGATGGCGCTGAGGCGGCTCTCATGGTGCGGGCCTGCGGCGACGAACCCTACGACGTGATCATCGCCGACATTCGCCTGCCCGACATGAGCGGCTACCAGCTCCTCCTCCGGCTGCAGCAATTGATGGAAACGGCGGGAGAAGGCCAGCCGACCACGGTGCCGCTGGTGCTCATGACCGGATTTGGCTATGACCCCGGCCATTCCATTGTGAAGGCCCGCCAGGCCGGCATCGACCTGGTGCTCTTCAAGCCGTTCCGGATCGATCAGCTCCTCGACACGATCGAGCGGATGCTGTCCCGCCGGCAAGACGTCGTGAAGGCGTAACCAACCCGCGAGGTGAGGGGCTGCCC
>CAZODJ010000040.1:17728-19888 GCA_964578555.1 uncultured Candidatus Kuenenia sp.
CGGCCGGAGGCCGAATGAGCGAAGCGAGGCCAGGATGGCGAGCGCCGCGGTACGGGTGGGCGCTGCGATCCTGCAAGGGCTGGAGGCCCGCTTTTCTTTCGGCCGGAGGCCGAATGAGCGAAGCGAGGCCAGGATGGCGAGCGCCGCGGTACGGATAGCCGGGGGATTTGGGCGGTCGGGCTGTGGGCTTGACCCCGATCCCGGCAGACCGCTACTTCTCCCCGCCCAGTGGCCCCGTGCCAGCGCCCGAAGGATCTCGAGCATGCCCGACAACGTTCTCGCCCGCATGTCGCCTGTCATCCGGCAGCGGTTATTTTCCGCAATGGTCGCAGCGCTGTTCGCGTGCTGTGGTACGAGCCTGCCGGCCGAGGAAGATCGCCCCGCCGCTGCCGCGGACGCAGCTGCGGCACGTGACATGATCAAGCAGGCCCCGGCGGCAGCCAAGGAAGCAGCTGTCGGTCGCACGGCCACGGCGGAGTCCACCGCGGCAGCAGTGGCCGAACCTGCGTCTGATGTCGAACTGGCCAAGCTCTCGGCCCTCGTGGCCGCCCGCCAGCTCGAGGCCCGGCGGCTGGCCCAGCGAAAGCCTGCCGACGCCCTCACCCTCCTGGAGGAGCTCGCGGCCACGGTCGCGGCCGCGGAGATCACAGACCGCTCGAAGGAACAGTTCAAGCGAAGGATCGATCGCACCCGCCTCGACATTGAACAGGCGACCGGCAAGCGGTCATCGGAACTGGCTCTCGATCGCCAGAATGATGCCGTCGAGGCCCAGATCGATCGCGAGCGGGCCAAGCGGGTCGAGGTGGATCAGCGGCTCGCAATCCTCGTCGAGGAATACAACGCGCTGGTCGACGAGCAACGCTACCCCGAGGCCGAGGTCATCGCCAAGAAGGCGGGGCAGTTGGCTCCGGACAATCCCGTGGTGAAGCAGCTCCTGGCGCAGAGCAGGATCGTTCGTCGGCTGGCTGCCCAGCGATCGATCGGCGACGACAAGGCGAGCGGTTTTCTCGATGACGCCGAGGATACCGAGCGCGCCAGCGCGCCATTCGTCGGCCCGCTGGCCTTTCCTGACACGAAGGACTGGGCCGATCTGACGAAGACGCGATCGCGGCTGAAGGCGGAGGGGCGAACGCGGCTCTCGACGGCCGAAAAGCTGATCGAGAAGAAGCTTTCCACGCCGGTCAAGGCGTCGTATCAGGACCGGCCGCTGGCGGATGTGCTCAACGACCTCACGAGGCAGGCAGAGGTGCCGCTGCACATCGATGTGGTCGGGCTCGAGGGGGAGAGCGTTCGCAGCGATACTCCCGTGACGATCACCCTCGATCAAGAGATCTCGCTCAAAAGCGCGCTCAAACTGCTGCTCGAGCCGCTCAATCTCGACTACACGATTCGTGACGAGGTGCTGAAGGTGACCAGCCCGCGGATCGCCAAGGGGCAGCTCTTCAGCGTGTCGTACCAGGTGGCCGACCTGGTCGTGCCGATCCCCAATTTCTCGTCGGACGGCCTGGGCATCACCGGCGCACTTCGTGAGGGCTATTCACGAATCTCGAGCCCGCAGGCTGGCCTGTCAGTTCAGACCGGCCCTGCGCCTGCCGGCGTCAATGCCGTGCGTGCCGCCGGAAGCCCCACGGTCGATCCGACCTCACTGGCCCAATTCCAAGGGGGGCTGCCCGCCACTCCGCCTGGTATCGGCACCGGGTCTACGCCGTCGATCCCGTTCGGGCCAGCCTCGGCAGGCGGTGCGCAGGCCGACTTTCAGTCGCTCATCATGCTGATCACGGAGACGATCGCCCCGACCACATGGGCGACCGTCGGCGGCCCGGGCACGGTTCGCGAGTTCGCCACGAACCTGAGCCTTGTCATCAGCCAGACGCAGGATGTGCATGATCAGATCGCCGACCTCCTCGAACAACTTCGTCGTCTCCAAGACCTGCAAGTGACGATCGAGGTCCGGTTTATCTCGCTCAACGACACGTTTTTCGAGCGGATCGGAGTCGACTTTGACTTCAACATCCAATCGGGCGTGAGGCAGCCGCTCAACATGACCGCGCTGCCAACTCAGTCGAATGGCTCGTTGTATCCCAGTAGCCTCGGCATCCAGGCTCAGCCGGGGGGGCAGTCCCAACTCGTCGGCCTCGACAACACCGGCAACCCTGGCGT
>CAZODJ010000041.1:0-12087 GCA_964578555.1 uncultured Candidatus Kuenenia sp.
CTTTGCCTCGCGCTGGCCGCTGCCCGGGACGATGCTGCGGGCCGCCGCGACGGGGTTTTCCGGGGGCCGCCGCAACGTCGTCGTCGTTCCCCGGGCGAGTCGTATCCATCGGGGCGAAGTGGTGCAGGATCGCCGTCGCGACTTCCAGGGGCGTGCGGCCCTCTCCAAGAAGCTGCTCCACGAACCGCGTTTCGTTCGGAAATGGACCCTCTGCGAGCGTGTGCCGCAGCCGCTCCAAGAGCACGTTGTCGCGACGCTTCGCCACCGCTTCGGCGGTGGGAATCTGTCCCCGCTCGATTTTCGTCCCCGTGAACCGCTCGATCGCCCGCAACTTGTACGTGCCGGCACCGGAGACAAGTGTCACCGCCCTGCCGCTGCGGCCTGCCCGACCCGTGCGGCCGATGCGATGAACATAGTCTTCGGGGTCGTACGGGAGGTCGTAGTTGACGACAAGTTCGAGGTCGTTCACGTCGATGCCCCGCGCCGCGACATCGGTCGCGACCAACACCCGGAACACCCCCTTTTTGAAGGCTTCCATCACGCGAGTGCGCTGGGCCTGCGCCATGCCGCCGTGCAGCCGCTCAGCGGAGCAATCACGGGCCACGAGCGCGTCTGCCAGCTCCTCGACCATCCGCTGCGTGTTGCAGAAGATGAGGCCACTCCGAACATCGTGAAAGTCGATCAGCCGCGACAGGGCGGCAAACTTGTCGTGATGCCGCACCTCGTACAAGACCTGTTCGACCAAGGGCGGGCCACCGACGGCTGTCTTGGTAATGGTCACCGTCTTGGGATCACGGGAATGGCTACGGACCAAGGCGGCGACAGGCGGCGAGATCGTCGCCGAGAAAAAGACGTTTTGGCGTTCCGGTGGTGCGGCCGCGAACACCTTCTCCAGGTCTTCCCGAAACCCCATGTCGAGCATCCGGTCCGCCTCGTCGAGGATCAGCATTCTCACCGTGGACAGGTCGAGCGTGCCGCGGGCCATGTGGTCCGTCAGCCGTCCCGGCGTGCCCACCACGATGTGGCCGCCGCGCTTCAGCTCCGCGAACTGCCGTTCGTAGGCAACGCCGCCGTGGATCGAAACCGACCGCAGCTCCTTGACGAAGGCCGCGAGTTTGCGCACCTCTTCGTGAATCTGCATGGCCAACTCCCGGGTCGGTGCCAGCATGAGCACCTGCGTGCTCCGCTCCCGCAGATCGACGCGTTCAATGGCCGGGATACAGAAGGCGGCGGTCTTTCCCGAGCCCGTCTCCGACTGGCCGACGACGTCGTGGCCTGCCACGATCAGGGGGATCGCCGCCGCCTGAATCGGCGACATGCCCGCAAACCCCAGCCGCTCGACAGCCTTGAGGACCGCTGGCGAGAGGCCAAGCGACGCGAAGGGCAGCCTGCTTTGTGGAGACGACGGGGCACCCGCTTGGGGCGCATGACTGGTGGGCCTCGTGGGCATGGATACCCGGTTCACTTTCAGGGTCACTGCGAGAGAGCCAGAAAGTGGCAGCCCGCCAGAGGGAGGACGCGACACGAAGCAGAGACGGGATCACTGACCCGCTTGTGCATCAGGAGTGCGTCATCACCAACTGATTTCGAGACGATACGTGAGGAGCGGATGAAAATCAAATACCCCGTGTTCTGATCACACCGCGGGGGAAACGTCGGCCGCTCCGTCATTACCTGCGCGGAGGGCAATCGGCCGCCCCTGCCTACAGGGTCGGCCACTGCCCCTCCAACTGCGTCAGGTAGTGCTGAATGCTGGTCTGGGCGGCGCACAGTGCCGCGTTCGAGCCACCATCGATCACCGCCGGCGCAGCGATCACGTCGATGGCGGCGGCTGCTTCCCGGAGTGCCGGCCACAAGAAATCATGCTCACACGCGGTCTGGACCATCCGCTTGCGGCCGATCGCGCACTCGTGGGCATCGTTGTCGAGGTTGTTCTTCAGCGACTTAATTTGACGCTGCACGACGATCGTGCCGCCGTTCCCTGCGGCAGGCGTGCTGGCGGCTGCCGACGCAATCTCCTGGATTCGATCGCGGTAGCGCCGCAACCGCAGGATCACGTTTCGGGCCTCACTTCGACCGTTGCTCGTCACCCCGTGCGCTCCTCGTCCTCGTGTATCTCTGCAAGGAAGACTACCAGACACGAGAACACGGAGGACACGGATTTCCGCTCCCAAACCGCTGATGCTGTCCGCGGATCTCTGCATGACGTCGCGGAACTCTGGTCCGTGTGTCTGAAAACAGGTGACATTCGGCGGCTCCACGACACATGAAGACGAGCGGCCGGCCATCTCGTTTCCCTGATCGGTGCAACCCGTACCCGGAGCGATGAACTCGCCGTGCGGAGCAAGGATTGGGCCGTGACACTTTTCGAAAAACCTGGATACTGGGTCCGGTCGCGGCCCGCGGCAAGGATCTGCCACCTCCGGACACTCACACTTTGGCTACGTTCGCCCGCTCGCGACCTCTGTTGATGCACGACGTGCATTGGGAGTATCTGCTGCCAATCGCCACGGTCCACCTTCTGGCATGCCTGGCCCTGATGCCCTGGTGCTTCGCCTGGTCGGGCGTGGTGCTGGCGGTGATCGGCACGAACGTCTTCGGTACCCTGGGAATCAATCTCTGTTACCACCGACTGCTTTCTCACCGAAGTGTGAAGGTGCCGCGGTGGCTGGAGCGGATGCTGACGACGATCGCGCTCTGCTCTCTGGAGGATACGCCGTCGCGATGGGTGGCGAATCACCGCCTCCATCACCACCATTCCGACGAGGAGCCGGATCCGCACTCGCCGCGGCACGGTGTCCTCTGGGCACACATGGGCTGGTTGTTCAGGCGGGTACCGCGGCGCCGTTCGATGGCCTTTCTCGAAAAATATGCCCGCGACATTCTTTCCGACGACTATTACCTGTCTCTGGAGCGACGCCCCTGGGCAATTCTCGTGATCTATCTCATTCACGCGGCCGTGTTCGCGACTGCGGGCCTGCTCGTCGGTCGCTGGACCGGGGGCGACTGGCAGCATGGCGTTCACTTGGCGGCCTGCTGGCTGGTGTGGGGCGTGTTCGTCCGCACGGTGCTCGTCTGGCACGTGACCTGGAGCGTGAACTCGCTGACGCACCTCTTCGGGTACCGGACCTACGCCACCGGGGAGGACAGTCGCAACAACTGGTTCGTAGCCCTGGTCGCGATGGGAGAGGGCTGGCACAACAACCACCACCATGATCCCGCCAGCGCCACTGTGCAGCACAAGTGGTGGGAATTCGACATCACGTATTACCTGATCCTGATGCTGGAGCGGCTTGGCCTGGCCACGCATGTCATCCGGGCGCGGCACGTCCGCCAGGCCGGCAGATAACCAGATCGGGTGCGACCGCAGCCGCGTCAGGCACGGCCCAGAGGCAGCGTGAGGCCGTCGTAGGCAAACTCCACACCGGCGGGAAGCCCCGCCGACATCGCAGCATGGTCGATGTCGTGCGACATGTGCACGAACAGCGTCCGGCGGGCTGCGACCCGCGCCGCGACCGCCAGGGCCTCGTCGATCGAAAAGTGCGTCGGATGCCGCTCCGGCCTGAGGCAGTCGAGGATCAGCGTGTCGAGCCCTTCGAGCAGCGGCCACGTGTCGGTCGGAATCTCGTTGGTGTCGGTGCAGTAGGCCAGTCCACCGAATCGGAACCCGAGGACATCGAAGGAACCATGCCGCAGTGGGAGCGGCACGACGCGGACGCCCAGCAGGTCGAACGGGGCCGACGTGATCCGCTCGAACGTCACCTTTGGCAGCCCGCCCCCCGGGATCGGCAGCGTCTCGAAGGCGTAGTCGAAGGCCTTGCGGATCCGACGCTCCACCCGCTCCTCGCAGTAGACCGGGAGCGGCTTCCCGGCGGCGAAGCAGATCGGGCGAATGTCGTCGAGGCCGTAGACGTGGTCGACATGATCGTGGGTATAGAGCAGGGCATCGACGCCGCCGAGCCGCTCGCGGAGAAGCTGCATCCGTAAATCGGGAGTCGTATCGATGAGCAGCGTGCCCCCCGGCAGGCCGAGGGCGACGCTCGTGCGAGTCCGCTGATTGCGCGGGTCGCCGCCCGAGCAGACCACGCAGCCACAGCCGACCACCGGCACACCCACGCTCGTGCCGGTGCCGAGAAAGAGCAGCTGGCCGGACAGGTCGCGACGTGGATGGAGAACGGGACGGGGGGAATGCATGATCAGAGGAGCAAGAGTGTAGCGGGGGCGGACTGCTTTTTCCCAAGTCCTCCCCGGCTCCGCCCTCGTCTCGACCAGCGGTTTGCAGGCCTCACTCTCTCGGCGCGACCCCAGCCCCACGCTCCCTACACCCGAAATCGCTCGACGAGCGCGTAGAGGCCTTCCGATTGACTATTGAGCTCCTCGCCACTTGCCGCCAGCTCTTCAGCAGAGGCCGCCGCCGATTCCGTGGTATCCGAAATCGATCTCAGTGCGAGCTTGAGTTCGGCGGCATTGGCTGCCTGAACCTCCGAAAGCGATGCGATTTCGGAAATGGTTTCTGACGCCAAGATCACTTCTGAGACGATCGCCTCGAGCGAAGTTGCCGCCTCCCCAGAAAGGTCGACTCCTTCCTGAACGCGGCTTGATGATTCCCGAATGAGGTGGTTCACCTCCTTCGCCGCCTCGCTCGCACGCTCGGCCAGCTTGCGCACCTCATCGGCGACGACGGCGAAGCCGAGGCCATGCTCGCCAGCGCGGGCCGCCTCGATGGCGGCGTTGAGCGCCAGGAGGTTGGTTTGTCCGGCGATTTCACTGATCACGTCAACGATGCCACTCACCCGTTCCGAGGAACCACGAATTCTCTCCATGGAGTCGATCGCCTTGCTGACGCGTTCGTTTCCGTTGCGGGCCGTCTCTGCGGTGAGCTGAGCCTTGTCACGGGCCTCTCCGCACTTCCGGGCAACATCCTGAACCGTACTGATCATCTGCTCCGTAGCCGCCGCGAGTTCTTCCACACTCGCAGCCTGGGTCTGCGCTCCATCACTGAGCGACGCGGCATTTTCCGCGATCGCCCCCGCTCCCTGCCGCTGCTGGGCAGCCGCATCGAGGACCTGCCGAATCAAATTCCGCAGATCCTGGAGCATCCTGCCCGCATGCTGCCCAAGTCGCCCCATGTCATCCTCTCCGACGACATGAACTTCACTCGTGAGGTTTCCTGCCGAGGCCGCCGTGAAGACCTCTGCGAGTCTGGCGACCTTCGCCTCGAGATCCATCTGCCCACGTGCGAGCCGACGGGCAATAGCTGCTGCAATGGCAGCCACGAGACCGGCAGTGATCAGAAAGATGGCCACGCTCCAGTTCCGCAGACTTCGGGCGGGCGCGAGGACCTCCGCGGTGGCGATATCCGAAACAATTGCCCACCGTACCGCACGGTCTGAATCTGCTTCGCCACTGAACACCGTGATGGGCTGCCATGATGAGAACACCGGCTCGCCCCGGTAGTTGAGAGCACGGCCGCTGCCGGCTGCGTCGTCGTCGAGTGCGTCTTGAACGGGCTGCGTGTCTACTTTGAGGTCAGGCTGCAGGATGGTCGATGTGACGCCGAGATCGGACGCAAAGCGAGAGTTCGAGCGAAAGAGCCGATCGGGGCCCACCGCATACGTATCACCGGTCTCACCCATCCCGGTTGTCTCCCCGATGATCCCGCTGACCTTGTCGATCGGAATCTGAAACGCCATCACTCCGATCAGCTGCTCTCCATCAAAAATCGGAGTGGCGATGAAGCTTGCTGGCGCAAACGCGGAAGGCAGGTATTCCTCGAACTCGGCAAAGGCCACCGAGCCGCGCTTCGTCGATGCAGCGGCCTGACTGAAAGCCTTCGCGAAACGGGTCCCCGCGAACGGTCCGCTGCGGAGCGAGGTGCCGAAATCAATCTCCTTGAACACGGTATAGACGATCCGACCGGTAGCGGCATCGATCAGGAAGATGTCATAGACCTCGTACCTCTCGAGCATGCGGCGGAACAGCGGATGGTAGCGGGCATGGGCCAGCGAATACTCCGAGCCATCGCCGGCATCATCCAGAACCTGCTTCTCCCCGAGTGGGTTGGGGTTTTCCGCGATGTACAGGGTCTGCATCTGGATAGCCACATCGTCAAGGGAGTTCACCACCTCGGCGACCGCTGAATTCGACTTTCCAGATTTCTCGAGCGCGCGACCGAGCCCTTGGCCATGACACACCGCCAGGGCCGCCCGCGATGACGCAGCGCCGTCGGGGCCCCGGCCGGCAAGGCTCGCCACGGCGGCGTTCATCGCCTGCAGAGCTTCCCGGGCAACACCAGCATCGGCTGCGGTTACAAGTTCATCCTGGAGCGAGAGGAAGTAACGCCCGACCGATTTGGCGGTGATCGATCTCACGACTTCAAGACGAGCAATGGCCTCCTTTTCCAGGGCCTTGGCGCTCCGCTGGTAAAGCAATGCCGCGATGGCGGCGAGAGGGATCAGCGAGACAGCCAGCAACGACACCAGGATGAGGTTGCGCAGACTCATGCTTCGGAACAACTGCATAGGAGCTCAAGGGTTGGAGGGAAGGGCTAAGGGTGCTATCACCCTATCCATCCATATAGCCTTGAAACGGTGGGTGCACAAATTTCCCAAGCCGCAGCGTCGTCAGGATCCGCGATAACCGACAGAATCGGCACCACCCGCGCCGGCAGCATCCCGCAGCGACCATCGTGCCTTCACACGGAGAGGACCCGGCGGCCCTCATGCCGGCTCTTCAACGATCGCGTCCGCATGGGCGACGTCGTACAGAAAACTGGTGGCAGAAAACCGGTCCTCAGGAACGGCGAGGCCGCCGCGTTTGTCCGTTCCGTATTTTCGCTGGAGAAATGCTTTGAGCCGACGATCCATCAGGTCTGGGTGAATCCCCCGCATGGCCCATTGATCGAAGAGTCGACCGGCGATTTCGCTGTACTCGATCAGACGACAATCCGTGTGACGTGAATCCCGGACGATTTTGCGGAAGAGCAGGTTGACATTCTCGGCCGGGCCCTCAATCACCTGCAGAAATCGTTTGGAGGCCATGACCAGAAAACCGGTCACGTCCAAGGTGGGGTTATTCTTCTGGGCCTTGTCCAGGATTGACTGCAAATCGCTGAATTCAAAGATTTCAGCGACGTCGCTGATATAGATGAGCCGGGTCAGCATGAATACCCCGTGGACGTGATCAGAAACGAACGTCGCTGCGATCCACCGAAATCGTCACGACCGGGAAAATGTGGCGTAAGCCCGGCTGGGCCGTCAAGAAAGCCAGCTCTCCCGCTTGCCTTGACCGCAGGACGGACTCCCTACGACAATCCTGTTGCCGAGTCGTTGCGGAAGTCATCTGGACCGTCCCATGTCGCTTCGCTGCCTCTTCGGCCAGCCCGCGCAGGCTCTCCTCGAGCGGTACGAAAACATACGCATTCCCAGGCCTCCACCGGTCTGATCAGCCATTCATGGAACATTTGGAACGCATCTGGGATTCTGTCTCCAACGCCGCTTCCGGCGCCGGCTCGTGGCTGGAGCGGTCGATCACCGGCCTCTTCGGATCCTCCAACGCCCGTTACCTCCGCCGGCTCGACCCCAAGATCGAGGCCATTCACTCGCTCGAATCCCGCTATGAGTCTTTGAGCGACGAGGAGCTCCGCGGCCAGACGGCCGAGTTCCGCCGCCGGCTCGCCGCGGGTGAGACGCTTGACGACCTGCTCGTGGAGGCCTTCGCCGTCTGCCGCGAGGGGGGCAAGCGATTCCTCGGCATGCGGCACTACGACGTGCAGCTGATCGGCGGCATGGTGCTCCATTCGGGTGCCATTGCCGAGATGATCACCGGCGAGGGCAAGACGCTCGTCGCCACGTTGCCAGCCTATCTCAACGCCCTCGAGGGCAAGGGCGTGCACGTGGTCACGGTCAACGACTATCTCGCCCGTCGAGACATGGAGTGGATGGGGCCGCTCTACCTGAATCTCGGCCTCACCGTCGGGGCGATCCAATCGGGCATGGATCCGGCCGAGCGGCAGAAGGCCTACGCCTGCGACATCACCTACGGCACCAACAACGAGTTTGGGTTCGACTACCTCCGCGACAACATGCGGATGGCCGCGCGGGGGGACGACGCCTTTCCCAAACACATGCAGCAGAGCCAGGGGCCGCTCAACTTCGCCATTGTCGACGAGGTCGACAACATTCTCGTCGACGAAGCCCGCACGCCGCTCATCATCTCCGGCCCCGCCCATGACGACGTCACCAAGTACTCCAAAGCCGATCAGATCGCCCGGCAACTCAAGCCCGACACCCACTTCGAGGTGAAGGAGAAGGAGCACACCGTCGCCCTCACCGAGGATGGCGTGCGGACAGCCGAGAAACTCGCTGGCGTGGAGAGCTTCTACACCGCGGGCAATATGGAGTGGCCCCACCTCATCGACAACTCGCTGAAGGCCCACCATCTCTACAAGCGTGACGTGAACTACGTCGTGCAGAACGGCGAGGTCGTGATCGTCGACGAATTCACCGGCCGGCTCATGCCGGGCCGCCAGTGGTCCGACGGCCTCCACCAGGCCGTCGAGGCCAAGGAGGGGGTGAAGGTCAAGGAAGAGTCGCAGACGCTCGCCACGGTGACGCTGCAGAACTTCTTCAAACTCTACAAGAAATTGGGCGGCATGACGGGCACCGCCATGACCGAGGCCACCGAGTTCTGGAAAATCTACAAGCTCGATGTCATCGCCATCCCGCCCAACCGTGGGCTCCAGCGGATCAACCACCCCGACGTCATCTACCGCACCGAACGCGAGAAGTGGATCGCCGTAGCCGACGAGGTGGAGCGGATCCATCGCTGGGACACGCTCGCGCTCGCCGACGGTTCGTGGCGGATGGGCACGATCGCCAAGGAGTCCGACGCCGGCTACGAGTTTCAGCCAAAGGGGGAAAAGACGACCGAGACGTTTCCCCGCGACAAGGTCAAGGAAGTGCAACGGAAGGGGTTGCCGGTGCTTGTCGGCACCGTCTCCATCGAGAAGAGCGAGCGGCTCTCGAACCTGCTCGAGAAGCGGGGCGTCCCGCACCAGGTGCTCAATGCGAAGCAGCACAAGCGGGAGGCCGAGATCATCGCCCAGGCCGGCCGGCTGGGCGCCGTCACGATCGCCACCAACATGGCGGGCCGTGGCACCGACATCATTCTCGGTGGCAACCCCGACACGCTCGCCTGGGCAAAACTCCAGGACACCTATCCGACGCGGCTTGACGTGCCAAAAGCCGAGTGGGACGCGCTGGTCGCCGAGATCGCAGCCCGCGAGAACATGAAGCCCGAGGGGGAGAAGGTGCGTGGCATGGGGGGCCTGCAAATCGTCGGCACGGAGCGGCATGAGGCTCGCCGCATCGACCTCCAGCTCCGTGGTCGCTGCGGCCGGCAGGGAGACCCCGGCTCGAGCCGATTCTTCCTCTCCCTTGAAGACGACCTGATGCGGATCTTCGCTGGCGAGTGGGTGAAGAACGTGCTCACTCGGCTGGGAATGCAGGACGGCGAGGCGATCGAGAGCCGGATGGTGACCCGCCGCGTCGAGGCGGCCCAGAAGAAGGTCGAAGAACGAAACTTCGAGGTCCGTAAGAACCTGCTCGAATACGACGAAGTGATGGACGAGCAGCGGAAGCGGGTGTACGGCTTCCGGCAGAGGATCCTCGACGGGCATCCCTGCCGCGACCTCATCATGGAGATGGTCGACCGCCAGATCGAACAGAACATCGGCAGTTTCCTCGACAAGGATTACGGCCCGCAGACGTACGCCACCTGGGCCTCCGGCCATCTCTCCTGCGAACTCGAGGGCAAAGACTTCCGGGGGATGTCGCCTGACGAAGCGGAGCGGCTGGCAACGGATGAGGCGATCCGCCAGTCGGAAACGCAGATCTTCGATGCCGTTGAAGAAAACCTGCCCGAGGGGGAGGAGGAGAGCGAGTGGAACTGGTCGGCGCTGGCGTCGTTTGCCAACGCCCGCTGGAAGCTGTCGGTCAACGACCGGGATCTCAAGCGGGCGGGCCGCGCAGACGTGGCCGAACTGCTCCAGGAACGGGCCCGTGCGGCAATCCAGCGACTCGATCTCGAGGAGGGCCGACGGTTCCTGACGCCCGACTTCGGGCTGCGGACGGCGGCCGGCTGGACGGAGTGGCGTTTTGGCCAGCCGCTTGACGAGACCACCCTGGGAAAGTCCGGCGCTGACGAGCCTGATGCCGCGGCCTTCAAGGAGATCGTTCGCCGCGTGGCCCGCGAGGTCTATGACCGCCGCGTGCAGCACTACGGAGATGCCATGCCGCGGATGGAGCGGGCCGTTGTGCTCCAGATCCTCGACAATGCTTGGAAGGACCACCTCCTGGCGATGGACCACCTCCGCAGCAGCGTCGGCCTGCGCGGCTATGCCCAGGTCGACCCCAAGGTTGAATACAAGCGGGAGGGAATGCGGACGTTTGACTTGATGTGGCAGGGTATCGACGAGCGGGTGGTCGACATCGTTTACCGGATCGAGCAGGTGGACGACGGCCAGATGCGAAGCGCCTTCAAGGAAACGGCCGCGATCCACGAGGATGCCTCATCGGCGACTCTGCCGGCCGCCGGCGGCGAGCCCCAAGCCGACCAGCCCCCATCGGACACGGCCCTCGAGCCCATCCGGAACTTTGGCCAGAAGGTTGGCCGCAACGACCCCTGCCCCTGCGGTAGCGGCAAGAAGTCCAAGAACTGCTGCGGCAAATCGAGCAGCGTCGCCGCGGGATGACCCCTCGTCGACACGACGGGCCGCGTGCATGATCCTCGACCTCGGCTACCTCGTCGTTGCCCTGCTTGCCCTGCCGTGGGTGGCCTGGCGGAAGGTGTCGGGCGGCCGTCCGGTCGCGGCGCCCTGGATCCGGTTTACCGGCGGCATCTCCCCCCTGCCTCGCGCCACGGCCGCGCGAATCTGGATGCACGGAGTGAGCGTGGGCGAGGTGCAACTCCTGTCCGGGCTGGCGGAGGAAATGCGTCGCCAGGCGGCGGACGCCGGTCGGGCCATCGACTGTGTGATCTCCAGTTCAACGACGACAGGCCTGGATGTGGCGGCCTCACGCTTTGGAGCCGACCGCACGTTCCCCTGCCCGCTCGACTTCTCCTGGGCCATTCACCGCGTGCTCGATCGGGTTCGGCCCGAGATGCTGGTGCTGGGCGAACTCGAACTCTGGCCCAACCTGCTGGCCGCGGTGCATGCCCGCGGCATTCCGATTGTCGTCGTCAATGCCCGGATGAGTGAACGTAGCTTTCGGGGCTATCGTCGGATCGGGCCGCTCGTCCGCCGCATGCTCGGCCGCACCAGCCTCGTGATCGCTCGTTCGCACGCCGATGCCGACCGCTTTACGGCCCTCGGAGCTCCGACGGTGGTCACAGCCGGCTCGATGAAGTTCGACGGCGTGCGAGGGGATCGCCACGATCCCGACGTGCTCAGGCTCCGTCGCGTCGCCGGCATCCCCGACGATGCGATCGTCTTCCTTGCCGGCAGCACGCAGGCTCCGGAAGAGCAACTGGCCATCGACACCTTTCGCGAACTGGCCACGGCGTACCCTCGGCTGCGGCTCGTGGTCGTGCCCCGGCACGTCGAGCGAACGGCCGAGATCACAGCTATTCTCCAGTCCACAGGGATGCCCTGGCGGCAACGCAGCCGGCTCGGTGCGAATGCGGCCGACCCCGCCGCCCGCATTCTTCTGGTCGACACCACGGGTGAACTCGGCTGGTGGTGGGGAACCGCGACGATCGCCTTCGTGGGGGGCAGCCTCGACGGCAGGCGAGGGGGCCAGAACATGATCGAGCCGGCCGCCTACGGCGCCGCCGTAGCCTTCGGCCCTCACACTCGCAACTTCCGCGATGAAGTGCGGCTCCTGCTCGAGGCCGGGGCCGCGGAGGTGGTGCACTCCGGCGACGAACTCACTGCGTTCGTCCGCCGCTGCCTCGAAGACCGTGATTTCGCGGTGGATCGCGGTCGCCGGGCCGCAGCACTTGTCGCCTCCCAGCGGGGCTCGCGGGCCGCCACGGCGGCGCTGCTTCTCGACCGGTTGTTCGGCTCTCCGGAAACGAACCCGTAGC
>CAZODJ010000041.1:12187-19734 GCA_964578555.1 uncultured Candidatus Kuenenia sp.
GCCCGGGGCTTTCGCGATCCGTCCCATGCGCAACCGTGGTTGTCGTTTTTCGTACTCTTTTGGATAATCGGCCTTTAGGTCTGCGACGGACAAGGGTTCCGTCGCTCTTGTTCCATCCGTTTCTTCAGGCACGAGGCATTTCCGTGGCATCAGGCAAATTTCTTTTCACGAGCGAGTCAGTCAGCATGGGTCACCCGGACAAGCTCGCCGACCAGATCTCCGACGGCGTGCTCGACGCCTACCTTGCCCAGGATCCCCTCAGCCGTGTTGCTTGCGAGACGATGGTGACGACCGGCCTGGCTGTCGTGGCCGGTGAGATCACCTCCCGCGGCACGATCGACTACCAGCAGGTGGTCCGCGACGTCATCCGCGATGTCGGCTATACCGATGACGAGATGGGAATCGCCGCCGATACCTGCTCCGTGCTGGTCGCCGTAGGCAAACAGTCGGGTGACATCGCCATGGGCGTCAACGACGACGCGAGCTCCGGCAAAGACATTGGTGCCGGAGACCAGGGCCTGATGTTCGGCTACGCCTGCAACGACACGCCGGAACTGATGCCGCTTCCCATTGCCCTCTCCCACCGGATCCTCAATCGGCTCACGGAGGCCCGCAAGAAGGGGCATGTGGACTGGCTGCGACCTGACTCCAAGAGCCAGGTCACCATCGAGTTCGACGGTCATCGGCCCGTTCGCGTCGACACTGTCGTCGTCTCCACGCAGCACGCCCCGCACGTCAGCAACGCCGACATCCGCGAGTTTGTGATCGACCAGATCATCGCGAACGAACTCCCCGGCGACCTCGACACGTCGAACATCACCTACCATATCAACCCCACCGGGCGATTCGTGGTCGGCGGCCCGCACGGCGACTGCGGCCTCACCGGGCGAAAGATCATTGTCGATACCTACGGCGGCTGGGGCCGTCACGGCGGCGGCGCCTTCTCCGGCAAGGACCCGACGAAGGTCGATCGCAGCGCCGCCTACATGGCCCGCCACGTCGCCAAGAACATCGTCGCTTCAGGGCTGGCCGACCGCTGTGAGGTGCAGCTGGCCTATGCCATCGGTGTGAGCGATCCGGTGAGTGTGCGGGTCGACACCGAAGGCACGGGGAAGGTGTCGGACGAGCGACTCTGTGAACTGGTGCGCGAGTTTTTCCCGCTCACCCCGCGCGGCATCATCGAGGAACTCGATCTGCGGCGGCCCATCTTCCGCCGCACGGCGGCCGGTGGCCACTTTGGTCGCAACGAGTTCTCGTGGGAGAAGGCCGACAAGGCGAAGGAGCTCGCCAAGGCGGCCACATCTGCCGTCGGGGCCACCTGAGCAGGGGCCGATTTCCTTGTTGCTTCATTGCCGTGTCGCACGCACCGTCACATGCCAGCTTTGACTGCGATCCTGCCGGGAATCGCGTGGCGATTGAACGGCTGCTGGTGACGACGGTGGGAGCCGCGTCCGGATGGCTGGCAGTGGCCTGTGGCGGCGTCCTCTTGGCGAGCAGGCTGTCGGGCGGCGCCACGGCCGCGTCGGGAGTGGTCATGCTGGCTGCCGTCTGCGGTGCCGGTGGGCTGCTCGTGGCCGCGGGCGATCTGGCCTCGCGACACGGTGGCGGACGACCGTCACTGGCGCCCCGTATTGGTTTTCTCATGGCCGCCCTGGCGATGGCACTGCCGCTCCCCGTTGGCAGCTCCGGTGCCTTGGTCATGGCCATGGGAGCCGTGGTCTTCGCCGGAGCACTTCTCGCGCAGCCATGGGCCGCCCCGTGGCTCGGCATCCCGTCGCCGGTCACGGTTCCGCTCGTGCCCTCCCCCCTCGAGTCATCGCCCCCGGCATGCATTCCAGCAGACGTCGACAGAAGCCTATCGCCCCCGGATGCGGCCACGTGGAACAGGGGCCTGAATGACTTTTTCCACGTCCAGCCAACCGGCGATGAGCATCTGCTGCAGCAGCAGGAACGCGTCACCCGCGCCGATGGCACCGAATGCATCCGCGGACGGCTTTTTTTGGCTGTGCCGACGGGCGTCCGGACAGCGTCGGGGCATGTCGGATTTTGTCCCCCGTTTGCGATGATCCCAACGGTCGAGGTGACCACCTCTTATGATGAAGTTGAAGCGATCGTCACGGCGACGGAAGTATTGCCGTGGGGAGTGCGGATCGAGTGCCGTCTCGATGAGCCGGCCGACGAAGCATTCGAGATTCCCATCGACATCGTGGCTGCGACCGATAGTCTCTCTTCTTCCGAGAGCACTTCCGCCTCACACTCCATGCCTCCCTACTCCACGACCTGTGAGTCGTGATCATTCCCACGATGGCTCGTTGGCCCGACCACCTCTGGACGACAGTCTTCACCTACGGAGTCATCTTCGTCGGCTTCCCGCTTCTCTGCCTTCTGTTCTGGGCATGGGTGCGAGGATGACATGCCGCCCCCTGCCCCCGGACGTGCCCGCCGATCTGGCTGGGCACCTCGTCGCCGCTGGACAGGAGCGGGTGTGTGCCGACTGGGATCGTCTCGACGAGGCCCGCCGCGCCGGACTGATGGCCCAGTTGCGATCGCTCGACTGGACGGTGGTCACCGACATGCGGCAGCGGGTGCTTGCGAAACGTGAAAGTGAGCAGGTGGCCGCGACACCCGGCGATGGACTGTCGGGCCTCGAGAATGCGGTCACGCCTCCGTGCCTGCGACTGCGCGACGAAGACAATCCGATTCCGCCATCGCTCGCTGCGGCACGAGGCACCGCGGCCTTGGCCACCGGGCGCATAGCCGCGATTCTCGTGGCCGGTGGTCAGGGGTCACGGCTCGGGTTCGATGGCCCGAAGGGGCTTTACAAGATCGGGCCGGTGTCGCAGGCGAGCCTCTTGGAGATCCTGTGCGGCAAACTGGTGGCCGTGGCGAAGCGGCATGGGGCCGCAGTGCCACTGGCGGTGATGACCAGTTCAGCCACTGACGCGGCCACCCGTGATTTCTTCGCCCGACACGATCGATTCGGCCTGCCCGAGGATCGCGTGCTGTTCTTCACGCAGCACGATCTCCCGGTGCTCCGGGACACGACCGGCGAGATACTCCGCGACGATCTTGGGCACCTCGCCATGGCTCCCGATGGACACGGCGGCATGCTCAGGAGCCTCGCGGAGAACGGCGGTCTCGAATGGTTCGCGCGGCAGGGAGTGGATCATGTCGTCTCTTTTCAGGTCGACAATCCCCTCGCCATGCCGCTGGACAGTGAGTTTCTCGGCTATCACCTGCTCACCGGCTCCGAATTCACGCCGCAGGTGGTGCGCAAGACCGATCCGGCGGAACGGGTCGGCGTGGTCGTGGCTGACGATGGCGTCACACGGATCGTCGAATACAGCGACCTGCCGGCGAAACTGGCCGCGCTGCGACTCCCGGACGGGCGGCTGAAATTCCATGCCGGCAGCATCGCCGTGCATGCCTTTACGAGGGACTTTCTCGAACGAGCCTCGGCCAAAGCCGACGCCCTGCCGCTCCACATGGCCCACAAGGCTGTGCCGTTCATCGACAGCGCAGGGGCACGCGTCGTGCCCGATGCCCCCAACGCCTACAAGTTCGAGCGGTTCATCTTCGATCTCATGCCGCTGGCCCACACCGTGACGCTGGTCGAAGTCGATCCGGTCGAAGGCTTCGCACCGCTGAAAAACGCTCCTGGCGCCGCGGCCGACACGGCCGAGCACGTGATGGCCGCCATGGTGGCTCACGCCAGCCGGCTGCTCGGTCGAGCGGGTGTGACGGTGACCGGCGGTGTCCCGGTCGAACTGGCGGCCAACCGCATTGTCGATGCCGACGATATCGCCGAATATCTGCCACCCGGGAGCACCATCAAAGAGCCCCGGGTCATCGGCTCGTAATCTTCCCTGTCCCCCAAAGGATTCTCCATGCTCCATGCGATCGTGATGGCCGGCGGCGCCGGCACCCGCTTCTGGCCCGCGAGCCGAGCCGCCCTGCCCAAGCAGTTGCTTCCACTCGCTGGCACAAAGACACTCCTCGAGGACACGATCGACCGGCTCGACGGGCTCGTGCCGTCCGACCGCATCATGGTCGTCACGGCGGCGCGGCTCCTCGATGCCGTCCGCCGACAACTTCCGCAGGTGCCGGCGTCTGGCCTCGTGGGCGAGCCGTGCAAGCGGGACACCGCGCCCTGCATCGGGCTGGCGGCGCTGCTCGTCTCCCGGCACGATCCCGACGCGACGATGGCCGTGATGCCATCGGATCATGTCATTCGCCCGGCGGAGAAGTTTCACGAGGCGATCACCTTAGCGGCTGAGATTGTCGCGACATCACCCGGGCGGCTGGTGACGTTTGGCATCGCGCCAACCTATCCCGCGGAGAGCTTCGGCTACATCCAGACCGGTGAACCGCTCAAGCCTCCGGCCGGTACAACCTCCGCCGCGAAGGTGCATCGTGTCGCGAGCTTCAAGGAAAAGCCGGCAGCGAGTGTGGCCCGTGACTATGTGGCGGCTGGCGGCTACCTGTGGAACGCCGGCATCTTCGTCTGGAAGGCCCGCACGATCCTCGACGCGTTGGCCGCCCACGAACCGGAGTGCCTGGCCCGCCTCGAGGCCATCGCGGCCGCCTGGGACACCTCCGAACGTGACGTCGTCTTCGCCCGGGAGTTTTCGGCGATCAAGGGGATCTCGATCGACTACGCTGTGTTGGAAAAGGCGACCGACGTGGTAGTGATCGAGGCGCCGTTTTCGTGGGATGATCTCGGCGGCTGGTCGGCCGTGGCCCGACAGCGCGGCGTCGATGAGGCCGGCAACACGGTGGTGGGCCGGCACCTTGGGATCGACTCTACGGGCACGATCGTGCATTCCGACGACCATCACCTGGTCGTCACGATGGGGCTCGAGGATATGCTAGTGGTACATACGTCGGACGCAACGCTCGTAGCCGCCCGGAGCCACGAGGAAGCCGTTCGCAAGGTCGTCGCCGAACTCGAGAAACGCGGATGGGTCGAATACCTATGACTTCCCGTGCAAAAAGCCATCCATGGCCTTTTTGCACTTGGTCGACCGGTCGAAAAGCCAAGGTTTTCGACGGCCGACAACCGGTGCCTCCAGCCTCGGTTCAATTCGTCCGCTGTCTGTTCAAGATCACCTGTTTCCTGGCCGTTGTGCTGGGTGGGGCGGCGTGGGCTGAAGACGATGCCGCGGCGGACGAGGCGACGTGGCTGGAGCGATTGCGACAGTCGACGGAGGCTCTCCATTGGTCCGACGAAGTCGTGCGGGACGACTGGCGGTTGCAGCGGCGGCCGGGCACCGACGAGTGCCGGATCCTCGATCCCCGGGAACGCGTGGTCTGCGAGGGCAGCGGCGATCACTGTCGCCACACCTTTACGACGCTGGAGGCCTCCGGCCGTATTGAACCGATCACTGGCCCGGCAGTGATCGTGCTCCACGGGCTTGGTGAGAGCCGCCGCTCGATGAAGCCGCTCGTGGAGCACCTCCGCAACAGCCTTGATGCCACTGTCCTCGCCTTCGGCTACGCCAGCACGAAGGCGGCCATTGCCGATCACGGCCGCGCTCTCGCCGGCGTGGTCGCTGGCCTCCCGGCCGGCACCCGAGTCAGTTTCGTGGGCCACAGCCTCGGTAATCTGGTGGTTCGCAGTTGGATCGGCCAAGCCGACACGGTTCACCTCCAGCGTCTCGACCGTGTCGTCATGCTCGGTCCTCCCAATCAAGGTTCCGAACTTGCCAGGAGGGCTTCACAGGTATGGATGCTGGCCGCGCTTTCTCAGGGTGCCGCCCGCGATCTCGTCGTCGATTGGGACACCGTCGCCCCCACTCTGCCGGTACCGCCCTGCCCGTTCGGCATCGTCGCTGGCGGCACAGGAGATGACGACGGCTATAGCCCGTTGCTCGGAGGGGACGACGACGCCGTGGTCACCGTTGCGGAGACACGGCTCGACGGAGCCGACGATTTCTTCCTGGTGCCGGTGCGTCATGCCGGCATGATGAAGAGCCCCACCGTGCAGGATGCCGTGACGGCCTTCCTCACCACGGGACGGTTTCCGATGCTGCGGACGGACGCCGGAGCGGCCTATGCCCCGCAACGGTAGCCCGAGCAGCGGTTCCCCGATCCCTCCGGGCCGTGTGGCGAGCGTCGATTATGGGCGGCGGCGGATCGGCATCGCGATTTGTGATGCCGAGCGGATTCTGGCCAGTCCGCTGGTGGTCCACGAGACGACTGGAGATACCGCCGCCGATGCCGCCTTTTTTTGCCGGCTCGTGGCCGATGAGTCGATCGTAGGATTCGTAATCGGCTTGCCTGTGCACGCCGACGGGTCCGACAGCCGGATGTCGGTGGAGGTGGAACGGTTTGGGCACTGGCTCGGCGAGGCGACCGGGCTGCCGTTCGTCTTCCACGATGAACGCTACTCGTCCCGCGAGGCGACTGGCCTGCTGGCCGGGTCGGGCCTCACCCGAGGCAAGAAGAAGCAGCGGTTCGACGCCGTCGCCGCCCAGATCGTGCTGGCGTCGTGGATGGAAAGCCAGAGACACTCGCCGACCGTCGGTCACTCGCTGCCGCTCGAGGATTGATGTTCCCATGATGCCACCCGCCCCTGCTCGCCTCATCGTCGGTTGCGGATATCTCGGCTCGCGGGTCGCGGCCCGGTGGCTTGCCGAAGGATCGAGCGTTCACGCGATCACTCGCAGCGCGATGCGGGCTGCCGACCTCGCCTCCCGCGGGATCAAGCCGATCGTGGCCGATGTCACCCGCGCAGAAACGATCCGCAACCTGCCCGGCGTGGCCACGCTGTTCTGGGCCGTCGGCTTCGACCGCACGAGTGGGGCAAGCCATCACGACGTTCATGTGACGGGCCTGGCCCGCGTGCTCGACGCCCTGCCCGGCCAGCCGCGACCGATTCTCTCGAGCTCCACCGGCGTCTGGGGCGATGAAAGGGGCGGCATCGTCGACGAGACGACTCCGGCCAATCCCTCGCGGGATGCCGGTCGGGTGCTCCTCGAGGCGGAAGAGCTGTTGCGCAGCCACCGTCGCGGGCCGGGCGTGGCACTCCGCTTCGCGGGGCTCTACGGTCCAGACCGGCTGCCACGGCTCGCCGACCTCGAAGCCGGCCGACCGCTGGCCGCCGATCCTGACAGCTGGCTCAATCTCATCCATGTCGACGATGCAGCGGCGATCGTCTGCGCGGTCGCCGCCGCAGCCGCCCCGGCTCCTCTGTACGTCGTCTCCGACGGACATCCGGTACGCCGTCGCGACTGGTACGGCCACATCGCCACCTGCCTCGGCAGCCCGCCGCCGATTTGGGACACCACCGCCCCCCGATCACGGGGCGCCGACAAACGGGTCGACCCATCACGACTCTTCCACGATCTGCCGATCAGGCTCGCGCACCCTGATCCACTGGAAGCAATCGCCGACCTGGTACGGCAAGCCTGAAGGCCCGCGACCACTCAGCAATCGTGCGAGTTTGTCAGAAACTGAGATGCCAGGAGGGGCTGCCCACGCCCTGAGAGCCGGCGTATGCAGACAAGCGCAGCCGACCAAGCCGCCTGCGGCGGCTCGGTGCCCGT
>CAZODJ010000042.1:0-13031 GCA_964578555.1 uncultured Candidatus Kuenenia sp.
GCGCCCGGGGCTGGGTGGTACAGGGTGCAGCAAGCCGCCGGGATGCACTGCCACCCAGCGCCGCTGCAGGCCAACGCGGCCTCCTGGTGGTCGTTGCATCACTCGGTTTTCAGAAGCGAGTAATTGACCCGTCTCCCACCGCGGCCGTAGGCTCAAAGCAGTGCGTTCGCAGTCTTTCTGGAGTGATCATCTATGGGGTCGCGTTTTTCCGGCCGGGTTCTCTATCCGCTCCTCGGGGCGGTTGCAGTATGGTGCGCCGCAACTATCCACGCCGCCGATTGGCCAACCTTTCGCGGGCCCGACCGCACCGGCGTCGCCCCCGACACCAACCTGCTCGAAGCGTGGCCGACCGAAGGCCCGGGGCTCGTCTGGCAGACGGCCGGCGCCGGCCGCGGCTATGCCAGCCTGGCGATCGTGGGCGACCGCATCTACACGCTCGGCGACAGTCTCTCCACAGCATCCGACGCCGACGAATACCTCACCTGTTTCGATCGTGCCACCGGCAAGCCCATCTGGAAGACGAAGACAGGCCAGCCGTGGACCGACGGCCAGGAATCGTGGCAGAGTTCCCGGAGCACGCCGACGGTCGACGGCGACAAGGTCTATGTCATCACGCCCTTCGGCCAGCTCGTCGCCTGTCGCACGAAGGACGGTAGCGAAGTCTTTCGCATCGACCTCAAGGCACAGTTTGGCGGCACCAAGGGCGATTCATGGGGCTACAGCGAAAGTGTCACGATCGATGGCGACCGACTCGTCTGCACACCAGGCGGTGAGCAGGCGACGATGGTGGCCCTCGACAAGAAAACGGGCCGGCTGATCTGGGCCTGCCCGATCAAGCTCGATCGGGGGGCCGGTCATTCATCGGTTGTGATCGCCACCGTCGGCGGCCGCAACGTCTACGTCCAGACCACTGCCGCGGGTGCCTTCGCGGTCGACGCCAAGACGGGCCGATTTCTTTGGGCCTACCCGATCGACAAGACCACGGCCGTGATCCCCACGCCGATCATCAAAGACGACCTCGTCTTCTTCGCGGCAGGCTACAAGCGGGGCGGCGCCCTCCTGCGGCAGGTGCCTGGCCCTGGTGGCCAGGTCACGATCGAGGAGATCTACGGCCTCAAGCCCGACCTGGCCAACAAGCACGGCGGCATCGTGCTCGTCGGCGACCATCTCTACGGTGACTCCGATGACAAGGGCATCCCGTTCTGCGCCGAACTGATGACAGGCACGATCGTCTGGAAGGAGCGGGGCAGCGGCCGCAACTCGGCGACAGTCTTCGCCGCTGATGGTCACATCTACGTCCGCTATGCCGATGGCACGCTGTCGCTCGTGAAGGCCGATCCGGCGGGCTATCAAGAAGTGAGCTCGTTCAAGGTGCCGGGCAGCGGCGACCGTCCGAGCTGGGCCCACATGGTGATCCTCGACGGCCTGCTTTACCTCCGCGAAGGCGACGCGATCCTCTGCTACGACCTGCGGGGCTAATTTCCCGTGGACAAAGCCCTTCGTGGCCTTTGTCCATAGTCTGCCTGTCGTGCAGAGGATCGCATCCCTCACGGTCAGTCGTGGCAGCAGTCGGCCACGGTGCGATAGAGCAGCCCGCCCAGGATGCCGCCGATGATCGGCGCCACCCAGAAGAGCCACAGTTGCTCGAGGGCCCAGCCGCCCTGGAAGACCGCCGTCGCCGTGCTGCGGGCCGGGTTCACCGACGTATTGGTGACGGGGATGCTGATCAGATGGATCAGCGTCAGGCACAGGCCGATCGCGATGGGGGCGATGATCGCGCTCGACCGCTTGTCGGTCGCCCCGTGGATCACGAAGAGAAAGGCCGCCGTGAGCACCACTTCGATGAGGAAACAACTGGCCATCGGATAGCCGCCGGGCGAATGCGGGCCGAAGCCATTGGAGGCAAAGCCACTGGCGACCCGATCAAAGCCGGGCAGGCCCTTGGCCACGAGGTAGAGCACGCCCGCGCCGGCGATGCCGCCGACCACCTGCGCGATGATGTAGCCGAGCGCGTGCTTGGCAGGAAAGCGTCCGCCTGCCACGAGCCCAGCCGTTACGGCCGGGTTCAAATGACAGCCCGAGATGTGGCCGATCGCGGCGGCCATCGTCAGCACGGTCAGGCCAAACGCGAGCGACACGCCCGCAAAGCCGATCCCGAGATCCGGATACGCGGCCGCCAACACGGCACTGCCACATCCGCCCAACACGAGCCAAAAGGTGCCGATCGCCTCGGCCAGCAACTTCGCCATAACCACCTCCAGAAGGAATGAACCACGGCGTGATCCCCACGCCGACGGCGAGCACCCTACCAAAGGCCGAGCCACCCGGCAGCGCGAGTCCCGAAGACAACGACCCCAATCCCGGCCGCCGTGATCGAGGCCACGAGCACCGCGGCACTAGCCATGTCGAGAGCATCCCGGATTCTGGGATGACGGCCCACGTCATGGGCGCGGGCGAGCGACTCGATGGCAGTGTTGAACACCTCGGCCGTGGTTACAAACCCGATCGCCCCGATGAGCAGACACCACTCCACGAGCGACACCCGCAGCACGGCGGCAGCCACAACCACGGCCGCGGCCACGGTGAGGTGGACGGCGAAGCTCGTCTGGCTGCGGACCGCCCGCCGGAGGCCGCGAAAGGCGTCGGCGAATTTGTGGAGCCAAGGGCGGTTCATACGGAGGATTCATGCGGTGGACACTGTCGCCACAAGTGTCGCAAGCATAAACGAATCCGTGCCGCCGCAGTCCACCGGGCTCGCGCCCTGGTGCTTCCTGGGAGGATGGTACTGCCCGCCTGGAGGGCGGGCTTACGAGAGCGAACGGATGTTCGCGAAGAAACCCGAGGCCAGGATGGCGAGGGTTTCGTAAAGCCGGCCGCCGGGGAAAACCTATCCCACCTTCACGTACGGGTCGCCCTTCTTCCAGTTGCAGGGGCAGAGCTCGTCGCTCTGCAGGGCGTCAAGCACGCGAAGTACTTCGGCTACGTTGCGGCCCACGCGGCCCTGGTTCACGTCCACCCACTGGATCACGCCGTGCGGGTCGACAATGAACGTGGCCCGCAGGCAATAGCCCTCGCTCTTCTCGAGGATGCCGAGCTCGGGGGCCAGCTTCTGCGCCGCGATGAGCGGATAGCCGAGGTCCTTGAGGTCGGCGTGCGACCGCCGCCACATCATGTGCGACCACTCGTTGTCGGTGCTGCCCCCCACCACACTCGTGTCGCGGTCGGCGAAGTTCTTCAGCTGCTTGTTGAACTCGGCCAGTTCGGTCGGGCAGACAAACGTGAAGTCCTTGGGATAGAAGAAGTAGACGACCCACTTGCCGGCGTAGTCGGCGTTGGTGAGGAGCTTGATGTGGTCCTTCTCGGTTCCCACGCACGCCTGGCAGGAAAACTGGGGAAACGCGTCGCCGACGGTGAGCATGCAAGTGCCTCCTGGGGGTCCTTCTCTCGAACGTCCAGAGTGTACGGGTAGCTGGGGCGCGGTTCAACATGTTGCGGCCGATTCATGCGATACTGGAGCGTTCGCTACCCGGCCTTGTTTCATGCCCGACACGCCCTCCCGCGATCCCCGCATCCACCATCATCCGCTCGCAGCGCGAACGGTCGTCGTCGCACCCCGGCGGGCGGACCGCCCCAGCGATCTCGATGCAGGCTGCCTGACCGCGAGCCCGTGTCCGTTCTGCGTCGGACACGAGTCGCAGACGCCACCGGATGTGCTCCGCACGCCTGACGATGGCGTCGTGCCCTGGCAGGCGCGGATCATTCCCAACCGTTATCCCGTCGTGGAATCGTGCCGGCACCGGCCGGGAGACCTGTCTCCCTCAAGCTCCCGCCCCGCCCACGGCATCCACGAGGTGGTGATCGAATCGGCGGCTCACTACCGCTCGATCCTCGAGGTCGATGCAGTCGCATGGCGCGACGTCTGGCAGCTCATTCACCGGCGGCTGGCCATGCTCGATGGCGCTGCCGGCATCGCCTGGGCGACCGTGTTCAAGAACTCCGGGCCACAGGCCGGCGCGTCGCTCGAGCATCTCCACAGCCAGCTTGTCGGCCTCGACTTTGTGCCACCTGTGATGGAGGTGGAACTGGCGGCGGCCAGCCAGCCGGGGCATTCGTTTGCGACCGTAATTGAACAGGCCGAAGCGAGCGGGTGCCTGGTGGCGGAGGCGGGCGATGTCGTGGCGTTGATTCCGCCGGCACCACGGCAGCCCTTCGAGACGTGGATTCTGCCGCGTGTGCCGGAGCCGCTCTTTTCGGCAGCGTCGCCGGAGCGTGTGGCCGCGGTGGCTGATCTCACGCGACATGTGGTGGCGCGGCTCGACGCGGCGGTGCCAGGAGCCGATTACAACTGGTGGCTCCACCAGGCGCCGTACGGTGACCGGGGGGCCGCTGTGAGCCGCTGGCACTGGCATCTGGAGATCCTGCCGAGGTTGGCAGCGTTCGCGGGGTTTGAACTGGGAACAGGATGCCACATCACGACGCTCTCGCCCGAGGAGTCGGCCCGCGGGCTTGCGCCCTGAGTAACACCGCCAGAAAGCACCGGGCGCAAGCCCTCCAACAGCAAGCACCAGGGCGCAAGCCCGGTGGACTACGGTGGCGCCGGCTGGTGCGTCATCCCACCGGCTTGCGCCTGGCGGCTGGGTGGGGTCGGGCCGCCCACCCCTACTTCAACTCATCGAGCGGCACAAACCCGTCGCTGCCGGCCGGGCCACCGTGCGGCGGCTGGCAGGGCGGGGCAAAAAACCGCTTCCAGAGCGACCGCGCCAGCCACGCGGTGGCCACGAGTGTCACACCGATCGCGATCACATCCTGCATGGCCAACCCTCACCCGAGGATCATCGTGCCAATCTGATACGTCGCAAACGCGCCCAGCCACGCCAATACTGTCATGTAGACAAACGTCACCGTCGGCCATACCCAACTGCCCGTCTCTTTGCCGATGATCACCAGCGTGCTCGCACACTGGGCACAGAGCGCGAAAAACACCATGATCGAGAGGGCCACCGGCAGCGTGAACACTTTCCGGTCGGTGCCGTCCCAGGTGGCGTTCTTGAGCAACCGGATCAGCTGCGTCGCCCCCTCCTCCTCGCCGGGATCGACGTCGCCGAGGTTGTAGATCACGCCGAGCGTGCCGAGCACGACCTCTCGCGCCGGAAAGCTCGCGATCGCCGCGCAGCCGATGCGCCAGTCCCAGCCGAGCGGCTTTACGAGCGGCTCGATGAGATGACCCGCCCGCCCGAGAAAACTCTGCCGCAACGCCTCGCCGCGGATCTCGGCCTCGGTCACATTCGGCCCCTCCGGCGGCGGCACCTTCGGGTAGCTGCCGAGCGCCCACACCACGATGCTCACCGCCACGATCAACGTTCCGGCGTTCTTGAGGAATGACACCGCCGCCTCCCGCACCCGCTCGAGCACCACGCCCACTTGCGGCCACCGCCAGCCGGGCAGCTCCATCACGAACGGCTGGGGCGGCCCGCGAAAGATCGTCCGCGAGAGCACAAATGCCACGATCGCCGCCACCACCACGCCCACCGCATACATCGCGGCAAGCACCACCGCCGGCAGCCGCAGCCAGCCGAAGCCGACGGCCACGTTCGGCACAAACGCTGCCGTGAGCAGCAGGTAGACCGGCAGCCGCGCCGAGCAGCTCATGAGCGGGGCCACGAGGATCGTGAGGAGCCGGTCGCGGCGATTCTCGATCGTGCGGGCGGCCATGATGCCGGGGATCGCGCAGGCGAAGCTCGAGAGGAGTGGGATGAACGATTTGCCGGAGAGGCCCACGCCCACGAGCAGCCGGTCCATGAGATAGGCCGCCCGAGCTAGATAGCCGCAGCCTTCGAGCACAGCCACGAAGAGAAAGAGCAACGCGATCTGCGGCAGAAACACGACCACACCGCCGACGCCGGCCAGCACCCCATCGACGAGTAGCGAACGGATCGCTCCCTCCGGCAACGCTCCCTCCACCCAGCCGGCCACCGCGTCGACGGTACCGGAGATCAGATCCATCAGCGGGGCGGCCAGCCAGAAAATCGACGAGAAGATCGCGAGCATCGTGGCGGCGAAGATGAGCGTGCCCCAGAGCCGGTGGGTGAGCACCTTGTCGATCCGTTCGCTGACCGTGGGCAGCGGGGGCCGCCGCACGATCACGCCCTCCACAACCCTGTCAATCCAGGCATAGCGGGCGATCGCGTCGCGGGCCGGTGGCGGGTAGGAGGAATCGACAGCAGCGAGGTGCGGGGCGATGTCGGGCCGTGGCGGCACTGCCGCGCCGGCTGCGGCGAGGATGGCGTCGCCAAGCTGATCGATGCCCTGGCGGGCCGGTGCCACAACCGGCACCACGGGGCAGCCGAGCCGCGCGGCTAGTTGCTCCACGTCGATCGTGATGCCCTTGCGTGCGGCAAGGTCGGTGAGCGTGAGCGCGATGATCGTGGGCAGCCCCACCTCGATCACCTGGCTGGCGAGATAGAGGTTGCGGACGAGGTTCGTGGCGTCGGCCACCACCACCACCACATCCGGCTTGGCCACGCCCTTCATCTGGCCGTGGAGCACCCGCACAGCCACCTCTTCGTCGGGGCTCTTGGGCACGAGGCTGTAGGCGCCGGGCAGGTCGATCAGCTCGATCGTCTGGTCGCGGCGGCGAAACCGGCCCACCTTCTCCTCGACGGTCACGCCTGGGTAGTTGCCGATCCGCGTGGGGATGCCGGCCAGTGCCGTGAAGAGCGTGCTCTTGCCGGTGTTGGGGTTGCCGACAAGGGCGACGACGACGGGTGCGGCGGAGGCCGCCGGTGAGGAGGTGGCGGCGGCGTGTGGCATGATGCGGGTCAGGCGGAAACGGTGATCCGGGCCGCTTCATTGCGGCGGATCGAGAGGTGATAGCCGCGCACGAGGAGTTCCACGGGGCAGCCGAGCGGGGCGGTGCCGACGACCTGCACCTGCACTCCGGGAGTGAGCCCCATTTCGAGCAGTCGCAGCGAGGTGGCGTCGGTGCCGGTGACCGCCGCCACGCGGGCAGACGAGCCGATAGGGATGGAGTCGAGGGAGGGCATCGGGGGAATATCCCGTGGGCTTGCGCCGTGCGGCTTGCTAGCTGATAAGAATTCTCAACAACCGCACGTAGTGTAGAACCTTCGTTCACGCGGAGCAAACACATGCCATCACTCGGCCTGTTCATCACCGGCACCGACACAGGTGTTGGCAAGACAGCGGTCGCGATCGCGATCGCTGCTGAGCGACGGGCTGCAGGTGTGCGGGTGGGTGTTTACAAGCCAGTGGCCAGCGGCGTCGTCTTCGATGGTTCGAGCGACATCGAGCGACTCTGGGAGGCGGCCGGCCGGCCACTCACGCTCGCGGAGGTCTGCCCGCAGGCATTTGCGGCGGCGATCGCACCGGTGCAGGCGGCGGCGGTCGAAGGCAAGCGGATCGACGAGCAGTTACTTCGCGACGGGATCGGCCCATGGTGGGAGGCTTGCGAGTGCGTGGTGGTCGAGGGGGCGGGCGGACTGTTTTCGCCACTCGGAGAACAAACGCTCAACGTCGATCTGGCGAGGGATCTCGGCCTCCCGCTGGTGATCGTCGATGCAGCGCGGCTGGGGATGATCGGCCGCACGCTTACCGTCGTGCGGGCGGCGCGGGCCGAGGGGCTCGAGGTGGCAGAGGTCGTGATTTCGCACGTGCAGCCGCTGGCTGGATCGCCCGATGATCCGACGAGCGAGGCCGGAATCGTGCGGAACGGCGTCACGGAGCTTGTGCGGCGGCTGGCGCCGGTACCGGTCCGAGAATTGGGGTATCATTCCTTCCATGAAGAACGATCCCTCCGACAACCCGCCTGAAGACCGCCCCCTCCAGCAGATCGAGCACTCCACCGCGACGGCCCGCGTGCCCGACCCGGTGGGCCGCGGCGTGTTCGCCACGGCGGCGGTCGTGCTGCATGGCCCCAATGAGTTCACGCTCGACTTCATCCAGTCGATCGTGCATCCCAGCCGCGTGGCGGCGCGCGTCATCCTGCCGCCCAAAGTCGCCATTCAATTCACGGCCGCGCTCGGTGAGGCCATCGGAAAATACACCCAGAGCTTTGGCAGTCCCCCGCGCGAGCCGTCGCGGCCGGCCGCCCCGAAACCCGACCCGGCCAGCGACCCTGCGGCTTCGAAGGCCGAAAACACTGGCAGCAGCCCACGGCAGGAACCGCCGATCGCTGATGTCTACGGGCAGCTGAAACTGCCCGACGAGATGCTCGGCGGCGTGTATTCCAATATGGTGTCGATCACGCACACCGGCAGCGAATTCTGCTTCGATTTCGTGGCGCAGGTGTTTCCGCGGTCAGCGGTGACCGCAAGGGTCTACATGGCGGCTACGCGGGTGCCCGACTTGCATGCGTCGCTGAAGCGATCGACGGGGACCTGACACGCGTTGCGGTCAGACTCGCACCGACTGCCAGCGGCCGCCGGCAAACCGCCACGCATAGAGCAGACCACGAAACCAAAGATCGGCGACCATCGCCAGCCAACAGCCATACAGCCCCAGGCCCTGGCCCGGTAGCGGTGCGAGCCCTGGGACGTCGACGACCGACTCGCACAAGAAAAAAGTCAGCGGCAGCCGCACGCCGAAAAAACCGACCGTCGTGAAGAGAAGTGGATAGCGTGTATCTCCTGCGCCGCGCAGGCCGCTCGAGAAGATGTGGCAGGCGGCCAGGGCAGGCATGGCAAAGGCGACCAGCCGCAGCACCGGCACTCCAGCCGCGATTACCGGCGCCTGCTCGGGCTTCGGGCAGTAGAACCCAAAGAGCGGGGTGGCGAAGATGAAAAACAGTGCCCCGCCGACCACCATCAGGAGGCTGCCGCAGGCATAGGCTGCCAGTCCGCTGCGGCGGGCCTCGTCGGGTCGGCCTGCCCCCAGGTTTTGTCCGACAAGCACGCTCGCCGCGATGCCAAACGCCATACCAAACATCTCCGCCATCGACTCCCAGCCGAGGGCGATGCCATGGGCGCCCCGGGCGGCATCGCCCAGTCGGTTGACCACCGACAGAAAGACCATTTGCCCGGCCACCATTGAGAGGCTCTCGGCCGCGGCCGGCAGACTGATGTGGAGCAGTCGCGATAGCAGACGGAGGTCGGGCTTCAGCAGTGACCGTTGCAGCCGCAGTCCCGACCGGCCACGAGCCAGCATCCCAACCAGCGCGATCGTGCCGAGGGCCTGGCTGAGCCCGGCCCCCCAGGCGATCCCGGCGAGACCGAGGCCGGGCCAGGTGCCGAAGCCGCGGAATCCGATCCAGGCCAGCGGCAGGTTGGCGGCCGTGGCCCATGCGCCGATCTTCAGTGGGGTGCGAGTATCCCCCGCGCCGGCAAGGGAGGCGTTGAGCGTGGTGGCAAGGAGCTGGAAGGGGAGCAGGAGGAGCATCGCCCGCAGAAACTGTCTGGCATACATGGCCGCGGTACCATCGAGGTTGAGCAAGGCGAGCAGCCCATCGATGCCGACGGCGGCTAGGAGCCAGCCTGCGCTGCCGACGGCCGCGGCGACAAGTACGGCCTGGTGCATCGCCCGGTTGGCACCGTGCCAATCGCCGGCCCCGACGAGTCGCGAGACGAGGGCGGTGGCGCCGGCCGAGGCGAGGATGCCGAACGATGCAATCATCCACGAGAGATAGAAGCAGGTTGTTTGCGCCCCCTGCAGGGCGAGCTGGTCGGCGGCCGTGGCAGACGTCGCATTGCCGGCCAGCCAGCGGCCGGTGAGATTCACAAGAAGCACAAGGGCCTGCAGCCCGACCGCGGGACCGGCCAGGCCCAGCGCCTGCACGACAGCGGACGATCGGGGCACAACGCCAGGAACGATGGACCACTCTCCGATGCTGATGGTGGCTCGCAGACCAACGGCGACAGGTTACGCCGCGCGGCGGGTCGCGGTCACCCGTCCCGCGATCGCTTCGTGTGGCAGCTCGGTCTCGTGACCCACGTATTCGGGCACGAGCCCGTGCAACACCTCCCGCACATCGTCCGGTGGGAGCGTCGCCGCGGCCCGCATCTGCTCAATCAGCGTCTCGGCCGTCAGGCCGGCCGCATACGTGAGCCGCGCCGCGCGGATCTTCAGATGACTTGTCGTCTGCAACAATTCTTCACCCTTGAAGAGCTCCTCGTAGAGCTTTTCGCCGGGCCGCAGGCCGGTGAAGCGGATCTCGATGTCGCGGCCCTCCTCGAGGTTGGAGAGCCGGATCATGTCGCGGGCCAAGTCGGCGATCCGCACAGGCTCGCCCATGTCGAGCACAAATACCTCGCCCCCGCGGCCCATCGTGCCGGCCTGGATCACGAGCCGCGCTGCCTCGGGAATCGTCATGAAGTAGCGTTCGATGTCGGGATGGGTCACGGTCACCGGCCCTCCCTGCAGGATCTGCTCACGGAAGATCGGCACCACGCTTCCGGCCGAGTCGAGCACATTCCCAAAACGTACCGTCGAAAATCGCGTCTGGGAGTCGTTGCTGAGCAGCTGCACCACGATCTCCGCCAGACGCTTGCAGCAGCCCATCACACTCGTCGGATTCACCGCCTTGTCGGTCGAGATCAGCACAAAGGCCTGCACCCCTGCCGCGGCCGCCGCTTCGGCCAGCCCTGCCGTGGCAAGCGTGATGTTTTTTACCGCCTCGCCTGGATACTGCTCCATCAGCGGCACATGTTTGTAGGCCGCGGCATGGAAGACCACGCCCGGGGCATGCTCGGCCATGACATCATCAATTCGGTCTCGGTCGGTGATGTCGGCCACGCAGGGCACGATTCCCGTGGTGGTGCCCTGCCCGAGCCGGGACAGTTCCCGTTCGAGCCAGAAGAGGCCCGTCTCGTTGCGGTCAAGCAGCACGAGCCGCCCAGGCCCATGCTTGAGCAGCTGGCGGCAGAGTTCGGAGCCGATGCTACCGCAGGCCCCCGTCACAAGCACCGTCTCGTTGCCAAGCCAGCGGCCGATCCCCTCGATGTCAGTCTGCACCGGCTCGCGGCGGAGAAGGTCGGCGATGTCGATCGGCCGCGGCTGCATCTTCACGCGACCGCTCAGGATCATCTCGAAGTCGGGCAGGATCGCCGTCGGACAGCCCACTGCTTTGCAGCGGTCGCGAAGGCTGCGTACTTCGCCACCGATCAGCGTGTCGGAGAGCATGAGCACTTCGTCGATCCGATGGCGAATGATGAGTTGTTCAATCGCGTCGGTCGTGCCGAGCACGGCTACGCCACCGATCGACCGGCCCACGAGCGCAGCGTCTTCCGGCTTGGCCACGATCCCCACCACGACCCGTTGCCCCTGCGACCCGGACTGCATGCGGATCGAGCGGGCCACCGCTTCGCTCGACGGACAGGTGCCGACGAGCAACACCCGCGTCGCCTGATGGATCGACCACCGCCGCAGGAGGTTGCCCGCCTCGCAGGCCGCGCCTCGCAGGCCACCGAGCAGCGAGATGGCGATGAACCAATCGATCAGATAGATGCTGCGGGGGATACCAAGGTTGGCGAGCATGCCGAGCGGCGCCGCCACAGCCAGGCCGGCACTCACGCCAAAGACGAGCTGCCAGAGATCTCGCAGCGTCACGCCACGGATACTTGTCCGGCGGCCGGCCACCAGAAAGAGCGTCACAAACTGGATCGGCACCACGGTGCCGAGGGCTCGGCCGAGGCTCGCCCATTCCTGGCTCGTGAGCGACCCTTCAAATCGCAACACATACGACGCCACGATCGCGAAGGCGAGCGTGGCAACATTGATCGCCTCCCAGATGATCTTGAGCCTGGAGACCCGTTCGAGTCGCTCGACGAGGCGGGTGATCGCGTTGATTTCGTAGCCGGGCAGGCCCCGTCGCTCGCGCTCCGGGCTTCCTGGGGGCGGGTCACGCTGCGGGTTGGGGTTCATTGCCGTGCTCCTGATGGCGTGGGTGACGTGTCTGAAGAAGTGGTCGTTGGAACGGGAGCCGAGGCGAGCCGCACCCGCAGCTGCTTCAGCTTGTTCACGCGATCCTGCACCGTCTTCGCGTCGGGCCGCCGCAGGACCAGCCAGTCGAGGTGCTGCTTGGCGGTATCCGGGTCGTCAAGCGCGAGCGCAAGATCGACACGGGCCATCCGCGCAGCGTAGGCGGAAGGATTGGCGGCAATTGCGGCGGTGAGGATGGCGGCAGCCTGTTCGGGTTGCCCGAGCGCGCGCTGGAGTCTGGACGCCTCGCAGAGCAGGTGGCAACGCTGCGAGGCCTGCTTGGGTGAAGAAGCCTCATCCGCGGCAGCAAGCAGCGCCGCCACCAAGCGTTCCCGCACCGGACGCATTGCGTCGGCCGAGGATTGCCGCGACCAGGCTGCATCGATCGCCCGCAGACCGGCGAGGTCGGGTTCGAGCATCACGATGGCCTGCTCGGCGGAGATCTTCGTCCGCAGAAGGTTGAGGATGACATCCCGATGGTCAGAAGACACAGCAAAACACTTTCGCCACAACGCAGCCGCCCGTTTCTTGTCGCCATCGAGCTCCGCCTGGCGGGCCGCCTCGAAGAGCACCGTTCCGTCGTGCGGCCGAACAGCGAGTGCCTGCTCAATGCAGCGTCGTGATACTTCGGCATCGAATGATTCAAGGAAGGCAAGGTTCGCCAGCACACACCATGCTTCTCCCGAGCAGGGGGCCTGCACGACCGCCCGCTTGGCCTCCTCATAGGACCGGAGCAGGTCGTCGAGGCCATCACCCGTGACACGGCGAAGCCAGGCGTCACATGCATCACGGCTGGCAAAGCCGCCTGACAACGCGACCCGCCGCAGTTCAACGAGCGTGACCGCCTCGCCCGCAATGTGACGCGCGAGACCAAAGCGTTCACAGCGGGCAGCGGCAAGTTCGGCCCATGCCCGTGGATGGTCGGGCCGGGCCGCCACCACCATCTCCAACGTTTTCAGCCGCTCGTCGAGCCCGGCCAGCACGGCAGACCGCTGCTGCAGGACGGCGTTCACTTTCTGCACGAGTTCCGCGGGGGGCTCAAGGGGGGCTCGAGGAGATTCGTCGAGCTGGCCCCGTCGCTCGCGCGACGGGCTGTGTGGGGA
>CAZODJ010000042.1:13131-18698 GCA_964578555.1 uncultured Candidatus Kuenenia sp.
TCGCGCGACGGGCTGTGTGGGGAGAGGGCCTCATCCGGTCGAGCCTGCTCCGCGGCCTGCTGGGCCGCCTTGGCCACCTCCGCCGCCTCAAGTGACAGATTCGCCTCGGCAGTCAGCGCCGCCCGTCTTTCGAGGGCGAGCGCCTTCGATTGCGCCACCGCCTCATCCCACTTCGGCTCGGCAATCGCGGCCGCGATCTGCCGGGAGGCGACTGTTCCCAGCAGGATCATCGCTGCCGTCGCGACCACCGCGGCCAGCGATCGGGGAACAGGAATTCTCAATGACGGAATCCAGGCCACGTGCCGGGCCGCCATGCGAATGGCGCAGGCGCCAAGCACGATCAAAAGCGTCGTGATCGCGGGCACATACCAGTTGAAGTGGCCAATCGCATGCACCGCCCCCGCCACGAGGCTCGCGGTGATCGCAACCGCAATCGGCTTTTCCCGTCCCGAGCCCCGGATGAAGACCATCACTGCGGCTACCAGCGCCGCTGCCAACGCCGCCACGGCCAAGCAGAGCCCCGGCAGCCCCGTCTCCACGGCAAGATTCAGATAGCTGTTTTCGGCATGCACAAACTGCATCGATCCGGTCGGTGGCATCATGATCCGCGACATGTCGCCGTGCGAGCCGATGCCGGTACCGGTGAGTGGATAGGCGCGGATCGTCTGCCAGGCAGCCTCCCACACTTCCCGGCGGCCAAACTGTTTCTCCTGCATGTCCTCGTCGACGATCGTCTCCATCCGCCCGGCAAACTGTTCCATGCCGTGTATTTCGAGCGCGATCGCCACCACGGCTGCCGCGGCGAACACGGCCAGCCCCATCTTCGGCCGCAGGTGGCCCGAACGCATGAGCATGCCGCAGCCAAGGGCGGTGGCAACACCAAGCGCGATGCTGCCGCCGCGAGCCAGCGATGCAAACACGGCAAAGCTGATGAGAGCGAGGATTCCTAAGCCGATGGCGATCTGCATGCCGTCAGCCTCACCGGCTGGCTCGATCTCGCGGTGCGGGCGTCTGCCGCGCGGTCGCGAGGTGCCGTGGCGGGGCGCAGTCTCCCGCTGCCGGAAGGCGAGCCACACGGCTGGCCCAACGGCGACCGCGAGAAAGCCCGCGAAGTCGTTACGGCTGCGAAACATCGCCTTCACCAGACCTCCCTCCTGGTGGAAGGAGACGGTCGCCACGTCGAAGTTGTTCCCTTCGTGGCCCACGAACTGGATCAGCCCGTGGAGGGCAACCAGCGCCGCCGCCGCCGCCACGATCACAAGCACCCGCTCGATCGACTCGATCGACCGCGCAAACTGATACACCACCAGCCCCAAAATCCCCTGGGCGAGCAGGATCGAAAGACCGACGGCCGTCTCGCCAGGCGTGAGCGAGAAGGTCTGCCAGGTGCCGAGCGACCACGGGCCGCCCGAGTAGGCCGGGAGCAGGTCGTGGAGCCGTGGCGATGCGGCATCGATCACATGCTCTGGAAGCGCCACCGTCTGGATGCCGCCTATGACGAGCGCCGCCGCAAGCAATGCCTCGCCCGGCCCAACCGTCCAGCGGGGCTCGTCCGCTCGCAGCATGCGGAGCAGCCAGGCCAGGCAGGCCACGAGCGCCGCGATCGAGAGCGCGGCATAGCCGGCCGGATGCCGCCCCCCCACCGCAAAGGGCACCACAAAAAGCGCGATCAACGCCGCCCCATCAAAGAGCAAGCCCTCGGGTTCGTCCAGCCGCGATATGTGGTGCGGTTGGCCCCGTCTCCGTGCTCGCCGCGGTTGGGTGCGGGAGATGCCGAGCCCGGTCATGCGGCCCTCGAGCGTCGTGGACGGAGATATTCCTCGTCGTCGTCGTCCCCCTCACCCCGCTCATCGTCAGACTCGTAGCCATCGTCGCCATCATCATCGTCGAGGCCATAGGCATCGCCGTAGCCGTACCCATACCCATACCCGTAGCCATACCCATACCCGTAGCCATAGCCCTGCTGCTCGATGCCCACGGCGTTCACGACCGTGCCAAGCAGGTTCACGCCAAACATGCGCAGCGTCTCGACCGCGCGGATAAGCATGCGACGGCGGTTCTTCTCCGGTCGGATCACCATCACGAGCCCATCGCACATCCGCCCGATCGCTGCGGCATCGGTACCGGCCAGAACCGGTGGCGCGTCGACGATCACCTGGTCGTAGTTCGCCTCGGCCCACGAGAGCAATTCGGCAAACCGCTCGCCCAAAAGCAACTCGCCAGGATTCGGCGGACGACGGCCAGCGGGGATGATGTCGATCGGCACTGAGCCCGAGGGCCTCGCAAGGGATGCAGCGGTGGCGGCGATGTCGCCCTCGCCGCGAAGCAGATCAGAGAGACCAGTTTCCCCACGGCGGCTCACGAGCTTCGTAAGCCCTGGCTTCCGCATATCGCCGTCGATCATGAGCACACGCTTGCCGGCCTGCTGGTAGGCCACGGCAAGGTTTGTAGACATGGTCGTTTTGCCGTCGCTCGGCTCGGTGCTCGATACCGCCAGCCGCTGCGACTCTTCCTTTCCCATCACGAGCACGGTCCGCATCGTACGGAAGCTCTCGCTGGCGGCATCATCATTGGTGATGTGCATGTGCACACCCTCCATCCCGACGTCTTCGTCCAGCTCGTCGACTTCATTCATCGTGCCGATCGTGGCCAGCAGTGGCAGGTTCAGTTCAGCCTGGAGTTCCTCAGGTGAGCGGGCCCGATCGTCAAGCGTGTCGATCACGAAGATGATGCCCAGACCCGAGCCGAGGCCGGCAGCAAGCACGGCGAAGATCGTGAGCGCGAGCGTGGGCGAGACCGGCTTGAGTGGCACGGTCGGCTCGCGGACCACGGTCGTGCGCACGCCGCCATTTTCCTGCCGCAGGTCGACACTGGCGATCTGGTTCAAGAGCGTGTTGCGGAGTTCGCGTAGCCAGCGGAGGTCGTGCTCCACGATGTCGAGGCGACTCATGTCGCTGGTGAGGCCGATCGACTCCTGCTTGGCCTGCTCGAAGCTTTTGGCCAGCCATTGCTCCTGCTGCTGCGCTGCCTCGAGCCGCTGGCGGAGAATCGTGGCGATCGTGTTGGCGAGCTGGGCGTCATCGCCGCCCATGCCGCGGGGCGCGCCGATCACGTCAAACCGGGCGAGATAGGCCTCCATCTGCTCGATCTTGCGGCGGCGTTCGATCACTTTGGGATGGTTGTCGCCGAGGTATTCGAGCAGGGTGTCGAGCTGGGCCCTGTCTTCGAGCAGCTGCTTTTCGACGGTCACGCGGGTCTGCTTGTCACGATCACCGAGGCCCATCGATTCGAGGAATGCCTCCTTGCCGAGCGTCTCCTCGATGGCCACGAGGCTCTGGCGGATGTTGCGGCCGCTCTGGATCGCCTCGGTGAGCGATTGGTGGGAAGCCTGGAGGAGCAGCCGCCGCTTCTGGGTCTCGATCATGGCGGCGTTCAGCTGGATCGCCCGCTCGACGAGCGGATGCATCGTCTTGCCGTCAGCCTTGATGCCGAGGTCGCCCACCCGCTGCCGCACCTCGAGAAACTCGGCTTGTTTCACCTCGATTTTCTGGTCCACCTCGTCCTTCTCCTTCTTGAGGAGATCAACGAGCGTGCCGGCCGTACCGCGGTGGGATTCATCCATGAAAGTGGCGTAGGCCCGGATGATCGCAGCCACAACAGCCGCCGAGGCTTCCTGATGCGGGGAGCGGAAGCGGATATCCATCAGATTCGTCTGGCGTACCCCCTTGACGGTGAGCGTCTTGGAGAGCGCAAGCGCGAGGCGATCCGTATCGGCACTCCCCAACAGACGTTGCGTAGCTGGGTCGAGTAATCGAATCGCCGACTCAAGAACCAGTGGACTCGTCACCAATTTTTCATAGGTCGCCATCGCTCCCGCATCTTCTCGCCCGCCGGTGAAAGACAGGCCGAGGGATTCCCGGCTTGTGTCGACCACCAAGACCTGGGCGCCTGATTCGAAAATCCGCGGGGCGGTCGTATGGAACAAGGCCCCCAACGCCCCACAGGTCAGCGTCGTGGCAAGAATGACGACGCGCCGATGCCATACGACTCGCAAAAAACGCATCGCTTGGCGAAGCGTTTCCGCGGTGACATCAGGAACATGCTGATCGTGTTCGGATTGCATCATCTTGCGAACGTACGGGATAGACCCGCCACCCATCAAAAGACCGCGACACGGCCGCCGGCAATGAAGCTGAAGCGAATGATCGAACGAAACACGTCATTGAGCACCGTCTGTGGCGTCTTCTCGACACTGACGACGTCACCCGGTGCAAGGCGAATGTTGTGCTCGTTGTTGTGTTGGGCCTGGGCGACGCTCGTCTGAATGACGACAGGTTCGTTCTCCCCCTTCACATGCCGTGTGATGTAGATCTTGTCAGCCCACTCATTGCTGCGCTCCCCTGCCATCGCAATGGCATCGAGAACGTGGACGGGCTGGCCAACAGGCATATCGTATTGCCCTGGTTTCTTGACGAGACCGATCACGCTGATCGGTGTCGGGTCACGGGTTTCCACCCGCACCACGTCCCCATCCTTCAGGGAAATGTTGTTCCGTCCGGCCGCATCGAGTTCCGCCAGATCGACTGTGAGCGTTTCGGGGGCGGAGGCTGCCGACTCGCCCGGCATCGGCAGTCGTTGTGGCTGACCGTCAGGCCCAGGAAGCCGTCTGATGGGGGCGATGGCTGAGGTGAGCTGGACGCCGCTCTCGTCCGCTGCTGAAGGGGCATTCACAGCCATTTGCGGCACGGCCGCGCCGTGTCGCCGCACCTCGATCGTCGTTCCGGCCTTCGCACTGAGAGAGCCAGCTGCCACGAGGGCTGCGAGGAGTGTGCTCTGACTGCGGGGCAGGTCCTGCACACCCTGTTTTTCGACCGCCCCGATCACCGTGATCCGGTTGACCGCCTTCTTCTTCATGGTCACGGTCACCTGCGGTGCCCGGTAGAGGCCGCGCTCGATGGCGGCGGCGGCGATCCGCTGTTCGGCTTGAAAGGGCTCGAGGCCGGCCAGCGGCACAGCCCCCACCAGCGCGATCGTAGCAACGCCGGTATCATCCACGCGCACCGGCGTGGGGGCTGCTTGACTGCCTGACTCCAGGCCGCTGGCGATCGTCACATCCACCACATCTTCCGGCTCGATCAGGCTGCTTGACGTGGTGGCCATCGAGAGACGGCCGAGGTCTGCGACCTTGGCGTTGGTCACCGTCGCGGCCTGGTACTTGGCGGGCATGCGGGCGGCTCGAATCACGCGGTTCGCGCAGCCGGGGACCGTACAAGCCGTAAGGCAGCACACAAGCAAAATCAGTCGGAGGCTCGCCTGATCGAATTTCCGCACGCCGATCGATTCCTTGAGTCCCGAATCATTGGCCGCAGCCCGGAGCGGGCTTTTCGGGGTGTGGGATGTAATCGATGCGGAAAATCGCCGCTACGCGAATTTCTCCACCCCTCGACTGGGCATGGGCAATCTGCGCTACGGGCGTAACCCCCAGCGCCAGAAAGCCGCAGGGCGCCAGCCCGCGGGACTTCCTCACGCAACGCGAACGGCCAGACCGACGTCGTCGATCTGGCCGC
>CAZODJ010000043.1:0-18665 GCA_964578555.1 uncultured Candidatus Kuenenia sp.
AAATCCTGCCGCAGTCGACCGGCGCCTATCCGCCGCTCCGCGTCGGGATCCTGCGGCCGTAAAGCGCATCCCGGCTATCTGAAGTAACTGTCTGATAAACCGAGAAAGGTAGGCGAGAGGGTCGGCGAACGCTCGAGGAGCGTTGGCGTATCCTCGCCCCGCGACAATCTGAAAGACCGCGAAGCGGAGACTTTTGCCGCCCTCGAGCCGGCGATACACGTAGGCCGGACGTGCCCTAAGCCGGCGTGTGACCGCCTACCAGCGGTATTCGGTGCCGAGATTGGCACCTTGGAGAAAGAGGCCGCCGTCATTGTTGATGGCCGTGCCGGCACCAGCCACCGTGTTGAAGTCCCACTGGGCTGGGGCGAGCGCGGCGCCGGTGAGCCAGTAGAAGTTGTAACCAGCGCGGAGTCCCCAATGGTTGGTGATCCGGTAGATCAGCGTGCCGTTCAGGCTGCCGATGAAACCCACGCCACCAGTGCGGGCTGAGACGGCATCCCGCTCGACGCCGGAGATCGTGCCCACGATCGGGTCGGCCGACTGAGAGGCCGAGGTGCCGCAAAGGGCCGTCTTCCACCAGCCTTCCACCGCCCACCGCCGCCACTCGCGGCGGCCCCGCATGCCGATTTGGCCGCCAAAGTAGTTTGTGCTCGTCCGCACGGTGTAGTTGGCCGGCTCCGGCGGCGTGCAGCAGAGCACGTTGAGATTGGCCGACTCATCGAGCCCGGCCCACACGAATCCGGCCAGCCAGTTGATGCAGTGGCAATTCCGCTTGCAGCGAGTCAGACCGCACCAGTCGGGCCCGCATTCTTCGCAGCAGTCATAGCAGAAGACATTAGCCTCGGCGATGTTGAGCGTGGACCAGTAGGTCGCCCGTACCTGCTCGGCACCATTGAAGTTGTTGACGGCCAGCCCCAGCGGCGGTGGCAGTTCGAGATTGTCGGGACCGTTCACGACCGCCTCGCCGAACATGCCGTAGATGCCGGTGTAACCGACCTCCCAGCCATAGCGGTCGGTGAGGAGCGAGCCGTAAAACAACCGCATGCCGGTCCCGAGGCCAGGCTGCAGATCCTGTGTGGACATCACCGGCAGGCCGGTATCGGCGTCGAACACGAGCGGCCGGTCGCCGATCTGGTTGTTGCGCTGCAGGAAAAGGACGTCGAAGATCGCGTAGTGGGTCCAACTCGGGCAGCAGCAACACTGCCGCAACTGCTCCATGCAGGCTTCATCGGCCAGCGGGGCCGCGTCGAAGGGATCCGCTCCGATGACCTCGGTAGGAATGGCCGATGATTCCGCGGAGGCTTCGTGGATGGAGCCATCAGCGGTCGGCGGAAACGCCACGGTCACCACGATGGCCATGGCCATCACAATGCTGAAACACATGAACGATGCTTTGGAGAACGATTTCCTCATGACCCCCCCCGATGGCCTTGGATCGCAAGACCTTCCCGATCGCTCGATCGGTCACGAAGGGCGAGAGACATAAATCCCGAGCACTTCGCCCGAAAAATCGGCATTTCGTTCGTGGGTCACTGCCTCCGGTAGGGGGTGACCATCGTGCTGCCACGAAGGCCAGGCAAACTCTGCGGCCGACGGCGAGAACGCTGGAATTCGGCAGGCTTTTACCCCCATTCGTGGACATCGAGGCGGGGTGGAGGCTAGTCTGTTCCGAAGTGGGATCGTCATGGATTCCTCATAAGTCCCTCGCGACGGAAGGCATAGCGAACGCATGGATCAGTTTCGCAGGATTCAGACCGGCAAGACCGGCGATGTGCACATGGTGCTCTTCAAGGACACGAAGATCCTCGATGACACGGTGCTCGATGAGATCAAGACGGAACTCAACACGCTCATCGGCAAGGTGCCCGGCCCCGACGTTCTCCTCGACTTTGGCAACGTGCAGTTCATGTCGAGCGCCATGCTCGGCCTCCTTGGCCAACTCCACCGCAAGATCTCGGGTGGCAAGGGCCGCCTCAAGATGTGCAACATCCGCCCCGAGATCTTCCAGGTCTTCAAACTCACGAGCCTCGACAAACTCTTCAGCATTCATAAGGACGCTCCCACGGCGTTGGCCACGTTCAAGTAACGGCGAACGAACGGCAGGCTAGGGGACGAGACACGATCGTGGCGAGTGAAGCAGGCAGCGGAGCGGGAAACGGCATGGACGGCGGCCGCGACGTGCTGATCGCCGAGGACAGCCGGATCCAGGCCAAGATCCTCCAGAAGCGGCTCACGGATGCCGGGCACACGGTCCGCTGGGGTGAGAACGGCGCCGAGGCGCTGAAGCTCGCCAAGGAGCGGACGCCGGACATCATCATCTCCGACATCGAGATGCCGGTGATGACCGGGTATGAGTTCTGCAAGGCGGTGAAGACCGACTCGGCCCTCCGGGGCGTGCCCTTCATCCTGCTGTCGACGCTCTCTGACCCGATCGACATCATCCGCGGCCTCGACGCCGGGGCCGACAACTATGTCACCAAGCCCTACGAGCCCGACTACCTTCTTGGCCGCATGAATTCGCTCCTCGAGTCGCCGGTAGGCGACGTGAGCGAACAGGCGACGCTCGAGGTGGCGATTGCAGGGCAGAAGTTCCGCGTGCAGGCCGGTCGCCAGCAGGTGCTCAACCTGCTCGTCTCGACGTTCGAAAACGCCGTCGCCAAAAACCAGGAACTGATCGCCGCCAACGAGGATCTCACGATCGCCCGCGAGCGGCTTCAGAAGACCAATTCCGAACTGACGGTGCTCAACGACGAGATTTCCCGGAAGAACGCCCGGATGATCCGTGACCTCGAGGCAGCGGCGAAGGTGCAGCGATCGCTTCTGCCTACCGACTCGGTCGACCTGCCGGGGGCGGAAGTCGCCTGGCGGTATGTTCCCTGTGAGGGGCTCGCCGGTGACTTTCTCAACGTCTTCCCCCTCGACGCCGAGCATGCCGGGCTCTTCGTGGTCGACGTGAGCGGTCACGGCGTGCCGTCATCGCTCATGGCTGTGACGGTGGGGCGGTTTCTCACCAACAAGGTGACTGACCAGTCGATCCTCGTGCGGCAGGGGCCCGACGGGACGGTCGTCATCGCCTCGCCGGCCGAGGTGGCGACCCAACTCAACAAGCTCTTCCAGGCCGACGAGTTTTCAGGTCTCTATTTCACGATCCTCTACGGCGTGCTCCACCTGCCGACTGGCCGGCTCGACTACGTGTCGGGCGGGCATCCGGCGCTGGTGCGGGTGCCGCTGGCGGGCAAGGCGGAGTTTCATCCGGCTGAGGGGCTGCCAATCGGGTTCGTGCCCGACGTGGAGTATGACCAGCAGTCGCTCCAGTTGGCGCCGGGGGACCGCATCTACTTCTATTCTGACGGCGTTCCCGAGGCGATGGACAAGGACCTCAATCCGCTCGGCGACGACGCGCTCGCGGAAAACGTGACGACGAGCCGGCCGCAGCCGCTGGAGAAGAGCGTGGCCGGGCTGCTCGAGACGGTGCAGCAGTGGTGCCAGCCCAAGGGGCCGCTGGATGACGTGTCGATCCTGGGGCTCGAATGGCGGGGGGCGTAGGGCTCGTTGCAGCCTGTCCTATTTCACCCGGTAATAGCTGCAGCCCTTGCCGAGGAGCCGCTCGTAGCCGGTGTCGATGCCGATCATCGTTTCGGCGCCGCCGAGAAAGAGCGCCCCATCGGGCTTGAGCGACCGCCTCATCTTCCCCACGAGGGCCGCCCGCGTCGGCACGTCGAAATAGAGCATGACGTTTCGCAGGAAGATGATGTCGCAGAGCGGCATCATCGGCCACGTGCCGTTGAGATTGAGCTGCCGAAATTCGACCAGCCGGCGGCAGTCCTGCGTGATGCTCCACTTGCCTTGGAGCGGCCGGAAGTATTTCTTCAGGAGCTCAGACGGCAGGCCGCGGTTGGTCTCCAGATTCGAAAACATCCCTTCGCGGGCTTTGGCGAGGATCGGCTCGGAGATGTCGGTGGCGATGATCCGCACCCGCCACGTCGCCACCACGTCGGCAAAATGCTCGTTCAGCAGCATGGCGATGCTGTAGGGCTCCTGGCCGGTCGAGCAGGCTGCCGACCAGACTGTCAGCTGCCGCAGCACCTTCTGCTTCTGGACGAGTTCTTCGATCAGCGCGCGGAGCGTCTCAAACGGGCTCCTATCGCGAAAGAACGATGTCTCGTGGGTCATCATCGCGTTGAGCACGTCCCGCTCGAGCGTGGGGTCGTGCCCGCCCTTCATGCGGTCGATGAGCGTGTCGAGGCTGGGGATCGCCCGCTGGTTGACGATCGGCATCAGCCGGGCGACGACCAGATACTGCTTCGAGTCGTCGATCACCACACCCGTCTTGCGGCGCAAGAGCGACCGGAGAAAGGCAAACTGTTCCGGGCTGACCTTCATGGGCGGCCTTTCCGCGGCGGGCTCATCCGCCCCGTCGCTTGAGTCGCAGCGTTACCTCGGCCCCGAGATGGGCCAGCGGCAGGACCGCATCGGCGAGGCCGGCCCGCGCCACCTCGCCCGGCATGCCCCAGACGACACTCGAGAACTCGTCCTGGACGAGCACGCCTCCTCCGGCATCAACGATCGCCCGTGACCCGGCGAGGCCGTCGCGGCCCATGCCGGTCAGGACGATGCCCAGCGTCCCACCGCCCCAGACCCTCACCGCGGAACGGAAAAGAACGTCGGCAGCCGGCCGGCAGGAATTCTCGGGCGGGTCGTCGGTGAGCTGTGCCACTAACCCGGCCGCGTTCGCGGCAACTGCGAGATGGCGACCACCGGGAGCGAGCACGATATCGCCCGATTTGAGTGGCATGCCATCGGCTGCCTCGCGGACGGGGGTGCCGACAAGCTTCGTGAGCCGCTCGGCGAGCTGGGCCGTGAAGAACGCCGGCATGTGCTGGACGATCAAGACCGGCACGGGGCAGTTTTTGGCGAAGGCCGGGAGCACCTCGGCCAGCGCGGTCGGGCCGCCGGTGGAGACCGCAATCACGATGCCACGCACCGGCTCTCGCGGAGCCGCGAGCCGCGCTGGCGGCGGGGCCGCGGTGGGGCGCGGATGCGTCATCCCCCGAGGAACGATCGCCTTGATCTTTGCGATGACTTCCTCGCGGATCTTCGCGGTGACTTCCTCTGCCGCCAGCCCGGCCGGTTTGGCGGCGTAGTCGTTGGCGCCGGCGAGCAGGGCGTCGAGCGTGGTCTTCGCGCCCCGTTCCGTGAGGCTCGAAAACATCACGACTGGCAGCTTGGGGGCGATCCGGCGGATCTCCTTGAGCGCCCCGATCCCGTCGAGGACCGGCATCTCGACATCGAGCAGCACCACATCCGGCGTGGTGGTCGCGACCATCTCGACGCCCATCTTGCCGTTCACCGCCGCGCCGACGACCTTGAGATCAGGGTCGGCGCCGAGCGTGGCCGAAAGCAGGCCGCGAATCGTCGCCGAGTCGTCGACGAGGAGCACGCGGATCGGCTGCCGGGCCGATGGCCCAGACACCTCTGCCGCGCTGCACACTCCCAGACCGACCAGCGCCCGGGCGAGCGACTCCGGCGCGAAGGGCTTGGTGAGATAGTCGTCGACGCCCACCGCCCGGGCCTGCTCGATCCGGGTCCGATCGCTCTCGGTGGAGATCATGAGCAGCCGCAGGTCGTGATGCCGGGGGCTTTCGCGTAGCCGCTTCACCAGTTCGATCCCGTCCATCACCGGCATGTGCCAGTTGACGGTGACGAGGTCGGGCCGTGGCGACGCAGCCAGAGCTTCCAGCGCCTCGGCGCCGTTGGCTGCCTCCAGGCACTCAAACCGCAGATCGCGGAGCGCTCGGGCCACAATGCTGCGGCTCGGCTTCGAGTCGTCCACCACCAGAGCCCGCATGATCACCCTCCCTGCCGGCCGCCGCCGGGATCGCGGCTAGCGCCGATATTCGTCCACCAGTCGCTGCAGGTCCATCGCCATGCGGGCCAGTTCCTGGGACGACACCTGCGTGTTGGAGGCCCCTTCGGCCGTGCTCTGGGCGGCCTGGGCCACCTGCACGATGTTCTCCGCGATCTCGGAGGAGCCGGTCGTGGCCTCGGCGATGTTGCGGCTGATTTCGCTTGTCGTCACCGACTGCTCTTCGACTGCCGCTGCGATCTTGGTCTGCAGTTCGTTGATCCGCTCGATCACGCTGCCAATCTCGCCGATCGCCGTCACGGCCCGGTGGGTGTCGCCCTGCATGGCCTGCATCTTGGCACCGATGTCTTCCGTGGCCTTCGCTGTCTCCCGGGCCAGTTCCTTCACCTCGTTGGCCACCACGGCGAAGCCCTTCCCTGCCTCGCCGGCCCGGGCAGCCTCGATCGTGGCGTTGAGCGCCAGGAGGTTGGTCTGCTCGGCGATCGAGGTGATCACATTGACCACCTTGCCGATCTCCTCACTGGAGATGCCGAGCGCGTGCATCGTGCCGCTGGTCGCGCCGGCGAGGTCGACGGCCTGGCGGGCGGTGGAGGCTGCCTCCTGGGCACTGCGGGCGATCTCGTGGATGCTGGTGACGAGGTTCTCGATCGAACCCGACACGATGCGGGCGTTGCCACTCACCTGCTCGGCGGCGGCCGAGACGAGGTTGGCCTGGGCGGTCGTCTCCTCGGCCGCGGCGCTCATCTGCTGGCTGACGCTTGTGAGCTCTTCCGATGAACTGGCGAGCGCGTGTGTGTTGTCAACGATGCCGGCGACGAGTGCCGCCTGCCGACGGGCCTCCTGGGTGAGTCGGCGGGCGATGCCGGTGGAGACCGCCAGCACGCCGAGGGCTGTGACACCAAAGATCGCCTGGGCAAACCTGCGCAGCCGATGGGCAGGCGCCAACACCTCGGCTTCGTCGATCTCCGAAATGAGCGCCCAGCGGACAGACTGGCGGGGCGACGCGGGATCGCGGTGGATCGTGACCGGCGTCCACGAGGAGAGCACCGACTGGTTGCGGTAGTCGCGGATCAGTGCCGTGCCCGAGGCACCTTCGTCAATCGCCGAGCGGACGGCCACGCTGTCGACCTTGATCTTCGGATTGATGATCGTCGTCTTTACCCCGAGGTCACGGGTGAACCGCGATTCGCTGCGAAAGAGCCGGTCGGGTCCGACGACGTAGGTCTCGCCCGTCTCGCCCATTCCCACCGTCTCGCCGATGATGGCGTTCATCCGATCGACCGGGAGCTGAAACACGACGACACCCCGGAGATCACGGCCCTCGTAGACCGGCGCTGCGATGAAACTGGCCGGGGCGTCAAACGAGGGAAGGTATTGCTCGAACGGACCGAAGGCGACGGTATCGCGGCGGCCGCTGGAGAGGGCCTCCTTACAGGCGCGGGCGAACGACGTGCCGCTGAAGGAACCATTGAAGAGCGACGTCGCGAAGTCAATCTCCTTGAAGACGGAATAGACGACCGTGCCGCTTTCGGCATCGATCAGGAAAAAGTCGTAGATCCCGAGCCGTGCCAGGAAGTTGCGAAAGATGGGATGGAACGTGGCGTGGGTTTTCGAATAGGCCGACCCATCGTCGGCAGCATCGAGCAGGTGCTTGGAGCCCAGCGGATTGTCGTTGCGGCGGATGTAGAGATCCTGCAGCCAGGCTGCGGCATCGGGCAGCCCGTCAATCAGCGGCTGGACGGCCACATCGGTTTCTGTCCGACGGCGGAATTCATTGGCGAAGTCGCCGGTGTAGGAGGTGGCCAGATTCTTGCGGGCCTTGTCGACCGCCGCGGCATCAACGCCATCATCGGACAGGATCGCCTTGTAGCCTTCCGTGAACTGACGCAGGGCGTCGACCACCATCCGGTCCTCGGCCATCATTCGCAGCTGGTCTTCCATTGACGTGAAATACCGCTCGACGGACTTGGCCGTGATCGTTCGGACCGTCTCGAGTTGGTTGAACGCCTGAGCCCGCAGACCGTCGACGGCAGAGCGATACATCAAGATTCCGGTGATCGCCAGCGGAATGAGCGAGACGGCCAGCAGCGCCAGCAGGAGCCGGTTGCCGAGGAGGGAGAGCCAGCCGGAAAAACGGGAGGAGGCGGCGTCAGTCGGTGCCGACATGTGATGTTCCTTGCTTGTGAACGGTGGGTCTGGCGGCCGGGGATACACGGGGCCGCAGCAGAGAATGCACAATACGCTGCGGGTCGAGCAGATGCACGAGGCGGTCTTCGTCGGCGAAAACCCCCGTTCGCGGATCGGCTGCCGGCTCGATGAGGCTGCCGGACGGGGGCTCGATGTGGTCGGTGGGGATGCGGTTGACGTCGAGCACCTCATCAACCAGCAGGGCATAGTGGTCGCCGCCGAGCCGCACCACGAGGAGGTCGCTGCCAGCCGCGAGGCCTTCACCGAGGCCGAGCCTCCGTCGCATGTCGATCACCGGCACGATCTGGCCACGGAGGTGGATGAGCCCGGCGACTGCATCGATTGCCAGCGGCACCGGCGTGAGGCTTCCGGCATGGAGCACTTCAGCCACGAGCGATGAGGGAACCGCAAAGCAGTGGCCACCCACGAGGAATGCGCAGGCGTCGAGATCGATGGGAGCCGTGGCTGGGCTGTCGCTGTTCATAGACGTGCGTGGGGGGGAGACGCGATGGAGGCGTCGGCAAGATCAAGCACTTCGGTGGCGATGCCGCCGAGTGACAGCGAGCCCGTCACGCCGGCTGCGGCGAGATCGGCCTGGAGTGGGGATTCGGCCGCCGCCACGTCCACGATCTGCCGCACCGCCAAACCGATGCTCCCGGCGGGAGTGCCGAGAACAACCACATGGAATGCCGCCGGGGTCGGCGTGGCAGACCCGCCGAGGAGGCTGTCGACGTCGATGACGGGCGTGAATCCCTCGCCCCGTCGGACCACCTGACGGCCAGCCACGGGCTGAAGATCGGCAGCCGTAACGGTCTCCAAGCGGGTGACGCCGTGCAGGGGCACTGCGACACGCCGGCCAGCGCCGGTGCGGCAGACAAGGTAGCGGTCGGCCAATTCCGTGCCCGAGGCTTCCGCCGCGATAGCCGCCGTTGGCTGCTCGACCGGAGGCAGGTCGGCCATTCGCAAGAGCCCGCGTAGATCGAGAATGAGTGCCACCCCGCCATCGCCGAGGACCGTGGCACCGGCGTACACGCCGATCTGGGAGAGCAGCGGCCCGATGGGCTTCACGACGATCGTTGTCAGGCTGGCCGCCTCAGCCACTGGTTTTCCGTCGGATGACGACTGCACCGTCCGCAGCCCGTCGATCACGAGGCCGAATTCGCGATCATCGACCCGCAGGAGCACCACCGTGCCCTCGTGACGGCAGGCGGTACGGCCGCGGAGTCCGAGGAATTCATCCAGATAGACGACCGGCACGAGTCTGCCGCGAACGCGGATGACCGGCGATCCGTCGAGCCCTTCGATCCGCGGCCCGGTGCGGTCGGGACGCAGCGAAATCAGCTCGCCGACGGCTGCCTGAGGGATCGCCAATCGCTGTTGGTCGCACCGGACGATGAGAGCCGGCATGATCGCCAGCGTGAGCGGCACGCGGACGCGAATCGTCGTGCCTCTTCCCGACCGGCTGTGCAGATCGACCGTACCGCCGATGGCCTCGATGTTGGTCTTCACGACATCCATGCCGACACCACGGCCCGATACGTTCGTGACGGCTGCTGCCGTGGAAAAACCAGGCTCGAAAATGAACTGAAAGACGTCGTCGTCGGCGAGCAGAGCCACCGCTTCGGGAGTGACAAGACCCTTGGCGATCGCCTTGGCCCGCACGGCCTCGACGTCGATGCCACGGCCGTCATCCTCGATTTCAATCGTGACCTGACCGCTTTCGTTGAAGGCCCGCAGGAGCAGCCGGCCGGCCCGCGGCTTGCCCGCGGCCTCGCGGTCGGTGGGGGATTCGATGCCGTGATCGACGGCGTTGCGGATGAGGTGGGTGAGCGGGTCGCGGATGCTCTCAATGAGCGTGCGATCGAGCTCAGTGTCGGCCCCGTCGACGACCAGCTGCACCTCCTTACCGAGAGCGACGGCGAGGTCGCGGACAGTTCGAGGGAACTTACTGAACAGGTGGTCGATCGGCTGCATCCGCGTCTTGACAGCCGTTTCCTGGAGGGCGTTGGTAACGGCGTTGATGCGGTGCGCGACGGCCTGTACGGCTGGGTCTTCGGTTTCGATGCTCCGAAGCTGGTTGCGGGCAAGCACGAGCTCGCCGACGAGATCGAGAATCGAGGCGAGGAGGCCGACATCAACACGGATCGAGCTTTCAGCGGCCGTGACGGTGGCTGCTGCGGCCGCGACGGCGGGAGGGGCCTGTGCCGGCGCGACGGACGGCGAAGCCTTTGCGGCCGCGACGGGCGGCGAAGCCTGCGCCGGCGCTACGACATCAGGCTGCGGCGTCGGTGCGGGAGGAGTAACGCCGGCCGTTGGAAGGGCGTCGGCTGCCTGGGGGGAAGCCAGCGGCGCGGGCCGCGGCTCTGTCGGGGGTGGCTTCTGGTGCGCTTCGGCTCGTTCGGTTTCCGCTTCGGCGGCAGCCGCGGAGAGCGACTGGGCGAGATCGCGGAAGTCGTGATCGCCTTCGGTGCCGTTGGCCTCGATCGATTGGAGAATCGACCGCACGGCATCGACCATTGAGTAAAGCGACCCGGTCACGCGGTCGTTGAGTGTGAGTTTGCCGTCGCGGAGCCTGCCGAGGAGGTGCTCGCCGCTGTGGGTCAGGGCCCCGAGCTTGGAAAACCCGAAAAACCCACTGTTCCCCTTGATCGTGTGGACGGTGCGAAAAATGCTCGCCAGCCGCTCCGGGTCGCTGGGGGCCTGTTCGAGCGCAAGCAGATCCCGGTCGAGTTGATCGAGGTTTTCACTCGACTCGACGAGAAACTCCTCGACGAATTCGCGGTTGTCGTTCATCCCAGTCTTCAAGCATACCCCGCAAAAGCAGCCCAGGACTGCGAGTCCGGGGGACTGGAACGGCATTGGGGGTACGCGGCCCACGGGAGAAACTGAGTGCACCTCCTGTGTTATTGCAATTGAGTTGCAAACAAGTATGCTGGCCGTTGTGGGTCGATCGTCGGTTTCCGTGTTGCTTCCCAGGAGTGTCTTTCATGTCTCAGCAGTCCTCTGATGCGGCTCCCCGACTGCCCGTGACCGTGTTGTCCGGTTTTCTTGGTGCGGGCAAGACGACGCTCCTCAATCATGTGCTGACTAATCGGGCCGGACTGCGGGTGGCCGTGATTGTCAATGACATGAGCGAGGTCAACATCGACTCCCAGCTCGTCGCCGGTCCGCTGGCAGCCCCCGCCGCCGGAGCACGCCTCAGCCGCACCGAGGAGAAACTGGTGGAGTTTTCCAATGGCTGCATCTGCTGCACGCTCCGCGAGGATCTGCTGGAGGAGGTGGCGCGGCTCGCCCGTGAACGCCGCTTCGACTACCTGCTCGTGGAGAGCACGGGGATCTCGGAACCGCTGCCGGTCGCCGAAACGTTTACCTTCACAGATGAACAGGGGGAAAGTCTCTCGGCTTTGGCCCGACTCGACACGCTTGTCACCGTGGTCGATGCGGTGAATTTTCTCAGGGACTACTGCTCGCGGGATGAACTCCGCGATCGCGGCATCGGTCTCGATGAAAACGACGCGCGGGATCTCGTGCAACTGCTCGTCGATCAGGTCGAGTTTGCCAACGTGATCGTCATCAACAAGGCGGATCTGGTCACGGCGGAAGATCTTGGGTATCTCGAGGCGATTCTGCGCAAGCTCAATCCGACCGCGCGGTTTGTCCGTGCTGTCCACGGGCGGGTCGCTCCCACGGAACTGCTCGGCACCCAACTCTTCGACATGCAGCATGCCGCGACGCATCCAGGATGGCTGGCCGAGGTACCTGGCAGTCACACGCCAGAAACCGAGGAGTATGGAATTTCCAGTCAGGTCTTCCTCGCCCGGCGGCCGCTCCATCCGCAGCGGTTCTGGGATCTGATCACGGGGCCGTGCTTCAAGGGCGTCATTCGTTCCAAGGGGTTCGTCTGGCTGGCCACGCGGCATGATTGGGCCGGGGTCTGGTCGAGCGCGGGAGTGGTGTCGAGTCTGCAGCCGGGAGGCACCTGGCTCGCTTCCGCGTCGGAAGAGGAATGGCCGGAGGAACTCGACCGCGCCGAGATCGACGAGGTCTGGGACGAGCCGTGGGGCGATCGGCGGCAGGAGATGGTGGTGATCGGCGCCGCTATGCACCCATCGCTGCTGGATGAGCTGCACCTCTGCTGCCTCACTGACGACGAAATGGCTCTGGGGCCCGGCGGGTGGCTGGAATTCGACGATCCGTTTCCCGCCTGGCGTATCGCCCTCGACGACGCCGACGACTCACTTGTCGATGACGTGGACCGGGCCTGATCGACCCCCGTTCGCGACGGGGCAAAAACCCGCCGCTTGATCCAGCTGCCGATTTATTGCACAAAGTATTGTCGTGCAATACGATTGCAGGATAGGCAGAGGGGATTTTGCATGCACGGCATCGGCACCTGGCTCGAGCGACTGTTCACGCACGACTTCTGCCCGGGCGTGAACCCGTGGGTCTACTGGGTGAAGCGGCCGATCTTCACGCTGCTCATCGCGCTGGCGATCGCGCTGGTCTGCTCGGTGTTCGTCAGCCCGGTCGCCCTCATCTCCTGTGCGGCCATCCTGGCCGTCATCCTGCTTGGCTACGGATGGCCACAGGTGACTGCCCGCGGCCTCGCGGCCCGCCTGCGGTTTCTGGAACGCCGGGTCACCGAAGGTGAAACAGCCCATGCGATCGTGGCTGTCCGCAACGACTGGCCGTGGCCGGTGTGGGGCGTGACGCTCGAGGTGGATCTCGGTGGCGCGGAACCGGCGGCAGTGGCGCTGGCGAAGGTGGCCGGCTGGTCGACCGTGGAATTCACCTGGCCGTGCACGCCGGAGTGCCGTGGTCACTATCCGAGGCAGACACCGCGGCTCGCGACCAGTTTTCCCTTTGGACTTACCAGTGCCGCCCGTGATGCGGCAATCGAACGGCCGCTCTTGGTCTGGCCGCGGATCATCGACCTCGACACGCTCGCTGATGCGGCGGAGACCCGGCCGGCCGAGGATCTCTTCTCGGAGAATCGCATTGGTGATTCGGGCGACATGCTCGGCACGCGGCCCTTTCGCAATGGTGATTCGCTGCGGCGTGTCCATTGGGCCTGCACGGCGCGACTGGGGACGATGATCGTCTGCGAGCGGCAGGCAGCGGTACTCTCGGCGGTGCGGGTGGTGTTCGACTCCGATCCTGCGGTCCACTCCGGTTCCGGTCCTGCCGGTACGCTCGAGCAGTCGATCCGCTTGGCGGCCAGCGTCTGTGCGGCCTATCAGCAGGCCAACGCTATGGTGGAATGCTGCTTCGGCCACGAATCGATCCGCGTCGCCCCCGGAGGCCCCGGGCTGACCCGGTTTCTCGACGCGCTGGCCGGCTTCCAGGCCTGTGCTCACGAACACATCGACTGTCAGCACACCCACCCGACCGGCGCCTGCCGCCGGATCCATCATGGGAATTGCGGTGTGTTTCAGGTGACGATCACCACCCGCCGGGGGCTACGGCTGCGGACCGAGCATCGGCATGTGCACGGCGACCAACTCTGGCTCGTGATCGATGATGGCGACTCGGCAGAAGTCGTTTCCCACCCGGCTGGTCGCGTCGTCACGGTCGGTTCGGCGACGACGCCGCTGCCATCCTTCCGGCGAACGTGGAGGCACCTCTGCCATGCCGGATGAGGGGCATCTCAATGGGCGAGCGGGAAACCGCTGGTTGACGATCGTGCTGGCCTGCTTGGCCTGCAGTGCCGTCGAGGTAGCGGTGCGGGGGCTGCATGGACCGGTCGACATGCGGTCGTTCGCCGCCGGTGTCGTCGTCATCACTGGGATCGTGATCGCCATGGGCGAGTTGCTGCGGCGCACGTGGCCCGCCGTCGGTGCCACGCCCCGGGGTCGCCTCGCGTGGGGAGGTGGCTTCGTGGCCATCGCCGTCTCCATCGAGATGGCCGTGCGGGGGATCATTGGCGACCCGCTCTTGCTTGATGGATGCCTCCTGATCGCGTTGCGGGACGTCGTGCTCGCCCTGATGGTCGTGGCGCATCATCCGGCCGCCCGGCCCGCCTGCGTGGGATTCGCCACGTTTCTGGTGGTGTTCGCCTCAGCCAGTGCGCACGCGATCTGGGCGCAAGGATTCGTCGTGGCCTTTGCGGTGATCGGCGTCTGCTGGCTCGTAGGCACCCATTGGGAGGCGATCGAACAGCGGCTCGAGGCGTCGTCGCGACAGTCGCTGCCCCGGCGGTGGCTGCTCGCGTTGCCGTTGGGAGTGCTGGGCGCGCTCTTGATCGTGCCCGTCTCGGCCCGGCAGATCCGGCAGGCCGACGGCTTTATGCCGACGTCGGGTGGGCAGCGCGACGCTTCCGCGGCGGCGACCAGTGGCGTGGGCGACGGCGATGCCCTCGTGGCAGGGCTCGACAACATTCGAAGCTTTGCCCCGATTGAAAACGCTCCCTTCATGACCTCGCACGAGCCCTCGCTCTACGACCTCTTCGACGACACCTACAACGAGCCGATGAAAAAGACGAAGACGGAGCGAGCGATCTCGCTGGCCAATCAGGACCGCGTCCGTTCGGAGGATCACTCGATGGCGACATCGCGGCGGCCGGGCCGCGAGTTTTCCACCGTCCGCCGACCGGGCGAGCCGTCGCGCCGCCGCATCGCCGACCTCGATTCGCGGGCGATCCTGCAGGTGAAGGGGCGGGTGCCTGTGCATCTCAAACTGGAGAGCTTCGATCGCTACGACGGCGTGGCCTGGCAGCCGGAGGAAATCACTTGCTGGCACGGCGATCTCTCGCTGAAGACCGTCGGCGATCGGACGTGGGCGGTGGTTGCACCGGGCGTCGACGTCGAGATCGATGGCGCGCCGGAGGTGTATGCCCTCCGGATCATCCGCCTCGACACCAATCGCATCCCAGCTCCCGAGCGGCTGGCGGCGGTACACATCGATCACCTGGATCGCACCGATCTGTTTCAGTGGGCCCAGCCCGGCATCCTGCGAATGGATCGTGAGAAGCTGCCGGAACTCCTGACGGTGCACGTGCAGTCGCGGCCGGTCGATCCCTGGCGGCTGACCGACACCTTCCCCCGGTTTCAGAGTGGTCCTGCGGCCTGTCGCGATTACGGTGACGATTCGCAGTCGCACGAGGTGAAGGCTCTGGTCGAATCATGGGTCCAAGACACCCCGCGTGGCTGGCGGCAGATCGAGCAGGTCGTCAAGCGAATTCGCGAGGAGTACACGTTGGATCCGGCAACTCGGGCCAGTCCCGAGTGCACCCACTCGGCAGCGGAGTTTCTACTCGAGACTCACCGCGGCCCCGATTACCTGTTTGCCTCGGCGACCGTGTGCGCGCTCCGCTCGCTCGGCTATGCCGCGCGGCTTGTCAGTGGTTTCTATGCTGACCCAAAAAACTATGACGCCCGCTCCGACCACACGGCCGTGATGGCCGACGACGTGCATGTCTGGGCCGAGGTGCATGCCGGCTGGGGCCGCTGGATTCCCCTCGAGCCGACGCCCGGCTACACGCTGCTCACGCCTCGACACAGCCTCGTGGCTCACCTGGCACGCGGCTGCGGTCTGGCCATTGCCGCGATCATCGGCCACCCCTTGGCCTCGGTCACACTGCTCGCCATTCTCGTGGCCGCGGTCTGGCACCGCCGACTTCTGGCCGACATCGTCGATGAAGCCCTCTGGCGACTGCGATCACCGCGCCGCGGCGACGCCGTTTCTCCGACGGCCGTCGTGGCGGCTGTTCGCCTCCTCGACCGGCGGTGTGGCCGGGCCGGTCTGCCGCGGCCGCGGCATCTCACTCCCGCCCGCTGGCTCGGCATCGTGCACGAGCGGATTGCCGCCGTGGCGCCGGCGGCGGCCCAGCCCGCGGCTGCCGGTGCCTTCGTCCGCGCGGCGGACATCGCGCTCTACGCGCCGGCCGCCTCCGATCAATGTTCCCTGTCGTCCGTGAAGGCCGCGCCGGCGGTCTGGTCGTGGCGGCATCTCGTCGCCGCTCGGAGACTTTCGGCATGACCCTCACTGCGAACCGCCATGAGACCGACCTCGACAGCATCGACCAGGTGCGACGGCGGCTCAACCTCGTGCTCAAGGGCAAGGAGACGGTCGTGGAACAGGTGCTCGTATGCCTGTTGGCACAGGGGCACCTGCTTCTCGAGGATCGTCCCGGCCTCGGCAAGACGACGCTTGCCAAGGCGTTGGCGGCTGCCCTTGGGGGGCGGTTTTCGCGGGTGCAGTGCACGCCCGACCTGCTTCCGAGCGACATCACAGGCTTCAATATCTTCAACCAGAAGACGCGGGAATTCGAGTTTCGGCAGGGACCCGTCTTCGCTGAAATCCTCTTGGCCGACGAGATCAACCGGGCGACGCCACGCACGCAAAGCGCGCTGCTGGAGGCGATGGCGGAACGGCAGGTCACGGTCGATGCCGAACGGTTTCCGTTGGCCGACACCTTTTTCGTCATCGCCACACAGAATCCCCACGAGCAGCATGGCACCTATCCGTTGCCGGAGGCGCAGCTCGATCGGTTTGCGATGAAACTGCAGGTAGGCTACCCGCTCCCCGAAGACGAGCGGGCCATGCTGGCTGCGGCGATCGGTGAGCCAACTGAATTCCGCGAGCCGCCGCCACCGGCGATCCAGCCTGAGCACTTGGCGGCGATCCAGGCGAAAGTTGCCGCCGTGCATGTTGCGTCGACCGTGCAGGAGTATCTCGTGCGGCTGGCGCGGGCCTCGCGGTCAGATCGCGACATCGCGCTCGGCGTGAGTCCGCGGGGGCTGCTGATCTGGCAGCGCACAGCCCAGGCGCGGGCCTGGCTCGACGGTCGTCCGTTCGTGACTCCCGACGACGTGCAGCAGGTGGCCGCCCCCGTACTCACGGTGCGGCTGGGGCTCGACGGCGGTGATGCCGGAGGCGTGATCAGCAAGTTGCTCGAGAGCGTGGAGGTGCCATGAGCGAGGTGGTGTGGGGCGCGGTGCTGCGGACGCTGCAGGCCTTCCTGCAAGGATCGCCGTTCATCTTCACGGGGCTCTGTATCGCCGGCCTGCTGAGCCGCCTGATGGGCCATGCCGACACGCGACGACTCTTCGGGTCGAATTCGCTCCTGTCCCTCGCGCAGTCATGGCTCATTGGCATGCTGCTTCCGGGCTGCTCGCTGGGTGTGATTCCCATCTGCCGGCAATTGCGGGCCAGTGGGATCGCCGTCGGCACGATCTTCGCCTTCGCCCTCTCGAGCCCGCTTTTCGACCCGCTCTCCTTGCTCTACGGCCTCACGCTCTCCAAGCCGTTCACGATCATGGCGTTTGCCGCCTGCTCGCTGGTGGTGGTGATGGTGTCGGGAGGTCTGTTCGACTGGCTCTTTCCGCACACGGAGGCGCACTTCCCCGAGCCACCGACCCCACCGCAGGGAATCCGGCGGATGCTGGCGATCATCGTGGAGATGGCCCGCGAAACGACAAGCGGTACCGCCGGACTCATCGGCATCGGCCTGCTGGGCGTGGGGCTCCTTGCGGTCGTTCTCCCGGCCGGTTCCCTGCAGCTCTCGATGGCGCATGACAATCCTGCCTCACCGCTGCTGATGACCGCGATCGCAACACCGGCCTATGCGACACCGATGATCGTGATGGCCCAACTCGGGTCGATGTTCCAGCATGGCAACTCGATCGGTGCGGCCTTCATCCTGCTCACGCTGGGAGCCGGGATGAACCTCGGACTGATCGCCTGGATGCTCGTCAACTACGGCTGGCGGAAACTCGTGGTCTGGTTCGGCATCATCTTCCTGGCCGTGCTGATCATCTCGTACGGAATCGAGCGACCGCTCTATCCACGGGAGGTCGAGCCGATCGGCCATACCCATGCCTTCGATCGCTACTGCGCGCCGTTTCATCCGGGGCAGGTGCCCAGCGGGGGCTTCCTGGCCGAGATCAGTCGGCGTGTGAAGCAGGAGACGCTACCGCACGAGTGGTTTGGCACGGGGGCGCTCGTCGGCCTGGTCGCCCTCGGCGGGTTGCTGCGGGCGGTCGATCCGAACCGGAGACTCGACGCCTGGCTTGTACGTCCACGTGCCGATGGCCGTGTTGCCGACAGGTGGGACATCGTGATCCCCGGGCCGGTGCTCGCCCTGATCGGCCTCGGGGCCATCGTCGCCGGAAGCATTCTTGGCTGCTATGCCTACTATCCGCCGGCCACCGAGGTGCTGCCAGAACTCTCCGACGCCAACATCGAGGTCACGCACGCCGCGATGACCGGCGACACCGCGCGGGCGATGCAGGCGATCCCCACCGCTGAGAATTGGACCCGCCGACTGCTCGTCGGCTGCTACCTCCGGGAGGGGCGTGTGAGCGACGCCGATCTGGGCGTGGTGCGGGAATACGAATCGCGGCTGGAGGATCTCGAGGACGCGATCGAGCACGGCGACAGTGGGGAGTCGCTCCGCGCACGGTCCCTCACGATCACCGCCGCCCACAGCCGACTGCGGCAGGCCTTTCAGCGAAAGTCAACCGACGATTGAACGTTGGATCGTCCCGTCTTGCCGATCCCGTCGGTCTCGCTCAGCCGGCAGCTGCGTGGGCATCGGCTTCGCGGCCCAATTCCTGATCGATGAGGATCAGGCCGTGGCCGTCGCCTCCCACCAGCATGAGCCGGTCATGCA
>CAZODJ010000044.1:0-18612 GCA_964578555.1 uncultured Candidatus Kuenenia sp.
CGGGTTTCTTGGCGACCCTCCGGTCGCTCTCGTAAGCCCGCCCTCCAGGCGGGCGGTCCCATCCTCCAGAAAGCCCCGGGCGCAAGCCCGGGGGCTGCGGCGACGCTGATTGGTGCGTCCGGCTGTGTTGGAAAGCGGTTGCCCCCTCTTATACTCTGCGGCACATTCCTTCCCCGATCCGCGAGGGCTTTATGGCAGCCGGCAACGAACCATCGTCCAGTCGAGTCATCCACGAGATTCAATGGAGTGAGGCGCTCCCGTGGTGGCTTCTGTTTCGTGCTGCCGGTGCTGCCTTCTCGCCGTCGGTGATTTTGCTCGCTGCGCTCGGTGCCCTCGCCACCTGGGCTGGCTGGTCGGTGGCCGACAGCCTGGGATTGGCCGGCGGTGCCACCGCGAGCGAGGTGGCCATGGAGATGCAGCCGCCGGCCCCGCCCGTGCCCGGCCTGTCGCCGAGCGCCCACGCCGTGCCGGCGCTGCGGGCCGCGGCCGATCTCCTGCCCGCCACCGGCGGCAACGTGCTCCGACTGGTGGCCCTCCCCTTCAGTCCTTCAGCGACGTTGCGCGAGGTGGGCGGAGCGCTCGCGCGCATTGGCTGGTTCGTGCTCGTTTGGTCGATCTTCGGAACGGCCATCGTGCGGCACGTGGCGCTCTCGTTGGTCGGCGAGGAGACGCCGGGGCTCATCGGCGGACTTCGCTACGGCTCCCAGAACTGGCTCTCCGCGTTCAACTCAGTCGCGTTCGTTCTCATCGGAATCCTCGCCCTTGCGATCCCCGGAGCCCTCCTGGGGCTCCTTATGCGAACCGATGTCGGCCTGGCTTTGGCCGGGGCGATCTGGCCGCTCGTGCTGGCCGGCGCGGTGGTGCTGGCGATCCTCGCGATCGGTGTCGTGGCCGCATGGCCGCTGATGGTGGCGACGGTCGGGGTCGAGCGAGGCGACAGTTTTCAGGCAATTTCGACCGCGTTTTCCTACTTCTACCAGCGGCCGCTCCACGTCGCGTTCTACGCCTTCGTGGCGCTGGTGGTCGCGATTCCCGCCTTTGCCGCGGCCGGCGTGTTGGCCGACGCCACCGGCACGCTTGCCCTGTGGGCTGCCAGCTTCGGGATGGGGCATGACCGCACGGCGGCCATCCTGGACGGCGTCCGGACGTGCACCACTGCCAGCGGATGCAGCGAGCCATGGGGCGTGAAGGCGCTTGCCTTCTGGACCCGTGGCCTCGAGTGGCTGCTGGGCTCCTTCGGCTGGGGCTATTTCTGGTCGATCGCCACCGCCGCCTACCTGCTCCTGCGGCAGGACGTCGATGGCACGGAACTCGACGAAGTCGTCCTCGAAGAGCCGGCAGCGTAGGTCAGTCGGCCCAGCGGTTGATGAGCCCGGCAAACCCGCCGAGCAATTCCCCACGGCTCACGGCTGCGTCGGCACCGGCGGCCGTGGCGTCCTCGAGCCGTTGCTTGTGGACGTGCGGCCCGAAGGCGATGAGGCGAAACGGCGCGTCGGCCTGAGCGGGGAGCGTTTCCAGGATGGCCCGCACGCGAGAGACGAGGACTGCCGCATCACCGTCTAACGCCTGTAAATCGATCAGGGCGATGGCGAAGGGGCCGCTCTTGGGCGTCTCGTCGAGACTGCGAAGTGTTTCCAGGCGGGCATTGGCGGAGCGGGCCAGCCCCGCGATCCGACTCGTCGACATCAAGTCGGGAGAAACCAGCAGGATCTGCCGTTGTTCATCCATCCACACCTCCCCTGCCCTCACGCTCCACGTCCATCGATTCCAGTGGACGATTACACGGCCTCCGGCCCACGGACCGTGCGGTAGAGCTGCACCGCCTCGTCGATGGGCATGACCAGGATCTGTCCCTCCGGGGCCGCGCCGGCGGCTGTCAGCGCGGCGGCGATCGTCTTCACCGTACGATCCACGAAGTCTTCATTGACGGCAATCTCCAGGCAGGTCTGCTGCACGAGCCGCCCAGCGGCCTCATCATAGCCCTGGGCATCGCAGATCGTCAGCCTCGTCACCTGCACCGCAGCCAAGGCCCGCCGCACCGCCTCCACCTGGGCCGGCTTCACCACCGCCATCACGAGCCGCATCGATTTCTTTCTGCTAGGGGCGGGGGAGGTTCAAGTCGGCATCGAGAACCGCCTCGATCCGGGCTTGCAGCTCCGCCAGGTGGGCCCGCGACACATCGTCGAGCTTCACGTCATCCTTGGCCACCAGCGTCTCGATCGAATCCTTGATCGAACGCAGGTGCATCGTGGCGAGCGCCTGAGCATCGGGGAGCGATGGCGCCGAGCCCATCGCCAGGCCGGCGAGCCGCGTGACATACGCCCGCTGCAGTCCGCGCCGCAGGCTGGCCACGGCCGGCTTGCGGGGCGTGAAGTCGCCCGGTCCGATCGTCTCGACCTCCTGCATGATCGCCCTGGTGAGCCGATCGAGCAGTTCGGCCGTGGTGAAGGCATCCTCGTCGGCCGCCACCTTCAGTTCGCTGTCGCGGATCCGCGAGAGCGTTGCGGAGTCGAGGAGATTTCCCAGGATGCGATCCTGCCACATCAGCACCACCTCGTGGATGGCGTAATCCTCCCGCGAGACCGGCGTCGCCCCCCAGTGCAGCCATTTCGTGGCCACGAGCTGGTTAAGCAGCGCCGGAGGGAACGTGAACGGCTCCGCGGCAAACATCCGTTTCTCGAGCAGCGCGAGGGCATCCCGCTGCTGCTGTGCGGAGATGACCCGAAACGGCGGCGGCGCGTTGTCATCGCCCCGGTGGCTTCGCGACGTCTCCAGGCCGCCGATGAGTCGCGACGCAAAGTGCATGGCCTGGCCGTGCGCCGAAAGCAGCACGCCGAAGGCCTGACGCACACGGTTGTAGCCCCCCTCGCCGGTCTTAGGATCGACCGTGGCCAGGCGGTCGACGATCTTCGGCATCACCTCAGCCACCAGGTCGGCCCGCAGCGTGGCAAACTCGAGCGGATCCTTGCCGAGGTCGAAACGGTTGGAGAATGGGTCGGGATCATTCCCTTCGGTATCCTCGTCGGTCGCGAAGGCGAGCGCCGGATCACCACTACGGCCGGCGATCTTCTCCAATTCGCCCCGCTCTCCTTCGGGGGAACCACCGGGTAGCGGCTTGTAGCCATATTCGATCGCCCACAGGTCATACGGGCCGAGTGCCGTGGCGTAGTAGTCGCCCTGCGTCTTGCCCTGCGGCACGATGTTCACGGGGATATAGTCCATCACGCTCGTGCTGCCGCCGCTTTCGCGGGTCTTCGAGACATCGTTGAAGTCGGCAAGGCTCCGGTAGGCGGTGCCCTTGAAATTGTGCCGGAGGCCGAGAGTGTGGCCCACCTCGTGCATCGTCACGAGCTTGAGGCCCTGCACCACGACCTTGTCCTTTTCCTTCTCTGACAGGCCCGGCTCGGCTGTCGCCGCCAGCATCGTCGCGGCGAGCGCCGTCTCACGTGCATGGCCATCGAAGAGGGTGCAGGCGGCACAGCAAGGGCCGTGGCCACTGTGGAGCCCGCTGGTCGGCGACCCGCCCCCGGTGAGGGCTGCGATCGACTGCGGGGTGAACGTCTCATACTGCGTCCGCCAGAATTGCAGGAAGTCGGCATCGAAGATGATGTCGGCATCGAGGATCTGGCCGGTCCGCGGGTTGACTCGCGATGGTCCCATGGCGAAGCTTGCGCCCGCGGTGATCCAGCGAAACGTGTTGTAGTTGACGTCTTCCGGATCCCAGTCGGTCTTGTCAGGCTGCTGCCGAACCTCGATCGCACTGGCGAAGCCAGCCTTCTCGAAGGCGACGTTCCAGGCCTCGATTCCTTCGCGAATCGGCTGACGGTAGCGGAAGGGAACGGTGTTTTCGATCCAGAACACGATCGGCTTTTTCGGTGGTGACACCACCGCCGACGGGTCGGCCTTCTCGAGGTTCCACCGATTGACGTAGCGGACAAACCGATCCTCGTCGACACTCTGCGAAAAGTCTTTCAACGCCGTCACAAAGTACCCCACGCGGTCATCGGCGAGCCGCGGCTTGTAGGTGTTTTGCGGCAGCAGGCTCAGTGAATAGTGGACGGTGATCGTGGCGCCGCGACTGTCGGGCACGGTATCAATCTGCGTCTTCCCGCTGGAGGCGTAGGTTGCCGCCACCTGCAGCTCGACGTTGTCGGGGAATGCCTTCACGCTCGCCCACGTGGTGCGGTCGCGGGCGAACGAAAAGCCCGAGAGCGCGTTTGAGATCTGTGGCAGGTCGGTGAAAAAGATCGATCCCAGGTCGATGACGTGGCCACCCGAAGGGCTCGTGCTTGCGATCGGCACGGCAAAGAGCACACTGTCGGTGTACGCCAGGTCGACGGCCTTTGCCTCAGGGCTGCCCGCGTCGGCAAAAAAGCGGACGTTCTTGCGGATGACATGAATGGTGTCGTCGACCTTGCGAAACTGCCACACCCAGTCGTCACCGAAGCCCCAGCTCATGCCGCCGAGGAGGGAGCTTTCGCCGATGCCGCGGGCGATCGAGATCGACACAAAGAAGTCCTTGCCGAGCAGGGAGTTCGGAAGCTCGGCATAGACTTTTCCGTCCTTTTGGTAGAGAGCGATCAGCCCCGGCAGTCGCGCGGCATCCTTCAGTAACACGGCAAATGGCTTCTGCGAAGCATTGCCGGCGGGTATGACCTGTGTGTCTTCGCTCTTGGATACCGGCTTGTCGTCGGGCTTCTTGGGTTCCTCGGTTCGGGCCACGCTGCCACCGGCCACGACGATCGCTGCCACGACATGAGCGACCACTCGAGAGTTCCAATTTTTGCCTGTCATCAACCGATCTCCTGGAGAGGCCGTCGGCAGGTGCTGCCGCGACCATGTATGGAAGGGTAGCATCGATTCGGATCGTCAACCAGTTTTTGGGTGATGTGTGTCTGAGGCGAGCGACGTGTTTCCCCGAGCGATGTGCCGTCGGTGGTGTGGGGCCGATGTCGCGGCCACGCCGTTGGTGGGAGGCCTCAGCGGTGCCCGTGCATGGGCTGTCGACCATGACGGCCACCGATTCGTCCTCAAGAGTTTCGCGACGTCGGCCAGCCGTGAACATGCCGCCTGGGTCCATGCATTCATGCGGCTCGTGCGCGGCGCCGGTGTGCTGCAGGTGCCCATGAGCGTAGCGACACAGGACGGTGAGACGCTGCAGGCCGATGAAGGCGGCTCGCTCTGGGAACTGCTGCAATGGATGCCCGGCAGCGCGACCAGGAAGCCGTCTGGCAGGCAGGCTGCCGCGGCGGCCGACGTGCTGGCGCGGGCACATCGAGCGGCAGCTGCGTGGCCCGCTTGCCCGCGGCGGTTTGGTCATTCGCCGGGCGTGTTGCACCGCGTGGCGCGGGCCCGCGCTTTACTCGCGCGGCCGTGGGTGACGCGGCTCGATGCAACGTATCGTGGACCGCTCCGCGAACAGTTCGAGCGGGCCATCGCGATCTTCGCAGCGGTCGGTGGCGGGCAGGCGGTCGCCCGGGTCGCTGAGTGGGAGTCGCGATCGGTTGTCATGCAGCCGGTGCTCCGCGACATCTGGAGCGATCACGTGCTGTTCGTCGGCGAGCAGGTGGCGGGCATCATCGACTGGCATGCCGCCGGCATCGACACGCCCGCCACCGACGTGGCGCGGCTCGTCGCAGGCTGGGCGGTCGATCAAGAGACAATGAGAGCGTTTCTCGATTCCTATTCCGCCATCCGCCCACTCTCTGGCGACGAGGTGTCGCTGGTGCCGTTTCTGCGCGATACCGGCATTCTCTTCGGGCTCGACAACTGGTTTCGGTGGATCGTGGAGGAGGGCCGCCTGTTTGCCGATATAAAAAAGGCAGAAGCACGGGTCGACTTCCTGCTCTCGGCTCTGCCGGGCGCGGTGCGAAACCTCGCGAGGAGCGTGTCGCAGGGGTTCTGTGACAGCGGCCTCAATCTCGATTGACCGCTAAAAATCGGCGCCGCTACACTTTTTTTATGACAACAACTTGTGCGTGGACTGTCGCAAAGCGTAGGGCAGGACTGAGCGGTATTGCTGGCGTCGTGTTGGCCTGGTTGATCTGTGCGTCAATCGCGGCGTCGGCCGCGCCGCCCGGCGGTGTCGAGCCGGGGCCGGCCAGTGATCTGTTCAACCCATTGGCCGATGTCACTGACGAACTAGGGGCCCCCGTCACGATCTCGGCGGTGGTCGAGCCGGGCGGTGGTGGGAAGCCAGACGTTCTCGCGGTCACAGCCACGATCGAAGAGGGCTGGCACCTCTATTCTCTCGAACAAGGAAAAGACGCCGAGAAGGCGGGTGGCCCGAAGGCGACGAAGATCGTCGTGGCCGACGACTCGCCCCAGCGTCCGGCGGGCAGTTTTCTGCCCGATGTCGAGCCGGACAGGCGGCGGGTCGACGACGTGCCGTCGTGGCAAGGGCTCGTTCTGGAGGAGCATCATGGTCGGGTGACGTGGCGAGTGCCGCTGGAGGCGAATGCCTCCGGAACGGCCTCCGACGTGCATGGCACCGTGAGCCTGCAGCTGTGCCAAGACACATCCTGCACGCCGCCGGAAATCATTCCTTTCACTGCGACCTGTGACGTCGCATCCCGGGCAGCGGGGGTGAAGCCCGTTGTGGCCAGCCATGCTCCCGACCGAGGGCATGTGCGGCTCGAGGCAGTGTTCAAGCCGCCGGTGTGTCGGGCCGGCGGCGGGCTGGCCTGGCCGCTCGTGATCAGGCTTGTTCCCGACGATCACTGGCACCTTTACAAGCCGTCCTCCACTGATGCGAGCGGTGTGGGGCAGGGCAAGCCGACCATCGTCTCGCTGCCTGACAGCGATCCTGGCAGCGGTCGTGTCGTTCGGGCCACGCGGCTCTCGGCCACCGAGGCCCAAGCTGCCGCTTCGGCTGAGCTCGCCGCGGCGGGCGCCGTTGAAGGGCCGGTGGCCTTTGAAATGCTGTTGGAGGCGGCGATCGATGCCCCGGTCGACGCCCCGCGGACGATCGACGCGATCGTCGGCTTTCAGACCTGCAGTGACACGACGTGCGATCCGCCATGGGCGGCGCGGCTCACCGCTACGATTCCAGCGGGTGAAAATCCTGCCGACGCGAGGCTCGAATTCTTCGAGGCGCGGTATGCGGAAGCCGCCCGGGCTCCAGCTGAGATCGAAATCGCCTCAGCGTTGCCGGTGGCACCGGCCATGACTGCTCTGCCCAGCGCCACGGGTGTCGACGCTGCGATTCCGCTCTCGCTTCCGGCCGCGTTGCTCGCCGGGTTGCTTGGCGGGCTGATTCTCAACCTCATGCCCTGCGTGCTCCCAGTGCTGGGTCTCAAACTGATGTCGTTTGCGCAGCAGTCGGGCAAAACGCGGCGGGATGTGCTGCAGCTCAATATGTGGTACTGCGCCGGCTTGTATGCGGTGTTCTTCGTCTTAGCCACGCTGAGCGTGGCGGCCAACGTCGGTCTTGCCGAAAGCAACCTCGCCTGGGGCGAACAGTTCACCTCGTGGAAGTTCAACGTCGCGATGGCGGGCATCGTGTTCGCCTTCGCGCTGTCGTTCCTCGGTGTGTGGGAGCTGCCGATTCCGGGCTTCATCGGCGAAAAGGCGGGCCATGTGCAGTCGCAGGAGGGGCCGGCCGGCTCGTTCCTCAAGGGCGTGTTGAGTACCGTGCTGGCGACGCCGTGCAGCGGGCCATTTCTTGGCCCCGTGTTCGGCTTCACGCTCACGCAGCCGACGAGCGTGACGTATGCCGTGTTCGGGGCGATTGCCACCGGCATGGCCCTCCCGTACATCCTGGTCGGCCTGTTCCCTGCTCTTGTCCGGTTCTTGCCCAAGCCCGGTGCCTGGATGGGCACGTTCAAGGAAATCCTCGGGTTCGTGATGCTCGGCACGGTGGCCTACCTCTTCACGTTTCTGAGCCACGACTACTTCGTGCCGACATTCACGATGCTCATCGGGATCTGGGCCGCTTGTTGGTGGGTAGGAAAGGCGCAGGAGGCCAATGGCGGCACGATCGGCTTTGGTCGTTGGGTCCAGGCGGCGACGCTGGCCACCGTAATTGGCTCGCTCGCCTTCTTCTTCCTCGGACCGGTGAAATCGGTGATCGAATGGGAGCCCTTCTCCCGGCAGCGGCTCGCGGAATTGCGGAGTGAGGGGGCGACGGTGCTGATTGACTTCTCAGCCGACTGGTGCCCGACCTGCAAGTTCAATCTCGCCACGGCGATCGAGACGCGGAAGGTGAAGTCCGCGCTCGATGAGAATCGAGTCGTGCCGATGCTGGCCGACTGGACCGATGGCTCGCCGGAGATCAAGGACATGCTCGCCACGTTGCAAAGCAAGTCGATCCCGGTACTGGCGGTGTTTCCGGCGGCTCCATCCGGAGGAGCGCCGCCGGATCCGATCGTGCTCCGTGATTTAATCACCGAGTCGCAGGTGCTCTCAGCGATTCGTGATGCCGGCCCGTCGCGACCGGGCGTCACGCGTGCAGCCTCGCGACCAGCCCAGTCCGTCGAACGGTGAGCGATCGCTCGGGCAGTAGCAGGTTTTCTTGCTGTCCAGCGGTGATCGCGGATTCCTGCGTCGGCCATATTCCACCACCTGAGAGCCCTTGATGGACCCAGTCATTCTGTTTTTCCTGTTCGGGCTCGTGGCAGGTCTGCTCGGTTCCGATCTGAAACTTCCAAGCACACTCTATGATTCTTTGACGATATTTCTGCTGCTCGCGATCGGCCTCAAGGGCGGGCAAGGGCTTGCCACTCAGCCGCTGCTTCCACTGTTGCCGCAAATCCTCGCGGTAGTCGTCTTGGGCATCCTGCAAACGCTTATCGCGTACGCTGGATTACGGACACTCTTTCGTTTCGATCGCCCCAATGCTGCTGCCATGGCGGCCCACTATGGCTCGGTCAGCGTCGCCACGTTTGCGGTGGCCGCAGCGTGGCTGGCTTCGCGGGGGCTCGATGTGGAGCCGCAACTGGCCGTCTTGCTGGCCGTGATGGAGATTCCAGCCATCCTGGTCGGTATCGTGCTGGCTCGCGGTATCAGCCATGACACTGACTGGAAGTCCCTTGGGCATGAGGCCTTCCTGGGCAAGGGCGTGACCCTGCTCCTGGGAGGCATGGCGATCGGTTGGGCGGGCGGGCCACAGGGTCTGCAGCCGATACGCGGCCTGTATTTTGACCTCTTCAAGCCGGTACTGGGGCTGTTCCTCTTGGAGATGGGCCTCATCGTGAGTCGTCAGGTTGGCGAACTGAGGCGACGCGGTTTCTCGTTGATCCTTTTCGGTCTTGGGATGCCGCTGCTCTCGGCCTGTCTTGGCTTAGGCACCGGGGTGCTTCTCGGCCTTTCAACGGGAGGTGTCACGATGCTGACCACATTGGCCGCGTCGGCCTCGTACATTGCCGTGCCGGCCGCCATGCGGATTGCCGTACCGGAAGCCAATCCGGCGATTTCTTTGGCAGGCTCGCTCGGCGTGACGTTTCCCTTCAACATCCTGCTCGGCATCCCGCTCTACCACTGGATGGCGAGTCAGTGGATGAGGCCCTGACAGGAGTAGACCAATCCGCATGCACACTGAGAAACGCACGCTGCTCACCGTGTTCACGGAGGCGAGCATTGAACACGTACTGATCCGCGATATGGATCGCCTGGGAATCCGTGGCTATACGATTTCTGACGCGCGGGGCAAAGGAAGCCGGGGTGTCCGCGATGCCTCGTGGGATGAATCACGGAACATTCGCATCGAGGTGATCTGCGACCGGCCGCAGGCGGAAATGCTGTTGGGCCACCTGCAGACCCGCTACTACTCCAACTACGCCATGGTGGCTTTTTTGGCCGATGTCGAAGTGCTGCGACCCGGGAAATTCTGAGGGAATCTTCTGGAGCAAGGCATTGGTGATCGCGGCTGGTCACCGCAGCACGACCCGCTCTTCATCGGCGCGAGCCGCTCGCACGGTGCCGATCTGCCAGCTTTCGTGGCCGCAATCGGCGAGCTGATGACGAATGCTGTCGGCGTAGTGTGGGGCGACGATGAGCACCATGCCGACTCCCATGTTGAAGACGCGATCCATCTCGGCCGCCTCGATCGAGCCGAGCCGCTGCACCCAGCCGAAGACGCCCGGCACCGGCCAGCTGCCACGATCGATCTCCACCTGCACGGATGGCGGCACGACCCGCGCGAGGTTTTCGGCCAGCCCGCCGCCGGTGATGTGGGCGATCCCGTGCACCACTTGCTTCACGCGGTAGTGGCGCAGCACCGACTTCACTGGCCGGGCGTAGAGCCGCGTCGGCGTGAGCAGGATCTCGCCCACGGTGCGGCCGCCGAGTTCTGGCACACGGCTCCCGCAGGAAAAGCCCCCCATCTCGAACACGACCTTGCGAACGAGACTGTAGCCGTTGGAGTGCAGCCCGCTCGATGCGATGCCGATGGCGATGTCTCCTGGCTGAATGTGGGATCCGTCGACAAGCCGCTTTCGCTCGACCACGCCCACACAGAAGCCGGCGAGATCGTATTCGCCCCGCTGATACATGTCGGGCAGGATTGCAGTCTCACCTCCCACGAGCGCGCACTCGCACTCCACGCAGGCGTCGGCGATGCCCTTTACGATCTGTTCGAGCAGGGCCGGATCATCATGCGACATCCCGATGTAGTCGAGGAAGAAGAGCGGCTCAGCACCGGTGCAGAGGGCGTCGTTGACGCTCATCGCCACCAGGTCGATGCCGACAGTGTCGTGGATGCCCGCGGTCGCGGCGATCTTGAGCTTCGTGCCGACGCCATCAGTGCAGGAGACGAGCAGCGGGTCGCTGTAGCGGCGACGAAAGAGTCCGCCGAAGTCGAGGCGAAACAGGGCTGCGAAGCCCCCCTCGGGGCTCAAAACTCGCGGACATTGCGTTCGCCGCATGTGCGCCGGCAGGCGGGCCATCGCCTGCTCGTAGAGTTCGAGGTTGACTCCGGCACTGGAATAGGTGGCGCCTGACACGATTCATCCGTTTTCGGGTGGTGGAAGTGGTATCATCCCACTGTCATGCCACCCCGCAAGTCCACGGCGTCCAAAACGATCGCCAAGCGTGCCCACGGTCGCCAGCCCCTGCCGGCGTTCCAGTTCAGCCATCCCCTGCCCTACGGCGCGGTGCTGCATGACAAGGGCGTGCAGTTCGTGGTCTACAGCCGTTCGGCCACGGCCATGCGGGTGCTGCTCTACGACGCGGTGAGTGATCCTGAGCCGGCCGAGGTGATCGCCCTCGATCCGGCCAGGGATCGGTGGGGAGATATTTGGAGCATTTATGTTCCCGGACTCAGGCCTGGGCTGCTCTACCACTTCCAGGCCGACGGGCCCTTCGATCCAGACCGCGGGCAGCGGTTCGACGGTGAGGCCAGGCTGATCGACCCCTATGCCCAGGCGTTGGCCGGCTCCTATCTGCCCGGCGACGACGGGATCGTGCGGCCGCCCAAGTGCGTCGTCATCGACAACTCGTTTGACTGGCAGGGCGACCGCCACCTTCGCCGCGGACTCGCCGACACGGTGATCTACGAGATGCACGTGAAGGGTTTTACGCAAAGCCCATCAAGCGGTGTCGAGCATCCGGGGACGTATCTCGGCGTGATCGAGAAAATCCCGTATCTCAAGTCGCTCGGGGTAACCGCCGTCGAACTCATGCCGGTGCATGAGTTTCCGACCGAGGAGCCTTCGGGCGAGGTGGGCGCCCGCCGCAACTACTGGGGCTACGACCCGATGGCCTTCTTCGCTCCCCACCGGGGCTATGCGGCGGGCACGGAGCCGGGCTGCCAGGTTCGCGAATTCAAGGAGATGGTGCGTGCCCTCCATGCGGCCGGGATCGAGGTCATTCTCGACGTTGTCTTCAACCACACCGCCGAAGGCAACGAGCTCGGGCCGACGTTCTCCTTCAAGGGCCTGGAAAACCATGTCTACTACATGCTGAGTGAAGGGGGCCGCTACTACCGCAACTACACGGGCTGCGGCAACACGATCAATGGCAATCATCCGATCGTCCGCGAGCTGATCCTCCGCTGCCTGCGGCATTGGGTGCATACCTATCATGTCGACGGCTTTCGGTTTGATCTTGCGAGCATCCTCTCCCGTGACCGCAACGGCGACATCCTCCCCAACCCGCCGATCGTCGAGGTGATCACGGAAGACCCAATGCTCGCCGACACGAAAATCATCGCCGAGGCCTGGGACGCGGCCGGCGCCTACCAGGTGGGATCCTTTGCAAGCATGCGGTGGGCCGAGTGGAACGGCCGCTATCGGGACGACGTCCGCCGCTACTGGCGGGGCGACTTCGCCCAGACGGGCCACCTCGCCACGCGGCTTGCCGGCTCGAGCGATCTCTACGGTGACGACGGCCGCCAGCCCTTTCATTCGATCAACTTTGTGACGTCGCACGACGGCTTCACGCTCAACGATCTCGTCAGCTACCGCGAGAAGCACAACGACATCAACGGCGAGGGCAACCGCGACGGCGATAACAACAACTTTTCGGATAACTACGGAATCGAGGGGCCCACGAAGCGGGCCGACATCGATGGTCTCCGCGAGCGGCAGATTCGCAATATGTTCGCCACGCTGCTGCTCAGCCAGGGCGTGCCGATGCTGCTGTCTGGCGACGAGTGTCGCCGTACTCAGCAGGGAAATAACAATGCGTACTGTCAAGACAACGAGATCTCGTGGTTTGACTGGAGCCTCGTCGAGACGAACCAGGATCTCGTGCGGTTCGTTCGGGAATTGATCCGTCAACGGCTCGACAACCCCACGCTGCGGCGGCGGTCATTCCTGGAAGGCGGACGGTCGGCGGATGGCATGCTGCCCGATGTCGAGTGGTACTCGCCGGATGGCACGCACGTCGACTGGTATGCCGCCGATGCAAGTCTCACCTGCTTCTTTAGCGCGCCATCGGCCGTGAAGCTCTACGACGCGGCCGACATCGCGGCTGGCGGCATCGAGGGAACTCCCCGGCATGTCCTTATTTTCTGTCATGCCGGCGGCCTGCCCCGCACGTTCCACGTTCCGCAGTCGCCCGTGATTGCCGATCTGCCCTGGCGGGTGTTCGTCGATACAGCCAGGCAGCCGCCCCACGACATCCACCCGGGCGGTGCTGGCCCTCTGGTCAACGTGTCGAAGCCGCTGGAACTGCCCGAAAGGTCGTTCGTCTGCCTAACGGCCGACGTGGTGCCGCCGCGGCTGCAGCCCCGGTTGCCAGCCCCTTCAGCCGACGCCGATCGCGATCGACGGGCGGACGGCCATCGCACATGATCAATCCAGAAAGCCCTCCTCCAACAAGCACCAGGGCGCGAGCCCGGTGGACTGCAGCGGCGGCGGCTGGTGCGTCATCCCGGGGGCGTACGCCTTGCGGCTTGATGGGGAAAGGCCTGCGGATTGCGGTTTTTCGCAAACCCGAACTGGCTCTTTTTTCGTCGCGACGCTACGCTTTCTGTTGTTGTTGCACAGGGATTGCATTTACGAACTCGGTCATCGGCTTTTGTCGAGGAGGTTGGTCATGGTGAGGCGTACGTTGCACTCGGAAACCGCGCTGGTGATCGGGATGATGTCGGTAGGAGGTTTTTTCGCAAGCGGCTGCGCTCCAGCGAAAGCTCCCCAAGCCAAACCTGTGATGGCGAACGCGTCGCATGACCATGACCATGACCACGGCAAGAAAGACGCCCACGAAGACCACGATCACGACCATGACCACGGTGAGCATGCAACTCACGACACGCTCGCCAGCGCTGTGGCGGAACTCGTAAAGATTTCCGCGAGCGTCAAGGAGGAGCTTGGCAAAAAAAATCTCGATAATGCCGATGGTCATGTGCACATGGTCGGTCACTTGGTCGAAGACATGCACCGCCTGGTTGGATCGGCCAAGCTCTCCGACGAGGCCAAGGCCGGCGCAACGAAGGCCCTCGACGAGATCTTCGACTGCTTCGATAAACTCGACACGGCCCTTCACTCCTCAGATGAAAAGGTGCGAGAGGCGATCGACTATCTGGAGCACGAGCCGCGCATTCAGGCCGCGATCGAGGAACTCAAGAAGGCTGCTACCGCCATCCAAGATGGTGCGACGATTGCTGTTGGAGGGGTTGAGAAGGCTGCTGAAGGATCGAAGCAGTCGGTGGGCGACGATGGTGCCGATCAATAAAGGAGTGACGATGCGACATAACGTTTCGAAGCATCTGGTGGCTGCGCTGGTCTGCCTCGTGCCATCGGTGGCGTTGGCATTGGAGGCGGTTGATGCCGCCGGTGTGCGGCAGCAATTGGTGCTGGGTGCCGAGCCGGTTGGCGCGGTCACCCCGACGGCGGCTCGGCAGCAGCTGCTCAAAGCGCCAGTCAACGTGCCGCAGCCGCTCGTGGTCGCAGGGCGGCTCGGGGCCAAGGGCATGGAGCCTTTTCTCGAGAATAAGGCGTCGTTTGTGCTTGTGGAGATTCCGGCCGATGACCACGCCAAGAAGCCCGGACACGACGCCGACAATTGCCCCTTCTGCAAAAAGAAACAGGCCAATGCCCCGATGGTTGCCGTGCAGTTCCTCGGTGCCGATGGCAAGGTGATCCCGATCGATTCGCGGCAGTTGTTCGGGATCGCGAAGGGGAGCGAGGTGGTGGTGAAAGGTACGGCGGTGTTCGATCCGAAACTGGCCCTGCCGATCGTGCAGTTCACGGCCGACGGGATCTTCGTCCGTGGTCAGTAGTAACCACCGCTATGCCGACCGCCTTGAAAGAATGGGCTGCGATCTGCCGAGCACTCGCCACGGGCCGCCAGGATGTCATTCTTCGTAAGGGAGGCATCGTCGAGCCGGGCGGTGAGTTTCGCGTCGACCATCGCCGATTTCTCCTCCTGCCGACGTTTCTCCACCAATCGGCCGAGCAATTGATCCCAGAGGCCCGTGATCTCCTCGTGGGAATCGACGCCGACCGTCCTCCCGAGGGGAGCGTTGTGCTGACACACGAGGCGGAGATACTGCGAGCCACGCGGGTCGAATCGCTAGACGCCTTGGCACGGTTTCGGTGCCGGCACGTCTGGGCTGATGCGGTCGTGGCGGAGCGGTTTCACCGCTGGAAGGATGAACTGCACGTGCTGGAGGTGGCCGTGAGCCCCCTCATCGAGCCGCTCGTACTTCCCTGGCACGACGATTACAGTGGCTGCAAGTCATGGGTAAGCCTCCACGCGGTACACTCTTGACTTCGCCGATACACCCTCCGCTCCGGTCAGCCGAATTTCCGATCTCTTGGCATGATGCCGACGCTCGCCAATTCCATCCCACAGCTCGACCTGAGTCCCGGCGCGGTCTGGCTGCTGGGTGGTGCACTGATCGCGTATGTCGTGTTTCTGCTGGCAGTCAGCATCTACGCGACGGGCAAGGTCGAGGATGAAGCCGATTACCTCGTGGCAGGCAGGCGGCTCCCGCTCTTTCTCGCCTGGGGCACGCTGATCGCCACCTGGTTCGGAGCGGCGGCGATGTTTGCCAGCGCGGGCGGGGCTCGCGAAAAAGGCATGCTGGGCGTCGTCCTCGACCCATTTGCGTGCGCGGCGACGCTCGTGCTGGCGGGCGTCTTTTACGCCCGGCCGCTCTGGAAGATGGGGCTCTTCACGATGGCCGACTTCTATCGTGTGCGCTACGGCTCGCTGGCCGAAATCGTGAGCGCTGTCATCCAGGTGCCGGCGTACTTTTCCTGGATCGCTCTGCAGTACACGGCGCTCGGTAGGATCCTGGAGTTGTATTTTGGCATTCCGCTCGGCGTCGGAATTCTCATCGTCGCGGGCGTCACGCTGATCTACACGATGATCGGCGGCATGTGGTCGGTGACGCTTACCGACACGATCCAGATCATGATTGGCTTCGTGGGGCTGATCATTCTCCTCATCGCAACCCTGTCGCAACCCATGCTTGGCGACGGCGATCCGCTTCGCGGCCTCTGGAAGGTTTTCTCTCACGTGGCGCAGCACCACCCCGATCATCTCCGGCTGGTGCCTGCGGAGATGTCGCTGACGGTGCTCCTCGCCTGGCTGGGGACATGGGCCACCGGTCTCTTTGGCAACATTCCGGGTCAGGATTTGCAGCAGCGGGTGTTTGCCTCGAAGAGCGCCGATACGGCGATGCACGCGTGCATTCTGGCTGGCGTCGTCTACTTTTTCTTCGGGATGATCCCGGTGACGATCGGTCTGGCGTCGCTGGTGACTCATCCGGGCATCGACATCGACCCCGTCGGCTTCCTCGCCGGGGCCTACCTTTCTCCCGGGATGCTCGTGGTGTTTGTCGTGTCCATCGTGTCGATGGTGGTTTCGACGGCGACGAGCGCCGTGCTGGCCCCGGCGACGATCCTTGGCCACAACCTGTTTGCCAGGTTGTCCGTATTCGCGAATCGGCCTTTGCTTCGCGACAGGCTGTGCGTGGTTGTGGTGTCACTTGGCGGCATCGCGATGGCGATGTGGGGCAAGTCGCTGATGGAACTACTCGACGTCGCGCTCTCGATCCAGCTCGTCGCGCTGTTCGTGCCGGTCACCATGGGGATCTACGGGCGGCCTCGCGGACAGCTTGCGGCGGTGCTTTCGATGCTTTTGGGTTTCGCGGCATGGCTGGCGGCCTTCACGGTGGAGCATCTCGATGGCCGGATTCCGCAGCCGGTCTTTTCCACGCTCACGACCATCCCATCCGACTTCTGGGGCCTCGGCTTTGCGGTCGTCGGCTACATTCTCGGCCAGGTGGTGTCGGGCCAGCGGGCCGTGTCAGTCCTCCGGGAGGTATCCGCTTCATGAATCTCATTCGAGTGGCCGTCGTGGCTGCGGTGATCACCGGTGTGTCGAGCCGCGCGGCGGAAACCGAGCCGCAGGGCAGGTTCACCAAGCAGGTTTTGGCCGAGAGCCGACTGTTTCCCGGTGCCAGGCACGAGTATCAGGTTTACGTGCCGGCACGGTATACGGCCGCGACTCCGGCGGCGCTCATGGTGTTTCAGGATGGTGCTGCGTACGCCAAGCCGGACGGGGCCTTCAGGGCCGCGGCTGCGTTTGACGCGCTGATCGCCAAGGGGGCGATGCCGGTGACTGTCGCGGTGTTCGTCAATCCAGGTGTCGTACCGCCGACGAGAGATGGGGCGAAGCCGCAGAGCATTCGATCATTCGAGTACGACGCTCTCTCGGACCGCTACGTGCGGTTCCTCATCGAGGAATTGCTGCCCGTCGCCCTCCAGGATCTGAACGTCTCAGCCGACCCGGCGCAGCGGGCGATCTGTGGCATGTCGTCAGGGGGCATCTGTGCCTTCACGGCGGCCTGGCAGCGGCCCGACCAGTTTGGCAAGGTCATGAGCCACATCGGCAGCTTTACAAACATCCGCGGTGGCGACATCTATCCGGCGGTCATCCGCAAGACGGAGCCCAAGCCGATCCGCGTGTACCTGGAGGACGCAAGCGGCGACCTCGACAACCTCCACGGCAGTTGGCCGCTCGCGAATCAGGAGATGGCCGCTGCGCTCGACTTCATGGGCTACGACGTACGGTTCGACTATGCCGAGGGGTTTGGGCACAACGGCAAGCACGGCGGCGAACTGTTCATCGAGGCACTCACCTGGCTATGGCGTGACGAGTCGCATGACGCCCCGTTCGACGCGTCGGCTCCGCTCGGCGGTGATCGCCCCCTCCGGCGGCAACTGATTTCTGGCGAAGCGTGGACCGTCGTGGCCGCCGGCTTTGGCTTTGCCGACGCGCCCTGCACTGACACCGCGGGCAATTTCTATTTCTGCGACATGAAGGCGCCGGCGGTGTACCGCGTCTCGGCTGCCGACGGGAAGCAGGAAACGCTCACCGCCGAGGCCGTCAGTGGTCTCGAGTTTGGGCCCGACGGTCGACTCTACGGCTGCCAGGGTGCAAAGCAGCGGGTGATCACGATTGACCCGGCGACCGGGAAGGTCGAAACGCTCGCCACGGGTGTCGTTCCCAATGATCTGGCGATCACCCCGGATGGCTTTCTCTATTTCACTGATACGAAGGCCGGCGAAGTGAAGCGAGTCGCGATCGCGACCGGCGCGGTCACGGTTGCGGCGAAGGGGCTGGCTGGCCCCAACGGCATCGCGCTTTCCACTGACGGTGGGACACTGGCCGTTTCGGAATACCGTGGGGAGCACGTCTGGACGTTTCGGGTGAATCCCGACGGGGCACTCGATGCCGGCATGCCGACGATGACACTCCGACGAGGTGAGGGGCCCGAGGCCCGGGGTGACGGCATGGCGATCGATGCCGCGGACCGGTATTACGTGACGAGCGCCGTGGGTATTCAGATCTTCGATCCTACCGGCAGGCTGTCCGGCGTCATGGCGACGCCGAATCCGGCAAAGCCGCTGACCAGTTGCATCCTTGCCGGGCCGAGCCACGAGCATCTGTACGTCACCAACGGCGACACGATCTTTCGCCGCTTGTTGAAAATCGACTGACGACCTCTCCGCTGGTCCAGCGGAATTCGTTTAGTGGCGATCGGCGACGCCTTCCACCAGCCGGATGATGCCGAGCGGATTGCCGTCCTTGAGGGCGTCGGGCAGGAGTGACTGCGGCACGTCCTGATAGCAGACTGGTCGGATAAACCGCTCGAGGGCCGCGCTCCCGACGCTTGTGAACCGGGAGTCGCTCGTGGCCGGCCATGGCCCGCCGTGC